>CAZVQJ010000068.1:0-12929 GCA_964629165.1 uncultured Puniceicoccaceae bacterium
GAAAGGGGAAAACGTCCGCTCTCATCTCTGAAATGGACGCGGGTGCTGACGCCGTTGAGCGGCTCGTATCCGGCGAATGCCAGCGGTTCATGCCAGCCTTGTCGGGGCCCCCAGAGCCCCTCGTCGATTTCATGGAAGACGTTGAGGACGGCGAGGGTTGTATCGAGTGCGGAATACGCTTCTGCCCGCATATCCTCCTGCTTATGGAAGAGGGCGTCGTAGAGGATCTGCTCCTTCGCTTCCTCCAGGAAGGCAACGGCGATGAACGCCATCAGGATGACGAGTGCAAGGACGAGCGCGAGGACACTGCCGCCCTTCGATCGGAGGGATCTAGAAGGTGGGAACATCCGGGTTTCGCTGGGGAAGAAAGAGATTTCGTTCAACCGATTCGCCTGCGTAGGTGAAGGTGAGCTTGAGATACTGGGGTAAGATAAAGACACCGCCGTCGCCTTCTTCCGGATCCTCGACGATCTCCCAGCGATCGAAATCCGCATCATAGTAGGCATAGCTCATCGAGCTGACATACGGCGAAATTTCGGTGCGAAAGAGATCGTTTCGGTCCTCGACCTCTTCGTCATGGTCGGAATACCAGAGGAGCGAAAGCCCATCCTCATCGCTGAAATAGAGGTAGGCATTGAGGTTGGGTCGCGGCGAGCCATCGCGCGTGAGGAGGACGGGTGTTTCCCGCTGGCGGAACATGAGGAGGGGATCATCGAGATCGCTGAAGCCGGGAGGGCGTGCCCATTCGACCGGCAGGCTGGGGCCGCTCCCATCACCCGGAGGGAGGACGGCTTCAGATCGTTCGAGGGCGTGCTCGAGGAACTGCGTCACGCCATCGATGTGTTCGGGAAAAAAGTCTCCCTCCGTCCCCTGCATCCAGAGTTCTGCGATCGTCACAACAAAGAGCATGAGGAACGGCAGGAGAATCGCCAGCAGGCTGATCGAAAGGACCATCTCGATGAGGCTGAAGCCCCCTTGAACGCTCTTTCTGACGATTGTCATTACCAGTCCCAGAAGTTTCGGTTTTCCTCGATGCGGGTGCGTATATCTGCCATCCGTTCGCTCGATTCGGTGGGCTCTGACCAGGTGGGGCGCAGGAGTTGGAGCCGTTCCTCATGGTTCCACGGCGGAGAAGTCTCACTGCCGTCGAACTCGATCGTGAGGAGAACCTCGAAAAGGTGCGGCAGGTCTGTCGGTTCCACGCGGGCGGTCCAGCGGGCGACACCGGCGTCGAGTGTTTCGATTTCTCCGCCATCTTCGAAAACATCCAGATCCGCTTCAAGGATCACCTGACTGCGGACAAATCGCAGGTCGTCGAGGTTCTGTTTCCGGTCCTCGTGCCTTTGCAGGGCGGTCAGGATATTGAAGAAAGTCTGGCTGATGAGGACCATCGCAAAGGCGAACACCGCCAGCGCCATGAGCATCTCGATGAGCGAAAAGCCGCCTCGTGGAAGGCGACGATCCCCCGATGGGCTCGGATCAGGACCCGGCATCGACGATCTCCAGGTTCGAGAACGGGTCGTAGCGGTGCTCACTGCTTTCCCCGTTGATCTCGATCTCCGCGATGAAGGGGGTGGAGGAGCGATCCGGGTGGAATCGCACGGCGGGAATCGGCGCGCGTTCTTCGCGGACACTCCATGCACTCGTTCCCGTTTTGGGCAGGATCTGATGGAACCGTACCTGCACCGCCCCGGAGGCGAGTCCGTATCCGCTCTCCCGCGATCGCACAACGTTTCCGTGGCTGTCCGAGACGATGAAGGCCCCCGCTTCCTGATCAAAACGCAGGGTGACGACCTCTTTGTGGAAGGCGGCCTCGAAGCGGGCATCCCGGACCGCGCGTTTCAGAATCTCGGGAAGCGGCCGGGGGCCGAGGCCGCCCGCCATGCTGGTGACATTCATCGCCACGACGGCGGCGAGGAGCCCGATCAAGGCGATGACGACAAGGATTTCAACGAGGCTGAAGGCCGCCCGGCGGCGGGTATGCGTGCGCCCACGGAATCCGCGCCGGCATGCACGGGGACCCGGGTCGGGACGCGCGATGATCGGGTGCGAAGCCAAAACTGTCCCGGACCTCTACCAGTTGCCGATGTCGTCGTTGCCTTCGACACCGTCCGGCCCAAACGACCAGATATCATAGCCCCCCGGGTTGTGCTGACCGGGAAAACGGTACTGATAGGGATTGCCCCAGGGATCTCGCGGCAGTTCGCGGAGGTAGGGCCCTTTCCAGCGACCGGCGGTTCCGGCGGGCGGCGTCACGAGTGCCTGCAATCCTTGTTCGCTCGTGGGATAGTTGCCGGTATCGAGCTTGTATTTGAGGAGGGGCGCTTCGAGAGTGTTTTTGACGAACAGTTCCGCCGCATTCTCGCTGCTGCCCTGGAGAATGCCGGTGAAGGCCACCACCGTGAAGGCGCCAAGGACAGCCAGAAGGGCCAGCACCGAGAGAACCTCGATCAGCGAGAATCCGGCCGTCGGGCGGGAGTGGGGACGCCGGGGCGAAGGGGGAGAGGGCTGCATTTTCATGGTAAACCGGAAACGAAGGGTGACGTTGCAGGCAAACTTCGCACCATCGGTCCGCCCTGGCAACGCTCGGATTTACGGTTGCCGCCAACGGATTCGCGCCCGCCGCCGAGGATCAGCTGAAGTAGGCGACACCTGCGCTGAAAATCGGCTGCGGCTCGATTCCGGGCACGTTCTTGCCGACAAAAGGTCCCACCCGCTCGGAATGGCCCATCTTGCCGAAAACGCGCCCGCAGGGGCTGGTAACTCCTTCGACTGCGTGCATCGACCCGTTCGGATTGAAGGCGGGATCCATTGTCGGCTTCCCCTCGTCATCGACGTATTGGGTCGCAATCTGATCGTCGTTGAGAAGATTGGCGAAGGCGGCGTCGCCCCCCACAAATCGGCCCTCGCCGTGCGACATCGGAATGAGAAACTCTTCTCCGAGCGCGCATTCGGCCAGCCAGGGAGAAGCGCGGGAGACCACTTTTGTCCGGGCGTAACGGCTGATGTGACGCTGGATGAGGTTGACCGTCAATGTCGGATCATCGACAGCGAGCGGGCGGATCTCCCCATGCGGGAGAAGCCCGAGTTTGACGAGTGCCTGAAAGCCGTTGCAGATCCCGAGGACGAGGCCGTCGCGGTCTTTCAGAAGGCGCATCGTGGCGTCTGCGAGCCGCCCGTGACGAAACGCGGCGGCGATGAATTTTCCTGATCCGGCAGGCTCGTCCCCGGCGCTGAAACCACCGGGAATGAAAAGGATCTGTGCCGACTCGATCGCGGTACCGAGGCGATCGATCGACTGGGCAATGTCGTCCGGCCGCAGGTTGCGGAAAAGGACGGTTTCGACTTCCGCCCCGGCGCGCCGAAAGGCCCGCGCGGAGTCGAACTCGCAATTTGAGCCGGGAAAGGCGGGCACAACCACCAGCGGACGGGCGATGCGGGAACGCGCCTGATAGATCTTTTTGGGCTCGAACCGGACTTCGGCCGGGGTGTGGTCCCCCTCCGGATGTCGGGTCGGATAGACCTCTTCGAGAGGAGCTTCCCATGCTGATCGCGCGCTTGCGATGGAAAGAGAGACCTCCCCGTGACGGAGGACGGGATCGGCCGTCGTTGTGCCGATCTGACGGAATGCCGGTTCCGTTTCGCCGAGCGGCTCGAGGACTTCGAGGAGAAGGTCGCCGTAGAGCGGGGCAAAGAGGGTGGCGGCATCGATTGCGCCCGGATCCAGTTGCACGCCGATTTCATTGCCGAAGCTCATTTCGGCAAGGGCGAGCGCGATGCCCCCGGAGCCAATGGCGCGAGCCGCGGCGATCGTTCCGGCGTCGAAGAGACGGGCAACGGCATCGAACGTTTCTGCCGCGGCGGCAAGATCCGGAAGGCCGTGCGCGTCGCGTGGGAGGGCGACGTGGATGAGCGTCCGCCCGGCCGCCTTGAGTTCGGGAGAGCAGACGCGACCGGCGTCGACCGGCGCCACGGCAAAGGAAACGAGGGTCGGCGGGACGTTGAGGTCTCCGAAGGAGCCCGACATCGAGTCCTTGCCCCCGACCGCGGCGGTCCCGAGGACTTCCTGGGCTTCAAGCGCACCGAGAAGTGCCGCGAGCGGTTTCCCCCAGCGGACGGGATCCTCTCGCAGCCTCTCAAAATACTCCTGGAGCGTCAGGCGGATGCGTTCCCGACGGGCACCGGCCGCCATCAGCCGGGCGATGGAATGGAGAATGGCAACCTTGGCACCATGAAAAGGACTCCATGTGCTGACGACCGGATCGAACCCGAAGCTCATGACGGTCGCCGTCGTGGTTTCCCCGGCTTCAACCGGGACGAGAGCGGCCATCACCTCGGACGGCGTTGAGCGGGTTCGCCCGCCGAACGGATGCAGGATGGAGCCCGCTCCGATCGTGCTGTCGAACATGTCCACAAGGCCGCGCTGGCTGGCGTGGTTCAGGTCCGAGAGGACCGCCTCCCATGCCTGCGGGGTCAGTTCCCGCAAGGTCGGGGAAACGAGAGGGGAGGACCCGGGTTGGGGCGCCGAAACGTGCACCCGCTGACGCTGGCGCACACCGTTCGAGTCGAGGAAGGTCCGGGGTAGATCGACAACTCTCTGGCCGCGCCAGGAAAGCCGCAGGCGGCCGGTATCGGTCACCCGTGCGACAACGCTGGCTTCGAGGTTTTCTGCGAGAGCGGCGTTGAAAAATGTCTGCTCGTCCTCCGGGGCAATGACGACCGCCATGCGTTCCTGCGATTCCGAGATCGCGAGTTCGGTGCCGTCGAGCCCCTCGTATTTGCGGGGAACCGCATCGAGATCGATATCGAGGCTGTCGGCCAGTTCCCCGATCGCGACGGAAACGCCGCCGGCCCCGAAATCGTTGGATTTCTTGATCAGGCGGGCGACTTCCCCGCGCCGGAAGAGGCGCTGCAGTTTGCGTTCGCAGACGGGATCTCCTTTCTGCACCTCGGCGGAGTTTTCGAGGGCATCTTGATCGTGCGCTTTGGAAGAACCCGTGGCTCCCCCGATGCCGTCGCGTCCGGTTCGGCCGCCAACGAGAACGACGATATCTCCGGGGACCGGTTGTTCCCGGCGCACATGCGCGCGCGGGGCCGCCGCGATGACGGCACCGATCTCCATCCGCTTCGCGAGGTAGCCGGGGTGGTAGATCTCCCGAACGAGCCCGGTTGCGACGCCGATCTGGTTGCCGTAGCTGGAATAACCATGAGCGGCCTCCCGGCATATTTTCCGCTGTGGGAGCTTGCCGGGGAGGGTGGATGCGAAGGGCGCACGCGGGTCGGCCGCCCCCGTCACCCGCATCGCCTGATAGACGTAGCTTCGCCCCGAAAGGGGGTCGCGAATGGCTCCCCCGAGGCAGGTCGCGGCCCCTCCGAAGGGCTCGATCTCGGTCGGATGGTTATGGGTCTCGTTCTTGAACATGACGAGCCACTCCTCCGTCTTGCTGCCGACTTCGACCGGAACAATGATACTGGCCGCATTGATCTCGTCGGAAATCTCGAGATCGTCGAGCTGCCCGTGGCGCCGCAGCCACTTCATACCGATCGTTGCGATGTCCATGAGACACTCCGGCCGTGCCGTCTCGGGGCCGTAGAGCGCGGACCGTATCGTCCGGTAGCGTTCGTAGGCGGCTTTGGCGGGCACATTCAATTCCCCCGGCTCGAATTCGACTTCCGTCAGTTCGGTCAGGAAGGTCGTGTGGCGGCAATGATCGGACCAGTAGGTATCGAGCACCCTGATTTCTGTCATCGTCGGCTCCCGCCGGGCTTCGTCGCGAAAAAAGGCCTGGCAGAAGGCAAGGTCCGCGGGGGACATTGCGAGTCCCAGTTCCCGGTGCCAGGCGGCGAGGGCCTCTGCCTGGGCACCGTTGAAACCTTCGAGCGACGGCACGGGGGCGGGGGAGGGGATCTCGGGAACGAGGGTCCGGGGCTTTTCAAGAGCCGCCTCCCGGCTGTCGACAGCGTTGATGAGGTAACGCTTGATTGCCGCGACCTCGCTTTCCGTCAGCTCTCCGAAAAGAGCATAGACGGTCGCTGCGGCGACCTGCGGCCGGACGCCGGCGACCAGCTCGATGCACTGCGCGGCGAAATCCGCCCGCTGGTCGTATTGCCCCGGGAGGTATTCGATCGCGAACACAATGGCACCGTCGAGGGCGGGAAGATCTTCATCGTAGGCGAGGTCGAGAGGCGGTTCCGCCAGCACCTGTTCCACCACCATCGACCATGATGCGGCCGGCACGCCGTCCACATCGTAGCGCCGGAAGATGCGCATGGACTGGAGCGTCGGGATCGAGAGGGTCCCCCGAAGATCGGCTGTGAGGGCGGCTTCAGCCTGTCGGAACGGTGCGCGTTTTTCCACAAAGAGCCGGTGGATCATCGCACGGTTGTGGGGGAGGAAAGGATGCACGGCAAGTAAGATGGAGGGCAAATCCGGCGGGCAGACAGGCAACTCGGAAACCTTTTGGAGGAAGCGCTCGAACGGGAGTTCTCCTTTGAGATTGCGCCGCCAATTTTCGTCGGGCACGGTCGCGGTTTTCTCTAAATTTGGCCCGAAATAGATGAGTGACCCGATCCGACACCATTGCGGCATCGCCCTTCTGCGCCTGAAGCAACCCTTGCGTTACTACGCGGAGAAATACGGCACTCCGCTGTGGCCGTTTAATCAGCTCTTTCTCCTGATGGAAAAGCAGCACAACCGGGGGCAGGACGGCGCTGGCATTGGCTGCGTGAAGTTTGATATGCCGCTGGGGGAGAGTTTCATGTTCCGCGACCGGCGGTACAAGGACAGTTCGCTTTCGCGCCTCTTCAACCGGGCGCTGAAAGACTATGACCGGCTGAAGCGCCGGGGCGTCGTCTTTCCTGAATTCCCCGAAACGGTCAAAACCCATTTTGACTACGGCGGAGAACTCCTTCTCGGCCATTTGCGTTACAGCACTTCAGGGGGCATGGGGGAAGCGGCGTGCCATCCCTACTACCGTCGGAGCAATTGGCCGACGCGCAATCTCATGGTTGCGGGCAACTTTAACATGACGAACCTCGATGAGCTGAACCGGACGCTCATCAACCGCGGACAACACCCTGTTTTTGACACCGACACGCAGACCGTCCTCGAAGAAATCGGATTCCACCTCGATGAGGCGCATGACGCCATCTACCGTCGCGAGCGCGACGCCGGCACAGACGGCCGCGATATTCCGGATGTGATCAGTGAGGAACTGGATATTGTCCGCATCCTCCGCAAGAGCTCCAGCGTCTGGGACGGCGGATACACGATCGCGGGGCTGATCGGAAATGGCGACTGTTTTGTCATGCGCGACCCCAGGGGAATCCGGCCCGCGCACTGGTTCGAGAACGATGAGGTGGTGGCTTTCGCGAGTGAGCGTGTTCCCCTCCTGACGGCTTTCAACCTCGATACGGATGACGTGCGTGAGATTGAACCGGGTCACGTTGTCACCATAAAAAGGGACGGGCGTCTGCAGATGAAACGGTTTGCCGATCCGGCGCCGCGCACATCGTGTTCGTTCGAACGCATTTATTTTTCCCGGGGGAACGATCCGGACATCTATCGCGAACGCCAGCGACTGGGCGGGGCGCTTGCCGGACGCATTCTGAAGGCGATCGACAACGACCTTGAGAACTCGGTCTTCAGCTTCATCCCGAACACGGCGGAAATCGCGAGCTACGGGCTGATGGGCGAACTGCGGCGGCAACGGCGCGGGCAAGTCCAGGAAGCGCTGCGGCAGGCGGTGAGTAACGGAAGCCTCGAGGCCAATCTCGAGAGTCTGATCGATGAGCTGATCCTGAGCAACTGGCCGCGCGTGGAAAAGATCGCCCACAAGGATATCAAGCTGCGCACGTTCATCGCGAACGAGTCCGGCCGGTCGAAGATGGTCAGCCATGTCTACGATATCAGCTACGATGTTGTCAGGCCGACCGACAACCTCGTGGTCCTTGATGACTCCATTGTCCGCGGGACGACGCTGCGCGAAAGCATTATCGCGATCCTCGGGCGGACCAACCCGAAGCGTATCATCATCGCCTCGACGGCGCCGCAGATCCGCTATCCGGACTGCTATGGCATCGACATGAGCGAGCTCGGCAAGTTTGTCGCTTTTCAGGCGGCCATCCTGCTCCTCAAGGAGCGCGGGGCCGAGCACCGGATCGCCGAGATCTACCGGGACTGTCTCGAAGAGCTCAAAAAGCCCGTCGCAGAGCAGCGCAATTGCGTGCGCGACATCTACGAGCCGTTCGAGGTCGAGGAGGTTTCCAGCCGGATCGCGCAGCTCCTGTATCCTGCCCATGGAGACTGGAAAGGAGAGTTGGTCATCGTTTACCAGTCGATCGGCGCGCTCCATGCGGCCATCCCGGAACATACCGGAGACTGGTATTTCACCGGCCGCTTTCCGACGCCGGGGGGCAATGCGGTCTCCAACCAGGCCTTCGTCAACTATTTCGAGCAGAAGGAAGGCCGCGCCTACTAACCCATTCTGAGATGAAAACCAAAGCCTACGCCGAAGCGGGTGTTGATATCGCCCTCGCCGAACGATTGCTCAAGAAGGTAAAGCCGGTCCTGAAGACTGCTCAACGTCCCGAGTCGATCGGCGGGATTGGCGGCTTCGGGGGACTTTTCGACATCTCGAAGCTGGCAAAACGATACAAGCACCCGGTGCTCGTCAGCAGCACGGACAGCGTCGGTACAAAAGTGAAAGTCGCCTCGCTTGCGCAGGAGTTTCGCTTTCTCGGTGCGGACATTGTCAACCACTGCGCCAACGATGTCGCGGTGTGCGGAGCGGAGCCGCTGTATTTCCTCGATTACTACGCGACGAGTCGTCTTGAGGAGAAGAGTTATGTCGACCTGCTGACGGGGCTGGCAAAGGCCTGTTCAGCCGGGAATATCGCCCTTGTCGGGGGGGAAACAGCCGAGCTGCCGGGGGTCTACCTGACCGGGGAATTCGATCTTGTCGGGACGATCGTCGGGGTCGTCGAGAAGGCGAAAATCCTGAGCGGGAAACCCATTCGGGCCGGTGATCGACTCATCGGGCTGCAGTCGAGCGGCCCCCACACAAACGGCTTTTCCCTCGCCCGGAGGATTTTCTTTGAAAAGCTCGGGCTCGGGCCGCACGACCCGCTCCCTGGTGGGCGGGGAACCGTTGCGCAGGCACTCCTGAAGTCGCACGTCAATTACGCACCTTTTCTTCAGGATGCCCTCAGGCGCTGCAACGCCGCTCCGCGGGCCGACATGCGCAAGGGAAACACTCTCTTTGCGGCGGCCCACATCACCGGTGGAGGCTTTCCCGGGAACGTTTCGCGTGTTCTCCCTGAAAAGGTGGATGCGGTCATCGACACCCGTCGGTGGAAGCCCTTGCCCGTATTTCGGGCTCTGGCGGAACATGGCGGCGTGGCGTTCGAGGAACTCTATGAGGTCTTCAATATGGGTGTCGGCATGGTCCTCGCCGTCGCCCCCGAAGCGGTTGATGCCGTCATCCAGCTCGCCGGGAAGCATCGGCACAAGGCATGGGAGATCGGCAGCGTTCAGCCAGGCAAGGCCGAGGTGAAGCTGAACGGGTAGAGGGGAAAGGTTCCTCATCCACGAGGCTGGCTCCCCGGTTCTTCGCACGAGCGAGGATCCGACAAAGTCGTTGACAAGGAAACTGGCGGAAAAATTATGAGGGGCCGACGCCATGGGTGGTAGACTGCACGCCAGGAACTCAGAGGAGGAAGAAAATCCGGCGGAGCCGGAGTCTTTCCGGCGGGTGCTCGTCCTGAATCGCAATTGGCAGGCGGTGAACATCATCGGGGTACGGCGCGCCTTCAGTCTCATGTGGCAGGACCACGCCCGGGTCATCAATACCTTTGATAACGAGTTTGTGCCGATGACGGTTGCCGAATGGCTGGAGTTTTCGATGCGCCCGGGCAAGGCACCGACCGGTGCGGAATATGTGCGGACGATCCGCTTGAACATCATCCTGCCCAAGATTCTCCTGCTCAACCATTTTGACCGGGTGCCGATTGCGGAGGTGAAATTCAACCGCCAGAATATTTTCGAGCGCGACAGCTATACCTGCCAATACACGGGCCGTGTCTGCCGGGCGAAGGATCTGACGCTCGATCATGTAATCCCGCGTGACCGGGGAGGACGCACGACCTGGGAGAATATCGTGACGTGCTCGCGGGATATCAACAGCCGCAAGGGGAACTGCCTGCCGCACGAGGCGGGGCTGCGGTTGATCCGCAAGCCCGAGCGTCCACGCTGGCGACCCTTCGCGTCGGTTGCGGCCGGTTCGATCATTGATAACGCCTGGCGCCATTTTCTCCACGTCAACCGCAGTGCCGCCTCGTAGCCGCGAAGGATGGTCCTGCGCGAACGCTTGCGTTCGAAACGGGAGATCACACGCTCAATCAGGTGGTCGAAATCGCGGATGCGAAAACTGAGTTCGGGGAGCACCTCGAGGTAGAGGCTGCCCGGCTCGCATTGAGTGATGCCGCGGCGGAAAGCAGCGAGCTGCTGGGCCGTTGCCGTGAGTTTCTGAAAGTGGGGACGGCGAAGATACGATCCGTGCACGATTCCGGCGGAGGCGGGCGCGCGGTTGCGGCGATGCGTTCGGACATGATGGATGTTCTTATTCGGCATCTCCTCGAACGCACCCGTTTGCGTTGGAGCCGGACCCATGGAAGGCCCCGGACGCCGCTGACTCTGCTGGCCCTCGGCGGGTATGGACGTCGGGAACTCTGCCCCTTCAGCGATATCGACCTGATGTTCATGTATCCGACGAAGGTGACGGATCCCGAGTTCAAAGACATGCAGGCATTCTTCAACGACGGGATCCTCTATCTCCTCTGGGACCTCGGCCTCAAAGTGGGGCACAGTACGCGCAATCCGAAAGACGCGGTGCAGGAGGCCCGCGGGGAGGTCCAGAGCAAGAATGCGATGCTCGAAGGTCGCTACCTCGCGGGAGACCGGGGGCTCGCGCGCGAATTCGACCGGCTCTACTACCGTTTTATCCGGCGGGAGAACATTCTCGATTATATCGACGAGCGTCTGAAGGATCAACGTCGGCGGCGTGAGAAGTTCGGTAACACCGTCTTTTTGCAGGAGCCCGATATCAAAAATGGCGTCGGCGGGCTCCGGGATTTTCAGAATATCCTCTGGATCGTCCGGTTGAAATTGAACACAGGGATCTCCGAGCCCCTGCTGCACGAGGGGCTTCTGGACAAAAGTGAGCAAACCCAGTTCACGGATGCCTATGACTTTCTCCTGCGTGTGCGCAACGAATTGCACTTTCGCAGCCGTCGGCCGACAGATCTTCTCGATCTCGAGAAGCAGCCCATTGTCGCGCTGGGCCTCGGGTGGGACGATGAGAACATCTTTTCCCGGGTAGAGCGTTTCATGCGCACGTATTATCGGGCCGCGAAGACGATTTTCGAGATGTCGCACTATCTCGAGCAGCGCCTCGCCCTCGATGCCCGCACGCGGATCTCTTTCATGGATGTGATTGAGGCGCGCAAGGCGTCTGTTCGTCGGGCACGAATTGACGTATTCTCCGATGGTCCGGGAGGACTGGAGATGGATCACCCCGGCGCACTCGCAGAGGATCCGGTGCGTATGATCCGGCTCTTCCGGGTGCGCCAGCAGCTCCGGACGCACCTTTCGCTGGACCTGACCCGCGCGGTGACCTCGAACCTCGACCTGATTACGCCGGCGGTCATGAACTCGCCGGACGCGAACCGCGCATTTCGGTCCATCCTCCAAGCGCGCGGAGAAGTGGCGGAGACCCTGCGCGATATGCATCGAACGGGTGTGCTCGGGCGCTTCATCCCGGAGTGGGGGGAGCTCGACTGCCTCGTCCAACACGAGTATTATCAACGGTATACAGCCGACGAACACACCCTTGCGACGATCGATCACCTCGACCGGATCTTCCTTGGAAAGGATGCCGAAGCGACCGAACGCTACCGGGAAGCACTCGCCCACACGGAGTTTCCGGGCCTGCTCTATACCGTCCTTCTTCTTCATGATATCGGCAAGACGAGGAGCCTCGATGGGCATGCTGAAGAGGGAGCGAAGATGGCGACGGGCATCCTCGAGCGCCTCGACATCCCCGAGAACCTGCGTGAGCGAATCGTCTTTCTGATCCGCGGGCAGCTCGAGATGGCACGCTTCTGGCAGCACTTCGACATCGATGATCCGCGGACGATACGCAAATTTGCAGAATGGGTGGGGGACGCCGATAACCTTCGCTATCTCTATGTCCTTACCTTCTGCGACTCGCGTGGAACGGCCGAACAACTGTGGAACAGCTACAAGGACTCCCTCCACACCCAACTCTTCCATGTCGCCTCGGAAGCTCTCGGCGAAAGTACCTCGGGCGCCTTTTCAATGACTTCTAAGGACAGCATCCTGGAAAAGGTTCCCGAACTCTCCGAGGATGAGATCGAGGCTCACTACAGTTTCCTGCCGGAGCGGTATTTCCTGTATTCCGACGCCGATGATGTCGCTTTGCACCTGCGGATGGTCAACCGCCTTCTGCAGACGATCGCGGAGGCCGACTCGCTCGGTTCGCTTGTTCCGGTTGTGGAATGGGCTGAGGACATCAATCTCGGCCTCACCGTTGTCCACGTCGTCACGTGGGACCGCGCCGGGCTGTTTGCGAAGCTTGCCGGCGCATTCAGTGTGGCGGGTCTGAGTATCGTGAGTTCAAAGGCGCTCACCCGGGCTGACCACATCACGATCGACACCTTCTATGTCTCCGATGCGGACGGCGGCGTCGTGCGGGATTCGGGGGCGAGAAAAATGTTCACCGACGCCCTGGAATCCGCCTTGCTGCACAACAAGGATTTGCTCCCGGAAATCAAGGCACAGGCATCGAAACGTCGCCGCGCCTCGTATTTGCGCGGCAACGACCGCCTGCAGGCCCCATTGCCCCATGCGG
>CAZVQJ010000069.1:0-12811 GCA_964629165.1 uncultured Puniceicoccaceae bacterium
TCCTTCTCCGATGAGCCCTTCGAGGCAAACCGCTCCCGCACCCGCGCATATTCCTCGCGAAGCGAATGTGCGGTCGCCTCGTGGCGGTCCTCGCTGAGAAAGTTAGATGCCACACCGACGACCCGTGAGGCGTCGATCACATGCGCCACCGGACCGCTGTAGGCAGGCTCGATCTTTACCGCCGTGTGAGCCTTCGAAGTCGTCGCCCCCCCGATGAAAAGGGGAATACGGAACCCCTCGCGCTCCATCTCATGGGCGTTGTGCACCATTTCATCCAGGGATGGTGTGATCAATCCGCTCAATCCGACGATGTCCGCCTTCACTTCCCGTGCCTTCGCAGCAATCTTCGCCCATGGAACCATTACTCCGAGGTCGTGCACGGTGTATCCATTACAAGCCAACACGACACCGACGATGTTCTTGCCAATATCATGCACGTCGCCCTTCACCGTCGCGAGCACGATGACGCCGGCCGAACGATCGGCACTCTTATCCCCCGCCGCGATCCTTTCCGCCTTCTCCTTCTCCATGAATGGCGTCAGGTAAGCAACCGCACGTTTCATTACCCGCGCGCTCTTGACAACCTGGGGCAGGAACATCTTCCCATCCCCAAAAAGGTCACCGACGATCTGCATCGCATCCATGAGCGGCCCTTCGATGACTTCGAGAGGACGACCGAGTTTCGCCCGGGCCTCCTCCGCGTCCGCTTCGATGAAATCCGTGATGCCATGACGAATGGCATGCGCGATGCGGTCCTCCACCGGAACATCACGCCACGCGAGGCGGTCGGAATCCACCTTCGCCTGGGTGCTCCCCTTGTAACGCTCAGCAAGCTCGAGCAGGCGGTCCGTCGCGTCCGGGCAGCGGTTGAGCAGCACATCCTCGACCGCTTCCCGCAATTCCGGATCGATGTCTTCATAGACCCCAAGCATGCCCGCGTTGACAATCGCCATGTCGAGCCCGGCCTTGATGGCGTGGTAGAGGAAAACGCTGTGCATCGCCTCCCTCACGGGATTGTTCCCACGAAACGAAAATGAAATATTGGATACGCCTCCACTGACTCGCACATGCGGGCAGGTCGCCTTGATCTCCCGCGTCGCTTCGAGGAAGTTGACGGCGTAGGAATCGTGTTCCTCGATCCCGGTTGCGACGGTAAGGATGTTGGGATCAAAAATGATGTCGGCAGGGTTGAAGTCCAGTCGCTCCGTCAAGAGACGATAAGCCCGCTGGCTGATCGCCACCTTGCGCGCCGTGTCCGCCGCCTGTCCGTCCTCGTCAAAGGCCATCACAACGACCGCCGCCCCGAATTTCTGGATCTCCCGGGCCTGCTCGAGAAAGAGGGCCTCACCCTCCTTCAGGCTGATCGAATTGACGATCGCCTTGCCCTGCACGCAACGAAGCCCCGCCTCGATGACCGACCAGCGCGAGGAGTCGATCATGATCGGAACCCGTGAGATGTCAGGCTCGGAACCGATCAGATTGAGAAAGGTCGTCATGCACTCCGGGCCGTCGAGAAGCCCATCATCAAAGTTGATATCGATGACGTGCGCACCGTTCTCTACCTGTTGTCGCGCGATCTCGACGGCAGCGTCGAAATCGCCCGCCTGGATCAGCTTCTTGAAACGCGGGGAACCGGCCACATTGGTGCGCTCCCCAACGACGATAAAGTTGCTTGAGGATGTGCTCATTGTGTCTCCTCCGCGACAAACTCTTCCAGACCGCTCAGCCGCAAGGCGGGCGCAATCGACGGGGGGACGCGCGGAGGCACTCCGGCAACAGCTTCTGCAATCGCCGCAATGTGCTCCGGAGTCGTTCCGCAACAACCTCCGACGATATTCAGCCACCCCTCGCGGGCAAACTGCCCAAGGACACCGGCCATCTGCTCCGGTGTGTCGTCGTATTCACCGAATGCGTTCGGAAGGCCGGCGTTCGGGTAGCAGCTGGTACAGGTGTCCGCGATCCGCGAGAGCTCCTCCACATACGGACGCATGTCGGAAGCGCCGAGCGCACAGTTGATCCCGACAGAGAGAGGACGCGCGTGCGCCACCGAGGTCCAGAACGCACCGATCGTCTGACCGGAGAGAGTCCTTCCGGCGGCATCTGTGATCGTGACCGACAGTTGCACCGGTACGCGGTATCCACGCGCCGCAAAGACCTCTTCCGCCGCGTAGATCGCCGCTTTCGAGTTGAGGGTGTCAAAAATCGTTTCGATCAGAAGCGTGTCCGCACCACCGTCGATGAGCCCTTCGATCTGTTGTCGATAGGCCTCCCTCAATTGATCAAAGGTGACTGCACGGTAGCCCGGCCGATTGACATCGGGGGACATCGAGGCGGTGCGACTGGTCGGCCCCACACCGCCTGCGACAAAGACCTCGCGCCCGGGATGCTCCTTCATCCAGGCATCCGCGACCGCGCGCGCCAGTTTTGCCGCTTCGAAGTTCAGCTCGTACGCGAGCTCCGCGAGCCCGTAATCCGCCTGCGAGATCGAGGTCGAGTTGAAGGTATCCGTCTCGATGATGTCCGCACCCGCCGCGATAAAGGAGCGGTGGATGTCGGCAATCGCCTCCGGGCGGGTCAATACGAGGAGGTCGTTGTTCCCCTTGAGATCCGCTTCATAGTCGGCAAACCGTTCTCCGCGAAAGTCTTCTTCGGACAACTTCAATGCCTGAATCGAAGTGCCCATCCCCCCGTCCAGGAGCAAGATGCGTTCTTTCAGCACCGCTTGGAGCTTCGCCTCCCGCTCTTCCCGAAAAGCTCTCTCTGTGTTTGCGCCACTCATTGCATCACTGTATCCGGATATGATGATGCACTGTCAAGGAACGCTTGCCGTCGGTTCCAGCGGAAGGAAAGACGGGGCCTCCGTCATCGGGGCGGTATGGAGACTCACGCCGCCCGTCCCGGAAAGGCGGACCGTATAAAAGAACCCCCGCCGCGGTGCCACCGAAACGGCGTTCCCGTAGACTGCTTCGATCCCGAGATTGGTCAGCCGGTCGGGCTCATGGGCGAGATTCCAGAGAACCTCCCAGAACCGCTCGGTATCGCGCGCGTCGAGCGTGTTTCCCAGCCAGCCTTCGTACCTCGCCGGCACTGAGCCGATGCGGTCGAGCATAGGACCTGCCTCCGGAGCTTCCGCCGAACCGAATGCACGGCGCCAGAAGATCAGCGCGCGGGCATCACCGTCGGCAACCAACTGGCCGGGCATCTTGATCACGAGGGCATCTAGAAATGCCTCCTTCCCCTCCAGCCGGAGCGTCCGGAACTGAGCCGGAGGGCCTCCTGTCGCGGGCAGCTCCAGCCAGGCGATTTCCAGCTGATCAGGAGCAGGCTGGTCGAGTAGCCAGAGATACGCGACGACCTCTTCCTGGCGCAGTCGGGCAAGGGCATTCTGCAGTTCCTCGCTTTCCCGAAAAAGCGCCTCGACCGAGCGAAAGGAGTCCCAGAAGAACGCAGCGATCCCAACCCCTGCCAGCGCGACGATCACCGCCGTGAGGGAACGGAAGGAGCGACTGAAAATCATCCCTTCAGGATCGTCCATCCGCCGGAGGGTGACGAGCCCAAACAAGGCAAGAACCCTCTCATTCTCCACCGGGACCGCACCCATTTCATACCCTCCAGGCTTGTAGGAACGCTTTTGCGACGTTTGTCTGACACCGTGAACCCCACCCGCCTCACCTTTCTCGGAGCGGCCGGCACCGTCACCGGCTCACGCCACCTGCTCGAAACCCGGAACCGCCGGATCCTTGTCGATTGCGGATTGTTTCAAGGACCCAAGCGGCTTCGCGAGAAGAACTGGGAACCCTTTCCGATCGATCCCCGTTCCCTCGATGCGATCGTCCTGACTCATGCGCACATCGACCATATCGGCTTTCTCCCGGCGGTCGTGAAAGGAGGGTTTTCGGGGCCCGTTATCTGCACCGACGCCACCGCCGATCTCGCCGGGATCCTCCTTCCGGACACGGGTCATCTTCAGGAGGAGGAAGCGCGCTGGCGCAACAAGAAGGGCCGGACCAAACACCGTCCGGCCAAACCGCTTTTTGATGAGCGGGATGCGCGTGCTGTCCTCCCGCTTCTTCAACCGGTGCCCTACGGGAGCCATTTTGAAGTCGCTCCGGGCGTCCGCGGGAAATTCCGGAAGATGGGACATATTCTCGGAGCCGCCAGTCTCGACCTGAAGTCCTCCGACCTCGGCAGGCCCCGCAAGATCGTCTTCACCGGCGATATCGGGCGTCCGAGCGATCCGCTCCTGCATCCACCCTCACAGGTCTACAACGTCGATTATCTTGTCATGGAGTCCACCTACGGCAATCGACTGCACGGGCCCGAGGATCCCGTCCGGGAAATCGCGCGAGTGATCCGCGAAACCTTCGAGCGGAAGGGCGTTCTTGTCATTCCCGCATTCGCTGTCGGGCGCGCGCAGACCCTCCTCTATGTGCTCCGCCAACTCGAGGACGAGGGCGAGATTCCCGCGGGTATTCCCGTCTATCTCGACTCCCCGATGGCGGTCGAAGCACTCCACATCCACCGGCGCCACATCGCTGACCTGAATCTGACCTGCCGGAAGGAGTTCCTCGCCGGCGAACGCATCTTCAAGCCGCGCAACCTCAACCTCAGTGTGTCGACGGAGGACTCCAAGCGCATCAACCGGATCGAGGGCAGCGCCATCATCATCTCGGCAAGCGGCATGGCAACCGGTGGTCGCATCGTCCACCACCTGCGTGAACGCCTTCCGGTCGAACGCCACACTGTCCTCTTCATCGGTTATCAGTCTGAGGGAACCCGCGGACGGTCCATCCTCGACGGGAAGGAGACCGTCCGACTCTTTGGCGAAGACGTCCCGGTGCGGGCGAAGATTGAGCGCATCGACGGATTCTCCGGCCACGCCGACTATCAAGAGATGCTCGCATGGCTGCTCGGGTTCAACCGTCCCCCCGAGCGCATCTTCCTCGTCCACGGAGAACCGGACCGCTCCCACGCATTCGCCGAAACGATCCGCCATCAATTCAAATGGGATGCCACCGTCGCGGTCGAAGACGAGCACGTCCTTCTCGATTTCTAACCCGCCTGCCCACCGGCACCGTCACGATTCCCGCGATGCGGATTCGGCGTGCTCGAGGAACCGCTACACGCTCAACGACGCTCGGAACCCGCGGCTACGATAGTAGGATTGCGCTCCGTTGTGATAAATAAAGACCTGTCCATAGCGGTGATCCCCAAAAAGCGCTCCGCCCAATTTTCTGATTCCGGGCGGAGTCGCCACCCAGCTTGACGTCTTCTGATCGTAGTTCCCGAGCTTCTGCAGCGCTCGATACTGCTCCTCCGTCAAGATATCAACGCCCATCGAAGCGGCCATATCGATGGCATTATTCTCCGGCTTGTGGGCTTTTCTCGAATCGAGTCCTTCGCGGTCATAACAAGTACTTCTTCGACCGAGGGGACTCTCCGCTGAGCAATCAAAAAAGAGATACGCATCCGTCTTCCGGTCACAGCCGACAACATCCGGTTCACCGCCCGTCCGTTCCATCTCATGGAGCGCCCACAGCTTCTCCGGATTCGCCTCCAGTCTTGCTGACACCTGCTCCCATTGAAGCCCTCCGTGTCGGTCCCGGTTCTCCTCGAACCGTGCTCGCAGAACCCGAATCAAATCGCCGCGTTGCTCTGATGAGAGCTTCTTTTTTTGCCGTGCGCTTTTCATCTCCATTCAACCGCGGTCAGGTATGGAAGTAGACGGGCCACTCAAACCTCCGTTCCTCGCGCATTCAAGCCCGAAGCGGCGCCGCAACAGGAAACGCCTTTTCCCCGCCCTGGAGACCGCTGGGCGTTTCCCAACGAAATGCCGGCCTCTGGATGCGATTGAGACGATCGTAGTCCGGTTCGGGATCCCGACTGTAGAATCCGCCTAATCCGGCTTCGTCCACGACCCGCAGAATCGCATCAACCTGCTCCGTGGAGAGGTTCTGCTTCCACTTCGACAGTTGCTCGCGTGGATTCCGGCGAAGAGTATCGGTTGTGGAAGAGGACGGCTTGAACAACAAATCGATCATCCTGTCCGTCGCCTCGACGCCCACCGCATGTGCCAACCGCTTCAGCTCAGAGGCGCCTTCAGTGACGATTCTCTCGTAGGGAGAAAGCACCCACGGGTAGGTATCCCGCTCAAAGATCGCCATGTAGTGATCCAGGCACCACATCAGCGCGAGGGCTTCCCAGCGCGTGGAGATCCTTTCGATGAGGGGGGCGAAGCGTTCTTGGTATGCAGTCGGAAGAAACGCCAAATCAAAGGGTCCCCCCGGCATCGCTTTCAGGTCGTCAACGCGGTGCTCCCACGTGCCATATTTCATCATCGAACTCACAACCGAGCATGGATGGCGAATCGAGAGGATCATTCCACGGATGGGAAACTCGTCCGCCATCCAATGCAGCATCCGGTTTACGCGACAGAACTTTACGACGAGCTTTTTGCGTTCCCGGTGTTCGGCGAGTTGGCCGAGGGTGGTTCCGGAGCGAAAGGACCACCTGACTTCCGGACCCAAACGCCCGCACAACGCATCCCCCAGAAAGGCGCGCTGGACGGGTGCGCGATCTCCCAGCCGCAAGCACGGCCGGAGGGGGAACCCGTAGCGACGCCGGGTGTACCTCATCAGAAGCGGCTCGTTGAGAGCCTTGTAGCCGGGGGTTTCCCGAAAAACCTCCAGGAGCAGGGTGGTCCCGGAGCGCGGAGTTCCTGCGATGACAATCGTATCTTCCATCCGACACCTGGCCAGTTTTCCGGCTGTCCGAAAGGCACTTTGATAGAAGCGGTTACCGACATGAGAGAGCATCATGACAAATATATAACAAGTGGTTCAAGCGGAGGTTCGGTGGAGTCCTGCCGAAGCACAACCTGCGCAACGATTTCACTTCGCGGTACTCCCGGGAAGCGGCCAGAATCACCCCCGGCCCTCGCTAAAGTCTTTCCCCAACCACCAGCCAGTCCCAGCTCGCCCGTTCACCGGCAGGCCCGCTCCCTCCCGCATACGAAAGCTTCGATATCTCGATCGTCTCGAAATGATACTGCCCGAGGAGGACCTCGAGCTCTTCCCGGAGGTAGTGTTTGGTCGTCTTCCCTTCGAGATCATGCAGGCCAAGGTAGGGGTCGCGAACCGCGCCGTCTTCCGGAAGCGCCTGACCGGCCGCAGCCTCGCACGGCAAGCCAGCCTCGATGCCCTCGGAAATCTCCAGAAAACAGTTGAAGAGGACCGATTCGATCGCCGGGACGACAAGCAGAAGAATGCCTCCCGTCTCGACCTGATTTGTTACAAACCGCCACGCGCGCAGGCGGGCATCGAGCGAGGCCATGATCAGCACATTGATGCAGAGGGCCAGCTGGACCGGGGGAAACGGGCAGACATCCGTCGTGAAGTCCAATTCGTGAAAACAGACGTTGGAAAAGGCCGCATTTCGCTCGCGGGCCACGGCAAGGGACCGCCGGGAAAAATCACAGCCTTCCACCGTCGAAAAGTGTTCAGCGAGGCTCGGAATAAAATTGCCGACGCCGCATCCGAGGTCCGCCGCCCGACCCTCACGATCGGAGAATCGCGCGATCAGCCGCTGAATCCTGCCCTCCGTGTCATGGTCGAAGACGCTGTGGATATTCCCCTCGTAGTCATCGGCGATGCCGTCCCAGTAAGCTCGCCCCATCATCGGCTGTCGGGATCGAGAAGAAGACGGATCGCCTCCGTCAATGCGTCCAAGGCTCTCGCGTGGCGTTCGCTCCCGACCGCGCTCCGGCGCAGGCCCTCGAAACGGGCGGCCAATGTGCGTTTGGTGGATTCGTCCAGCTCGCTCGTCACGAAATCTTCAACCACGAGGGCCGTGCGCTGGGCATGCGTCCGCGCCGCCACGACGCCATGGTGGAAGCGGGCCCGGCCGAGCAACACAAACGGAAACTGCAGGTTCCGGGTCGGTCCGCAACGCAGCCGCTTTCCTCCCAGAGGCTGATGCAAGACCTTCACCTCGGCCAGCTTGTTCGAGGAGAAATAGCCGAGAGCACCCCCGAAAACCCCGCCAATGATCGATCCTGTAAAGAACGAGCTGCCGAGAAGTGCCGCGTCGACAACCCCCCCCGCCACCGCACCGCTGGCGGCGCCAACCGCGATGAGATCCCGGGGCTTGAGGCCAAAGACGAGCCAACTTTCCTCTGCAAGAAGATCCTTTTCCAACAATTCCACGTCTCCCTCCGACCTCTCCAGCGAATCGTACCCATAAATATTCTCCACATCCACCCGCGCCTGGCGCTCGAGCTGACGCAGGCGACCCCGATATTTCTCCTCCAGACGGGGCGCATGGACCGCAGGATCCTCCTCATTCGAGACGAGACGGGTTTCTTCATGGGTGAGGGACGCCGCGATCAGTTCCGCAATCACCCGGGCAGCATCCTCGCACTGGCTCCGGCGGTGCTCGAGGAGAGCATCGACGGCACGCTCGAGCGGTTCTCGCCACTGCTCGGAAAGATGACCAAACGCCCGGATCAGGTCGATCTGCTGGCCGAACGGCGCCTGCATGACATCGACAACGCGCACCACCCGGAAAAACTGGCCCAGCGCGTTCTCCCACGGCTCGACAAACCGGGGCTGCCCAATCGGATTGATGATCGCCATGCTCGGTTGCCCCGTCCAGCGGAGGATCTCCATTTCCGATTCGTACTCCGATCCATACGGCGCGGCGCCATCGACGACATAGATGATGCCCGCACCGTCCAGAACAGGTTGAAGCAATTCGCATTCGTCCCGGAACATCTCCTTCCCCGCATGGGTCCGGACAAACCGGGCCACGACCGACGCCCGCGAGGCCGCATCCCCTTCATGGCGTTTCATCCAGTCCAGCGCCGCGCGGGCACGTTGGAATCCCGGGGTATCGATAAGCGTGTAGAGCCATTCCCCGTTTACCCGCATCGGGAACTGACGCGCCCGGACGGTCGTCCCCGGTTGCGGGCTCACCGCGACGGAGGCATCCCGGGCGAGCGTTGCGACCAGGCTCGATTTCCCCTTGTTCGGGTGCCCTACAACGGCAAACGACGGAGTGCTCATTCCGAAACCTCCGCCGGAAGCTCCACGACTCGCAACCACGGATCCCCTGCCTGCTCCAATTTGTCCCGCCAGATTCCGACCTGCGCCGGGAGAGCCGCCTGCGGCGTGGCCGTGCTGTCCAGCGAAAGCGGAACCACCACGATCTCCGGCCCCCGCCCCAAAGCCGAACGAAGCGCGTGGACAAAATCAACGAACTCCAGCAATGGCGGCTCCCAAGCCTTCACCACAATCGCCACACTGTCACTCTCCCCACGGGACATCGCGACTCCCCGAGCCACCTCCTTATCGTGGGCCAAAGTCGAACCGCCCCCTGCGTGCAGGATTCGTTCGGTTCCAAAAAACGCCGCGAGCACGGAATCTTCGATCGGCAGTGAAGCCCAGTTGATGACGCTCCCGAACGGACCCTCCGGCAGCGCCGTCACACCCGCAGGATCCCCTTGCAAGGACGCCCCGGGCGCTTCCCACCGCTCGGTTTCAGGGGATGCCGTCTCGACGCCCGCCCGACGCAGGCGGATGAGAAGGACGCTGAGTCCGGGGGTGGCGAGGAGCGCGCCGCGGACACTCGCGTTCAACGCCCGTTGTGAAATCGTCAACGTCATGAGGCGCGGAAGAAGTCCGTAGAAGAGCATCGCAAGGATGATGAACGGCCACCAGCCTCCCAGAAAAGCCGCTTTCCCGGGAGTCATGTCGGTCACGACTGCCCGGAAATACCGGGATTCGCGGACGAGTTCTCGAGACGGTTCGGCCGCCTCGAGGGCCCAGCTCCACGGGGCCGCAAGGGCTGATGTCCCGAGATGCAGGCGGCGGGCATCCTCCGCCGGATCCCCCGAAGTCAGCGTAGTACTCCAGCCAAAAGCGAGGTCGCTGAATGTCACCAGCCAGAAAGCGACCGTGACGGCAGCGACCTGGAATCCGATCGCGAACATTTGCGACCACCGGAGCAAAGCCCACTTCTGGACGCCGGCGTAGAGCTCCCGGTGAGCGCCCGCACGACCGGTCGCCCGCTGCCAGGCGCGCCGGGATTCCTCCGGAAACCAGCGAAGCGCCAAGCCGCCGAGCCGACCCGGGCTGACCGAGCGGAAGAACGCACCGGTCGCATTTCCTCCCGGAACCCACGCCAGCCACCGGGACGGAAGCGCGGCCCACCCAAAAGGGATCAGCATCAACCCGGGGAGGAAGACAAACACCGCGAGCACGGCGAGGACGTTGATGCGGCCGGAACCGTCGTAGTAAAGCGCTCCGATCGCGGCAACCCATCCGAAGAGCAAGCCGAGAGCACTCATCAGAATCCCCACCCATCCGAGGGCATGCCGCACCCGCACGCGCAACGTTTGCAACTCGCTATCCTCAGCGCAGACATCGTCGAGCCACGCCAGAGCCTTGTGCAGCCGGTCACCGCCCACGGCCTCCACAATCGCGGAAGATCGCTGGTTTCGGGACCTGCGCTCCTCTCCCGGAAGTTGGGCATCGCGTTCCAGAGCGACGGCCAGTACCGCCACATCAGCCACTGTCGAAGCGGTCGTTGGACCATCGGACATATCCCCGATCTTCAGGACAGATAGGCGTTTGGCAACACGCCTCCGAAAATCCGCGCCCCCATTTTCCCTTCAATTCGGCCTGATCAGAAAAACTGCTTTCCGGTTTTCTGGCTCCTTCGCCCTTCCTTCTTCCGGTTTTATCGCACAAAGTCTCCCCCAGCGCGTTGGCGCCTTCCTGCATGCCTTTGCCTCCCTCACCGCCCTGGACACGCATCCTCCGCCCCGGCAGCCGGATCTTTCTCGGTTCCGGAGCAGCCTGTCCCCTTGCCCTGGTCGAACAGGTTCTGGCCCATGCGCGCTCCGAGAATGACTTTGAGTTTATCCAGACGCTCCTCATCGGCCCCACCCCATGGGCGGACGATGTCCACCGTCCACACATCAAGATCAACGCTTTCTATCTGGACCCGCAGCTCAGCGAGCTGGTGAACGCCGGGATCGACGACTACACCCCCGCGCACCTCTCGGACATTCCGGGGCTCTTCCGTGAGCGCACGATCGACCTCGACGTCGCGCTCATCATGGTTTCGCCGCCCGACGCCTACGGATACTGCTCGCTGGGCCCCCAGGTGGAACTGATACCCGCCGCCCTCGAAGCCGCGCCCGTCGTCGTCGCCCAGATCAACCCGGCCATGCCCCGGACACAGGGGCTCAGCTTTGTCCACACCTCACAGCTCCATTTTGCCGTCGAGGCCGAAACACCCCTGCCCGAATGGCCCGCGCCGGAGCTCGATGAAACAGACCGCCGGATCGGAGCCTATATCGCGCAACTGATCGACGACGGAGATACCCTCCAAGCCGGTGTCGGGAAAACCGGCCACGCCGTTTTTGCTCACCTTCAGTCCCATCGCCACCTCGGCCTGCACACGGAAACGATTGGGGATGCCGCCTGGAGGCTTTTTGAAGACGGGGTGATCGATAATACGCGCAAGACGCTCCTCCCGGGAAAGCTCGTCGCCGCAAATGCCCTCGGCTCCCGCAACCTCTACGCATCGATCAGCGGAAACCCGCACATCGAGTTTCGACCGACCGACTTCGTCAACAATCCGGTCAATATTGCCCGCAACGCCAGGATGGTCGCGGTGCACAGTGCCCTTCTCTCGGACCTCACCGGCCAACTTGTCATCGATTCCGTTCGCGGACGCTTTCGGGCCGGACTCGGCAGCCAAGGCGACTTTCTCCGGGGCGCCGCCCTCAGCCCCGGCGGTCGACCGATCATTGCCCTTCGTTCCAGCCGGATCGATCGCGAGGGCAAACGGCAATCGACCATTCTGCCCGACCTTCCGCCCGGCGCAGGGGTCGGGATCACCCGGGCAGATGTCCATCATATCGTGACCGAGTACGGGATTGCGAGCCTCCGCGGGCGGACCGTGCAGGAACGCGTTTCCGAACTGATTCAGATCGCCCACCCGGATTGCCGCGAGGCACTCCTCGCGGCCGCTCATGAACGCCGACTCGTGCCCCGGCTTTTCCAACTACCTCCCCCCTACGCGGAATCCACCGATGGCATCCAGATCCGCAAGGTGCGCCTCGCCGGGGGCGAGGACTTTATCCTGCGGCCATTGAATCCCGCCGACGATCGACGATTACAGGACTTTTTCTACTCGCACACCGAGGAAACGGTCATTCGAAGATACGGTTTCACAGTGACGCGGATGAGTCGCCAACGCGCGTTCGAACTTGTCGGCGTCGATCAGAACGTCGATCTCGCCCTCGCCCTTTTCGAACTGCAAGGCCCCCGACAGGTCATCCACGGCATCGGCCGCTGGTACCTCGACCGCGGTGGGCACAGTGCGGAAATCGCGTTTGTTGTGAGTGAGCAGAAACGCCGTCGAGGGCTCGCGCGCTGCCTCCTCGAGCGCATGATCGAAATCGCCCGAATCCGGAAAGTCAGAACCCTCTGGGCGCAAGTGGACGGGGATAACCTGCCCATGTTGAAGTTATTCCGCCACTACAACGCGCGGGAAGTTCCGGGCGACGATCTCCAGATCGTCCGGATCGAAATCGAGACCGAAAACGCCAGGCTCACCGGCGTCGCCGAAGGCAATGTTCCCCGGCCACCGCGTCTCCTCCCGTAAGTTTTTTCCGCACCGGCCGTGAAAACTCGTGGCGAGACCCGAAATCGAACCGGGGACACAAGGATTTTCATTCCTCTGCTCTACCCGTTCAATGTGGCTTCCAGAGCCAGCATACGAGCCTTGTTGGCACATGATA
>CAZVQJ010000070.1:0-12808 GCA_964629165.1 uncultured Puniceicoccaceae bacterium
TCGTGATGCCCTGCTCCCGCTCGGCTCGCAAGCCATCGGTGAGGAGAGCGAGATCGACGTGCTCGTCGCCGCGTTGCCGGGAAGTGTTTTCAACCGCTTCCAGCTGGTCCTCGAAGATGGTCTTGGTGTCGTACATGAGGCGCCCGATGAGCGTGCTCTTGCCGTCATCGACAGACCCGGCGGTGGTGAAACGGAGAAGTTCCATGATGCAGATATGTGAAAATGAAATTGAAGGAGATGGAGAATCGCGCCTGGAAGGTGATTCCTTCGAGGATGCCGCGCTTAGAAGTAACCTTGCCGTTTGCGGTCCTCCATCGCGGTCTCCGAACGTTTGTCGTCGGCGCGATTGCCGCGTTCCGTTTGCCGGGCAGCGGCCACTTCGGCGATGATCGCATCCATATTATCGGCCGTCGATTCGACCGCACCGGTGATCGTGGCATCGCCCATCGTGCGGAAGCGGATCATTTTCCGTTCTACCGTCTCGTTTTCGCGCGGTTGGACAAATTCGGATACGGCGAGAATGACACCCCGGCGGGTGAGCACTTCGCGTTCGTGCGCGTAGTAGAGGCTCGGCAGTTGCACGTTCTCGCGCTTGAGGTATTGCCAGACGTCCATCTCTGTCCAGTTCGAGAGGGGAAAAACGCGGAAGTGCTCGCCGTTGTTCATCCGCCCGTTGAACAGATTCCACAGTTCCGGCCGCTGGTTCTTGGGATCCCATTGCCCGAAATCATCCCGGTGAGAGAAAAAGCGCTCCTTGGCGCGGGCCTTTTCCTCGTCCCGGCGAGCGCCGCCGATCGCGCAATCGATCTGATTCTGTTCAATCGCGTCGAGCAACGCGATGATCTGGAGGGAATTGCGCGAAGCGTCCGGACCGCTCTCTTCCTTGGCCCGCCCCTTGTCGATCAGCTCCTGCAGGTTCGCGACAATGAGGCGTGCCCCCAGCTCCTCCACAAAACGGTCCCGGTATGCCAGCGTCTCGGGGAAGTTGTGGCCGGTGTCGACGTGCATGAACGCGAATGGGATTTTCGCCGGCCAGAACGCTTTCCGGGCGAGATGACCCACCACGATCGAATCCTTGCCGCCACTGAAGAGCAGCACCGGGCGCTGGAATTGCGCGGCGACTTCACGCAGAACATAGATCGCTTCGCTTTCGAGGACCTGAAGATGACTTAGGTTGTAATCGAGTTTCATCAATGAAAGAAAAATGAGAGGCCCGGAGTGTGCCTCAGTGACTATCAGTAGATCGAACGCGAGGTAGGACAAGGGTGTAGAGCCGTTCAAGGCAAGCCGTCAGATCGTTCGCCTCCGTGTCGACGATGTGCGCATCATCCGCCTCCTCCGGTTCTTCAAATCCGGAATCGCGGCCCGTGAACTGTTCGACTTCGCCCGCTGCGACCTTGGCGTAGAGCCCTTTGGGGTCACGCTTGGCGCAGGTCTCGAAGCTCGCCCGGATGTAGACCTCGAGAAAATCCGCCGCCCCGACGGTTGCCCGCGCGAGTTGCCGGAGGTCTCGCCGGGGCGTGATGAAACTCGTGAGGGTAATGACCCCCGTATGGAGGTAGAGTTTGGCGACTTCCGCAATCCGGCGGATGTTCTCCGCGCGGTCGTCGTCGCTGAACCCGAGGTTGCGATTCAGGCCCGAACGGATGTTGTCACCATCGAGGATCTGGGTGAGGAGGCCATCCGCATGCAGACGACGCTCAAGCGCATTGGCCAACGTGCTCTTCCCGCTGCCACTCAAACCGTACATCCAGACAACCAGCCCGCGCTGTCGAAGCAGACGTTCCTTCTCGTTCCGGCCCAGCATGCGGGCAAATTCTGGATAGATGTTTTCGGCCATGACAATTGATTGCAGCTGCCTTCGGAGGATCGGATATGGTTTCCGGAGGCGCGGCAATCAATCGAAAAGCCCGATTGTGGACGAGAGATCCTGAATCGGATGGACCGCTCTTGCGCCGAGAGACGGGGAGCGATTCCGCTTTTGAGGGCGTAAGCAAATTTCATGGACGTTAGAGTTTTGGCTTGCAGGCGCGCTCTGATCCTTCCATTTCGCTATGCTATGTTTCGTTGGTTCAGGAGTATGCGCGGCGCTCTGATGGTTATCGCATCTGCTTTTGGGGGAGCTGGCGTCGAGGCGCGCACATCCGTCCCGCTGGTGGTGGAGCGGGTGGAGTTCGGGCGTGCGATCCTTTCGGGAGGCGATGCCGAGTGGTTCGAGGTGGCGATCGAGGTCCGGAGCGGGAGCCGGGATCCGGTGCAGCTGCGCCAATCTGTCCGGCTGGGGCTGGACCTCGCGTGGCGTTCGCGGGCGGGGGGCAAGGATGATTATATTACCTGTCGTTCGGAGGTGCTTTTTCTTCTGCCCCAGGCGGGAGAGGAGCGGACGGTTTGTTTTTATCTCCATCCGGACTTCGTTCGCCGGACGGATCTGCGCGGGGCGCCGGCGGCATGGAGGATACGGCTGGAACAGGACGGCCGCAGTCTTGGTCAGCCGCCGGCGACCTTCAGTGACTCCCTCCAGGACCCCGTTTCGGCCCCAACGTTCGTGGAGCTCTTCCGGGAGGGGGGAGGGGAATGGGAGGGCGTTCTCCAGCCGATCTACCACACGCCCTTTTTTGGCGGACGCAACCGGCGGTCCGCGGAATCGCCCGCTTTTCTTCGGGCCGAAACCTGGGTGGAGCGGAGGGAAGCTTTGAGCACTCGATGAGGCCGGGAGAACGAAGGGTTGTCGTGACGTGGACCGGGAACGCCGGGGTGCGCACCTGCGCGATGCTTGAGCGAACAGGCCGGTGGAGGATCGAGGAGGCGGATGTTTTTACGGAGATGGGGACGGGAGAGCCGACCTTCGAAAGACTGGTTCTGCAAGGTCCCCACCTCTATCGGCGGATGCCGGTGGTTCTGCTTGATTTGGAAGGTCGCCTCCTCGCCAAGCCCGTGACCGTGCCCCAGGTGCGCACGCGCAAGCGTCGGGCCATTCTCGAAGGAGAACTGAGGCGGGCGCTTCCGGTTGAACTCGATGAAGTTGCCTGGGACTCCATCGTTATGGAGGCGGACGCGATCGAAGAGAAGCGCATCCTTTTTGCCGCGTCGCAGGATGAACGCCCGGGGCGGTTCCGGTTCCGGTGTGAACGCGGCTACCGTTCGATGCGCTGGGAAGCTTTGCCCATCGCTCTATACAACATCTGGCAAGCGGTTGGAGATCCCGCCCCCGTCGTCCTCGCCTATCCGGTGGGAGATTCGCTGATCAGCTGGTTCCTTGGAGGGGGAGTCTCCCTCGTGCGGGTACATCGCTGGCAAAAACCGGGCGGTAAGGATGCGAGGTTCGAGCACCTGCGAGGCGAGTGGACCCGCTCGATTGCGGCGGTGTCGGAGGCGCAAGCGGAGTGGCGTCCGGAGAGCGTGCAGATTGTGGGGGGCGATGCGCAGGGGATTTCAGCGGCGGTGGGAGAACTGCCAGGAGGCGTGCCAGTTCGCGCACTCTCGATGGCTGAGATGTGTGCTGAACTCCCCATTGATGGCGTCGACCGGTTGCCGGAGAAGCACCTCATTGCGGTTGCGGGGTCGTTGCTCGGAGAGTGCGGAGAGCCGTTTCTTCGCGGGTCCCTGCGCTCTGCCGCTGACCGAATCCGCGAGGAGGAGAGAACCTCAAGCCGCTGGAACCTGGCGGCGGCGGGGGGCGTTGTCGTGGCGGGCGTTCTCTGGTGGCTGCCGGCGTGGCAGGACCTGCAGCGGTTGGAGACAGTGCTGGAGGACCACCGGGCACAGCGACGGCCCGTTGCCGCTCTGGCGGAGGAACTCGATGCGGTGCTGTCAAAGGTCGATGTCGCCGAGAAACGGATCCATGCGTTGACTGAACTGGCACGATCCCGCGCCAACTGGAGTAACTTCCTCGTCGATCTGCAAACCCGGCTGGGGGAAGTGGAGAACGTTTGGATCGACTCTCTCGAAATCGTCCGGAGCGCTGGGGGAAAAGACTCCGGACCATCCCGCGAGGATTCTTCCGGGGCATGGCCGCACGCGATCCAGCTCAGGCTGCAGGGAAGGCTCCTCGATCCGGCGAATCCGATGAAGCGGGCCAGCCCTGAAATGCGGAACCGGGTCAGTGAGCTGATCGAAGGGCTCACTGCCTCGGACTTCATCGAAGGGGTATCGGGCAAGCGTTTCGAATCGCTCACGGGCGGGCTGATGAGCTTCGAATTCATGCTCACGATCAACCCGGAACGTCGCCTATGAGAGCGGTCATTTTGCATCCGCGGGTTTGCCGCGGGATATTTGTGGGGGGAGTTCTGCTGTATGCCGGATTGATTGTGGGAGGTATCCGCTTGCGGAACGCCGGGAAAGTGCTGGAGGCGGAACTCGCGTATGAACACCGGCTATGGCGGGAGCTGGCCGAGCGCCCATTGACGCCTTCGAAGGAGAACCTCGCGGCTACTCACAGTCATCTTGCGCAGACACGGGCACAGGTGGATCGGGTGGAAGCCGCGGTGGCACCCCTCGGGGAGTGGCCGCCGCCCCGGACCTTCGCTGGTGTGGAGGAACTCCATTTCGAGCTTTTGAATTTTGTCGAGGAACAGCGGGCTGCCTTTGAGCGCGCGGGTATCACGCTCGAGGCGGGGGAGGCTTTCGGCTTCGGCCAGGTGATCCGGCAGCAGGAGATCGGTCTCGTCGGGGCGGAAGGTTCGATCGAGGCGGCTCACGTCCTGTCTCGAATAGACCGGCAGCGGCATGCGCTCGCTTACGTGCTGGGTCTTCTCCTCGAAGCGAAACCGGAACACCTTCTGGGCGTCGAGCGGGTGCCGGTTCAGGTATTCCCAAATGATGATACGGAGAAAGCGGATGATCTTTTTGTGATGGCCCCCTTGGCCACGGCGGCCGTCGAGGGGGCTATTCAAACTTCCGGGTTGCGCATCCGCTTTGTTGGCAAGACAGAGGCGCTGCGACTCTTCATGGGGAAGCTCACTCGATTCGAACGTGGGATCGTCGTCCGCAGCATTGAGGTCCAGCCTGGTGAGACTCCATCCATGCGCCGGGTTGCGGGCGTTCCCGCATCACCCTTCGTGGGTTTGGGGATCCCGCTGCGCCAAGACGATGAGTCGGATCACGCAATCGAATCGATCGTGGAGTCGAACGAATCACAGTTCACGGTTGTCCTCGAGGCATTTGAACTGGTGGATGACTCTCGGGTTCGTCCTCGGGGAGGCGCTGCGTGAGAGTATTCGGGCGGCATTGGGCGGCTTTGCTCACCCTCCTCGCGGGGGCTGCCTCGATCATCAGCTGGTGGGTACGTCCGGGTGTATTGACGGGACAGAATTTGCCCGTTCTCCCGGAAACTTTCTTCGATCGCGACGCACCCCGCTGGATTCCCGAGGCTTTCCTGCCTTGGCCGGAGCCGACGCGGCAATCGGCAGGACCGCGTTGGATCTTCGAGATTTTCACGCCTCCGCTGATCTACTACAACCCAACGAGCGGCCGATTCACTGTCGAGCCACCGCTCCCCGCGCCCGAGGAACCACCCTTCGGCGTTTATCTGAGCAGGCTGGAGCGCGAGCCGTTCCGTTTTCAATACGCGGGACATTCCGGTGAGGCCGGTCGCTATTTCGTGGAGATCCAGGACCTCCAGAAGAAACGCTATCATCGGGTGCGGGTGGGCGACCGCATTGCCGAAAGTAGATGGGTGGTGGATGCCTTTCTGGTCGGGCGCCGGGATGCGCTCGGCGAAGCAGGATCTCCGGACATATCCCCCAAATCGTTGATCGAGTTGGTCCTGGTCAATGAGGATACCGCGGCCGTGACGAGCCTTGGCCGGGAGACTCTCTACAAGCCGGGTCTGCGCGCTGTGCTGGTGGGCGACACAACGGGAAAAGAGCGGCGTCTCGCCGTCGGAGAGGCCGTTGAACTCGATGCCCATCGTTTTGCGGTGCGGAGTGTCGATGTGGACGCGCGGACCGTCGAGGTGAGCAAACTCGATAGCGCCGGCAACCTCCTGATGACCGAACGACTGATTGAAAGATCCCTCCTTCCTGCGGAAACGGCGGGTGAGAGTGCGCAATGAAAATACTTCGAAAGCTGATTTTGATCCTACTGTGCCTGCACCCTTTGGGCGCGCCTGCAGAGCGGAAATCCGGCATTACTCCAGAGCCGCCAGCCATAGCCACGAGGGCGGAGGAAAGCGTCGGGCCGCTGTTGGCGCGGGCGCACGATCAACTTCGAGCGAGAGACTTCTCGGGCGCCCTGACGACGTGTGCCGAAATCGAAGCACTGGAACCGGACAACGTGGCCGTCAAACGCTTGCGAATCGAGGTGGGCCATGCGCAGCGCTTGGCGGGAGAGTTGAACCGTCCGGCGGCGAGGCAGCACATGCTGCATGAGGTGGGACAAGGGTGGCAACGTCCGCAGGTGTTCGACAAACGTCCCGAGGAGCCGGCCGCTGAACCGGGTTCCGGACTGCGGGAGGTCCTCGAGACGATGGTGATTCCTCGGGCAACCTTTGATGGGGTTCCGCTGTCCCGTGTTGTCGATACACTTTCCGCCCTCTCGGAGGAATACGGTCCGGCCGGTCCCGGCATCAACGTGGTTTTGATTGATCCGAACGGAAAAGATCCCGAAGTGACCATTTCCCTGCGCGACCTCCCGATGCTGCGGGTGCTGGATTTTGTGACCGAATCGGTGGGCTATGAGTATGAGCTCCAGTCCGACGCGGTTGTGGTGCGTCAAGGCCTCGGTCCGGTGTCCCGCCTCGAGACTGAATTTTTTCCTGTCTCCCGCTCGACGATCATTCGCCTGACCGGCGTCGGGGGTCAAAAGGCGGTGGACAGGGGCACCCGCCAATCGCATCCCTTTGCACCGGTTTCCAGTGAACCCGATGCAATCGATCGGGGAGAAGAGGAAGCGCTCAAACAATTTCTCCAGCGCGCGGGCATTCCATTCGCGACGGTCGAGGGTGCCAACCTGGCTCTCGCCGACGGTCAACTGATCGTCACCCAGACGAGCCGCAACATGGAGAAGGTGCGTAACATTCTTCGGCGCTACACCGAAATCAAGCAGGTGGAGATCGAAGCACGTTTCCTCGAGGTTCGTCAGGGTGATCTTGAAGAGCTCGGCTTCGACTGGACGGTGCAAGCGGGAGGGCGGGCGCGTTTTGATCCGGGATCCGGCAATCCAGTGATTGGACCCGATGGCCGCCAGGCGAGGATTTATAACCAGACTTACACCAGCCCGAACCGGAGCCTGGCAGAGGCTTTCGGCAGCCGCCGAGTGGACGGAGAACTCGCTATTCAGAGCCCGGATAGTGTCGATGAAACCGGACGGGTGCGCCCGGGACTGGATGTGGCGCTGCCCGTTTTGGCGCCCGCGCTCCCGGCGACGATCGACCTCGGCGAGGGGGCGAGTCGATTGGCAAGCATCTCCGGGGTGATTGGGAGTGCGGACATCGGGTTGATCATTCGTGCGCTGGAACGGAGGACCGGAAACGATCTGATGAGCGCCCCAAAGGTGACCGTTCTCTCGGGCAAGACAGCTGAAATTACGGTGGCGCAGGAGTTGCGATATCCGGAGCGCTACGGCGATATCGACGCGCAGGTAGGGCGAGGAGACTCGTCGGGAAGTGGCAGTGCCGGGGTCGCCATTACGGCGGGCACTCCGCAGGATTTTGTTGTCCGCAACGTCGGCGTCGAAATGGAAGTGACCCCGAATGTTGAAGAGGACAATGCGATCAGTTTGCTCCTTGAGCCTCGCGTCACCGAATTTGATGGATTTGTGGAATACGGAGGGACTTCGGTTGCGATCGCTTCGAATACCACCGTGACGGTCCCAAGTGGTTTTTTTCAGCCCATCTTCAGCGTCCGCCGTGTCCGGACCGAAGTGACTATCTGGGACGGCGCCACGGTTGTGATGGGAGGCCTGACGAGGGAGCACGCCGTTTCGGTCACCGACAAGATTCCGGTTCTGGGTGATATCCCGTTGCTGGGGCGTTTCTTTCGAAGCGAGGCGGAGAGCTCGGAGAAGCGAAATCTCCTCATCTTTGTCACGGCGAACCTGATCAGCCCGGGCGGATCTCCTCAGCGGCAGCAGCTCGACGGGGTGGACCCAGGGACGTTGTTCCAGAACCCGTTTCTGATCACTCCGGGCGGCGGCGTGCCCCGGGGAACGGGTGCCTCTGGGGAATGAAGCGATGCGTGCGGCGGAGGAGACCATCGGAACGCGTCAGCCCCTCGTTTTCGGGCTGAAGATCGTAAGCATTCTCGCGGGCTCCTTCATGAGCGTCCTGGCGATCAGCCTCACGAGCCCCTCAGCGGCTTCGTTACCCGACTTGCTGATCTCCGAATATGTCGAAGGCAGCTCCAACAACAAGGCCCTTGAGATCTTCAACGGCACAGGATTGCCCGTCCCGTTGGACGCATACGCGGTCAGTCTCTATGCGAACGGAGCAACGACCGCGAGCAATCATGTCGAGCTCGCCACGTTGCAGGAGTTCCTGGGCGCGGGTGAGGTTATGGTTCTGAAGCACAGTGGTTTTACCGACTACTCCGGAGAAGCGTATGATGCCACCGTCGCGAATTTCAATGGGGACGACGCCATCGCACTTCTGAAGGGAGGGGTGCCCATTGATGTCATCGGAACGATCGGAGTCCGGGAAGACCTTTACGGTGACATCACGCTTCGAAGAAGGCCCGACGCAGCGGGACCGCGTGTGGCTTTCGATCCGGGTGAATGGGTGGTCCACCCGACAGATACTTTCGATGGGCTGGGGCACCACGCCTTCGCGATCGGAGAAAAGCCGGAACCGAGCGAATATCCAACGGCGCTCTCGGTAGAGTCCGTCGGGGTCGGTAGCCTGCGCCTGCGTTGGACAGACTCGAGTGGAGAGCACCTGCCGGAAAATTATCTGATCCTGATCTCGACCGGGGGGGACAGCGATCATGACCTCCCGATCAATGGAGAGGCGGTGAGCCTGGATACGGATATTGCGGATGGCACCGGGGCGGTTGTCGCAGCGATCGGAGTAGAGTCACTCACGCTGACCGGGCTCGCCGTCGATGCCACATACACGTTCGCCTTCATTCCTTTTGCGAATGCCGGAGCAAACACCCGCTATAAAACGGTGCCGTCACCGCCCGTTGTCTCCGGCCGATCGACCTTTCACTTTCTCGAGGAAGACTTCGAAACCGAATCGACCTGGTCGCTTGTGGCGTTTGCGGAAGGCACTGCGTGGCGATTCGAGGATGGGCTGGCACGCGCCGAGCCCATCGCTGCAGGAACTCCCGTAGACCATTGGTTGGTATCGCCTGCAGTGGACGGTGCCGCCGGCGGGACCGCCGCGGTGTTTTTCAGGGCCCGCTTTCAGTCGGACAACCCGGCGCTTCCACCGCAGGCGCTGGATGTTCTCGTGTCGACCGACTTTGACGGGCGACCGGAAGCCGCGAATGTCGGCGCCGCGAACTGGCATTCCCTCTTCCCGGTTCTGCCAATCGTTTCCGGCAACGACTTTGAACCGGCCGGGATGGCCCCTTTGCCGATGGCTTCGGGACCGGTCTATCTCGCGTTTCGCTATGCCTCGGCACCCCCGGGAAGGGAGCGGTGGGAAATCGACGACGTAGTCATTTCGACCGATCTCTCGATCGCGCCTGTGCTCAGCCTGGCGGTCGATTCGGCCACGATTGCGGCTGGCGGGCCGCCCGCAATGGCCACGGTGACGTTACCGGCTCCCGCCGCCGCGCCCGTCAGGATCTCGATCACTGCCGACTCGCAGGGGTTGCTGGTGGACCCTCCGAGCGCTGTTGTGCGAGCGGGTGAGACCGAGGAATCCTTTCTCATCATGGTGGCTCCTGGCGTGTTCCTGGAGGAGACCATGCCGGTCGCCCTGCGAGCGATCGGAAGCGGATATCGCAGTGCCGGAACACAGTTGGACATCGAGCCGACGGATCCCGGTCGGATAATGCTCGCAATCGTTCCCTCCGAACTGACAGCGGGGGCCGGCGTCCAGGCAGCGGAGGGAACCGTCACACTTTCAAGAGAACCCCGGGAGTATCCATGGACTGTGACGCTCGAGAATCCGCGACCGGACCTGATCAGTCTGCCCGAATCGATTGTCTTTGAATCCTTGGCGGATGGTTTGAGCCGCACGTTCACCATCGAAACGATCCCTGCCGGGAAACCCGATCCGGAAACCGAGATCGTGATCAGGGCTACGGTGAAGGAATATGAGGACGCTGCTTTTTCGATTGTCTTCCGGTCCCCCGTTCCGCCGCCCATAGTCTCTCTTCGACTGGAGCCAACCGAGGTTGAAGAGGGCTCGGTGATCACTGCCGAAGTGATTATGGCCCCGCCTCTTTCCACCGCGACAACGCTGGAACTCCAGGGAAACAGTGATTTCAGGGTATCCGCTCCGCAGGTCCTCCCGGTCGGGGCGGATACGGCGACGTTTACCCTTGCGGTCGTTCGCGGGGATGGTTTCGAGCCGACCGAGGAACATGTTCTTCGCGTTCAGTTACCGGGGTACCCGACGGCAGAGACAAGCTTTCGTATTCTGAATCTCGACCCTCGCGGAACTTGGCTTGAGCCGCAGGCGGGGGAACGACGCGTAGCCGGGAGGGAACTTCATCTTCGGGCATATGTTGCCGATCCCCTCGGATCGCTGGAGGCCGTCGATTTTTTCATCGATGGCGAAATTGTCGGGACGGCTTCCGGTCCGCCCTATGAGATTCGTCGGCCGACGAAGGATGATCCGCGGGAGATGCTGGCTTCGTTTCGGGTGATCGATCCGGTTCTGGGAAACTGGACTTCGGAAATCCTCCGGTTCTCCACCGTCCATTCGCCCCTGCGGAGTGATTCTCACTTTATTCGCCAAATATGGAAGGATTTGACGGGCCTCCCGATTTCTCCGGAGTCGGCGGCGGCGTATCGTCTTCTTATCGACGATGGGCTGAGTCGCGCCGAGGTCGTTCTTCGTATGCTCGAGGAACCTGCCGTTCGGCCGATCCTCGACGCGGTCATGGTCACGGTGCTTTGCCTCGATCGGTTCCCGACGGCGCAAGAACTGTTTCTCGAAGGGCTGTTGCTATCGGGCGGGGCACCACTTTTTCCGAATTCGGGAGAAGAGTGGATCGGGCTGCCACCGATGGTGGAGATCATCCGGATGGGTGAAAGTGAGTCGCCTTTGCCGGAGCTGTCCCGGTTTTTCGGAGGCGTCAGCGGTCTCGCGGATGTGCTTCTCCACGCTCATCCGGAGGCGGCGATGCGCTTTGGGGCCGCGGTCGAGACGTTGAATACAAGCGCCTTTTTCCAGCCGGTCTGGAACAGTCGGCACGGCCGTGATCCGACGGCACAGCAAATTGTTCAGGCCCATAACCGGATGCTCCTTTACGAAGAGCAAGCCGATCGGGTGGTGGGCGACATCCCAGGGCCCGCCTTCGCCCGCGCGCGCTTGATTGAGGGACTGGTAAAGAAAGAGACTTTTTTTGCCGGAACCGACATTATCCACGCGCCGCCCAACGATCGACTTGCGGAAATGGCGCGGTTCGGGCTTGTTGGCGCCGTTCTTGGCGGTGCAGAAACCGATCTTGGGGCGAGCGCGGCACGAGGAGACGCCGCGAGCCTGGCCGCTTATGTGGAGGAACTGATCGCGCACCCGCGCTCCTGGTACCGTTTTGGAGACATCTGGCTCGATGCGGATGTTTCGACGAGCGTCCCGTCCGTCTATGAAAGTGCATGGTATGGGCAATTTTACTACACGGAAGATTCCTGGCCGTGGGTGAAACATGAGCATCACGGTTGGATCTGGGTGGGCGCAGCGGTCCCCTATGAGCACGGATTCTGGTGGTGGGAAAAACCGGGTGGGTGGTTCTGGACTTCCGCGGAGCACTACCCGTGGTGTTTCGAGGCAAGGTCGGGAAGTTGGCTCTACTTCATGAACGGCATCTCGGAAACGCGTCGTTTCCTCTCGTTCGATAACGAAGAGGGGCGCATCGTGTCACCCTGATCGGATGGATGTCCCTGCACGGTGGCGCCCTGTCGCTTCTCCCTTGCCCTCCTTATGAGCGGGGGTTAGCGATTTCCGGAATGGACCGTCGTACATTTCTGGGAAACACTACGAGTGTCACGGCTGGTTTGATATTGATGGGATCCGAAAGCATGTTAGGGGCCGCCAACCGCGCTGTGCAGCCGGAAATTCCCCGGTGGCGAGGCTTCAACCTGACGGAGTTGATGTCTCCCGAACGGGCGCGGCGCTATCGGGAATCCGACTTTGCCCTCATGGCGGAGTTGGGTTTCGACTTTGCGCGCCTTCCGATGAATTACTGGGTGTGGTCGGATCCGCAGGCATGGACAGAAATCGACGAATCGAGGCTCGAATGGATCGATGAGGCGATCGAGTTCGGGCGCCAGTACGGCATTCATGTCAACCTGAACTTCCACCGGATTCCCGGCTATTGCGTGAATGGCCGCGAGCGCGAACGACACGACCTCTTCCTCGGATCAGCACAGGGACAGCAGGCTGCATTGGAGGCCGCGATACACCATTGGGCGACCTTCGCTGAGCGGTATCGGGGGATCCCCCATGAGCGATTGAGCTTTGATTTGATGAACGAGCCTCCCTGGATGGAAGACCATACGCGTTACATCGAGGTTGTGCACGCGCTGGTAAACGCGATTCGTAGAGAAGATCCTGGTCGGCTCATCGTGGCGGACGGGGCAGACATTGGGCAGACACCGGTGACGGGGATCATCGATCTCGGGTTGGTGCAGAGCACGCGCGGGTATCTGCCTAAGGCGGTCAGTCATTACACGGCGACGTGGGTGCCGGAAAACGAGT
>CAZVQJ010000071.1:0-12723 GCA_964629165.1 uncultured Puniceicoccaceae bacterium
CTCGGCTCTCTCTCTCGCTCTTCGCAGTCTCCTGCATTTTCAGCGGATGCGCCTCACCAGCTCTCTACGACTACGGCAAGTATTCTCAGCGGCAGTACCACATGCACAAGCTGAGGACCGATGAAGCCATCGCGAATTACGAGCAGGAACTGCTGAATGTGATGGAGACATCCGCTCGTAAGTCGAAACGCGTCCCTCCGGGGATCTTCGCGGAATACGGCTACCTGCAAGCGCTCAAAGGAAATTTGTCCAGCGCCCAGGAATACTTTGACCGCGAACGTGCCACTTATCCGGAGTCAGCGCGCTACATCCAGTTCCTCGAAGAGCAGATCGCTCAAAACGCCGCCACCCCGGTAGAGACTGCGGTGTCCACATCCGACGACCATCCGCTTTAACCAGCTATGCGAATCCTCCTCTCCTTTCTCGCGCTGGCCGCACTGGTGTTTGCCGGATGCCAATCCCCCACCCGCCTGACAAAAAACGAGGCGTACCCAAGGATCTATGACGAGCAGCCTCACGTCATCGCGGTCCTCCCCCCGATCAACAACTCGACTTCCGCAGACGCCAAGGATTATTACGCCACAACGATCGCTGAGCCGCTCAATCAGTTGGGCTATTACGTTATTCCAGTCGAAATCCTCAACGATGTTTTCGAAATGCAGGGCCTCACAGATACCGAGGTATTCCGCGACCAATCAATGCGCCGTTTTGGCGAAACGTTTGGTGCGGACGCCGTGCTGTTTACGCAGATCAATGCGTGGGATAAAAACTATGCAGTGCTTTCATCTTCCCTCGAAATTGCAATCGATGCGCATCTCAAATCGACCAGAAGTGACGCTATTCTCTGGTCCTACAGCGGCCGGATAATTGCCGACCTCAGTGGCCAGGGCGGCTCCAGCGGAAACATTCTCGCTGATCTCATCGTTCAAGCCGTGGTCACCGCAGTCTCAACCGCAATGGCCGATTACGTCGACTACGCCCGTCTGGCCAACACCAACCTTCTCTACTCGATCCCCCTCGGCCGCTACCGCGATGGTTACGGCCAGGACGGAGCCGTCGTCGTCACCTTCGCCCCCGGCACCGAACCTTCATTGCCGTCGCTTGAACCCGAAATTGAGACGTCGGTCGAGTGATGCCCGTGGGGAACGGTGTCGGGCAGCAGACTGCATCAGTGGGCTGCGGCTTCCTTGACGCGGAACTAGCTCCGGAATGTGACAGACGAGCTGGTTCACAAGTCCCGAGAAGCTGCCTTGGCGGCTGTCCAAATCATCAACAATCCCCTGATTACGTTTAGCTCATTGTAATGATGAATATCCGTGGACAGAGCTCATTCCGCACATTACCGATAGCTAGATCCCGTGCCCCCCGAACCCCTCATCCCGAAGCACGGCGGCTACCGGAAGTTGAAGAGCTTTCAGGTGGCGCAGCTTTGCTATGATGTGACGGTTCGGTTCTGTGATCGCTATATCGACCGGCGCAGCCGGTCTCATGACCAGATGGTGCAGGCGGCGCGGAGCGGGGTGCAGAATATCGCGGAGGGGTCCAAAGCGAGTGGGACCTCAAGGAAGATGGAGCTCAAGCTGACCAATGTAGCGCGGGCGAGCCTTGAAGAGCTTCGACTCGATTATGAAGACTTCCTGCGGCACCGGGGGCTATCCAGCTGGACCGAAGACGACCCCCGACGAAAAGCGCTCGTCGCCCGGCGCTGTCGGACTGCCGAGGAAGTGGCCGAGTGGGTTCGGGAGGTCCATGATGGACTGGATGGACACGATGGACGGAAGAAGGACACTGCGGGGCCCCCGCCGTCCATAGCGTCCATGCAGTCCAGAAAGTCCACTTATCCAGAGATCGCCGCCAATGCCGCACTGGTCCTGCTCGGCGTAGCCTGTGCCCTGCTCGACCGACAGATCGAAGCGCAGGCGGGAGCTTTTCTGAAAGAAGGTGGTTTTACTGAGCGCCTGCACCGGGTCCGAACGGCCCAACGCCGCCGCTCCTGATTTTACGAGAGAGACGCGGCTTAGCGACCCGCCTCCCGGACCTATCCCGATTACACCTGCGGTCCTCGGGGCAAGCCGTTTCCGCTTTACATCATTATATCCGAATATATTGATTTGTTTACATGCGAAACCGTCCCATCACGGACCACCTTGCCCAGGACAAGGTCACCATATCGGTCGAGTTTTTCCCGCCAAAAGATGAAGTTGGCGGAGAACTGATCGTAGAGACGGCGCTGCGCATCAAGGAGGAGGTTCAGCCGGATTTCGTCTCCATTACATACGGGGCGGGAGGCAGCACGCAGGAGCGCACCTATCGCTACGCCTGCCTGCTGAAGGACCAATACGGCTTCAATGTCATGCCTCATCTGACCTGTGTCGGGTCCTCCCGTTCCGAAATCCTCGAGATTGTGCAGCAATATCTCGATGCGGGGTTTTGCAATTTGATGGCGTTGCGGGGGGATCCCCCGAAAGGGGCCGCTGAGTTCCGGCCACATCCCGATGGCCTCGCCTACGCCTCCGACCTAGTGACGCACTTGCGTGAACATTATTCCGGTCTTTGCCTCGGCGTCGCGGGATATCCTGAAGTCCACCCGGAAGCGGCTTCGGCGGGGGCTGACCTGGAGAACCTGAAGCGCAAGGTGGATGCAGGCGGCTCCTTCGTGACGACGCAGCTATTTTACCGAAATGCGAACTTCCTGCGTTTTGTCGAGTCCTGCCGTGGGATCGGGATTCGGGTGCCGATCGTTCCTGGCCTGATGCCGATATCGTCGGCGAAGGTCGCCCGCCGCTTTTGCTCGGACCTGCCGGTCGAACTCCTCACAGCGCTCGAAAAAGCGGGTGATGACCGGGCCGCTCTCGAAGAAGTCGGCATCGACTGGACCTATCGCCAGATTGTCGAGCTGGTCGAGGCGGGGGCCGATGGCATTCACCTCTATATCATGAATCGCAGCGGCATGGTCGTGCCCCTGATGCAGCGTCTTCGCCGCGCCGGGATTGTGTGAGGGGACCGGCCCTCTACGGTTGCGCCAGCGGTGGAAAGGCGTCGGCGGCGGCATCGTCTGTCCGCAGGATGAGGGGCTCATGCGTCGTTTCCGGTTCACGTTGCGACCGGCCCCACGGATAGCGCCGGTACAGGGTTCCAAAGCTCATGGGCAGCGCCTCGGCCCCCATTCCCTGGAGGAGTTCACTCGCGCGACGAACGGAATCCTCCATCCACCCCGGCAACCGGAGGTGATACGGATGCCGGCTCAGCTCGCCGGAATGGCACAGGAGTGCTTCGAGAATATCCGCCAAGCCTGCGGTGTCTGCCTCGACAAGGAGATCGGGCGCCACCATGGGTGCCCAGAATTCGGTTTCCACACACCACAGCGGCCGGTTCGAAAACGCCCGCACGAGAGCCTGTCGCACAAGCCCCGACACGGCAATATGGGTGGGATGATGGTCTTCGGAATGGGGAAACGCCACCACTGTCGGCTGTAGCGCGCGCAGGCGCTCCGCGATCTCCCCGACCATCTTGTGCCAGTGTTCCGGGTCCGTCCTCCGCGTATCGAGGCGCACGCGTTCAAAGCCGTCCGACCCGCAGACATCCATTTCAAAGCCCAGCCGTTCGCAGCATGCCCGCAGTTCTTCCCGCCGAGCGGTCCGGCGCAAAGGATCGCTGCCGAGGGTAACCGCGAGATTGACGACGCGCCAACCTTCGCGCCGCAGCCGGTATGGCAGGATACCCGTGATGACCTCGTCATCCGGATGGGGAGAACAAAGCACCATCAGGGGTGCGGACGCGGACACCTCCGGCAGGACTCCTGGCGCCCGCAGGTCCTCGGCGCTGAACCCGGCGGCCACCTTGTCGAGCGCGCCCCGCTTCACCAGCCAGTCGTGGAGATCCGTTACCATCGTCCAGAGACTACCGATGAATCCCTGAGCGGTGCAAATCATTCACATACTCGCAAAGGCCGGATTCGGTCGGGAAGCGTTCCGGAACATACCCCAGGTCGCGGCGCGCCGCCTCGATCGAGAACCAGTGATCCTTCGACAGTTCGGTCGCGACGAAGCGAGTCATCGGTGGTTCACCCCGCAGTCGCAGCAGGCGCCAGACAAGCTCCGCCACCCCCCCCAGCCGAGCGGCAGTACGCGCGTCCACGCGACGAGTAATCTCCGCCATCCCGAGTCGCCGCAATAACTCATTCAACCATGGCCACAAAGCGACCGGCTCTCCCTGCGAAAGAAAATAGGAACGCCCGGCGGCACGGCCGGAGCGAAGCGCATCAAGCGCTAGCACATGGGCCGCCGCGGCATTTCGAACATGAGTAATGTCCACGCGGTTGTGCCCGTCTCCCACAATCCGCAACCGCCCCGATCGTGCCCGATCGATGATCCGCGGCAACAAATGGGGGTCCCCCACCCCCCAGATCAAGTGTGGCCGCAGAGCGCAGACGCGCAGGTCGTCGTCGTTCGCGGCGAGTGCTTCCCGTTCCGCAATCGCCTTGGTCTCCGCATACGCGCACAACCAGTCTCGCCCCAACGGCAGGCTCTCGTCCGCACCGGCAAAACCTTCTCCCGTGAAGACTACGCTGGGAGTGCTCGTGTGCACCAGGTAACGCACTCGATGCAATCGGCAGGCGGCAATGAGATGGCGGGTTCCTCCGATGTTGGCATCCTCGAAGTCTCTCCGCGGACCCCATACGCCCGCCTTGGCGGCGACATGGAAAACGGCGTCCATTCCCGCGACCGCGCGGGAGACGGCCTCGTAATCCGAAAGCGCTCCGCGAAACACTTGCACGCCGCGATGCTCAAGATCAGGAGCCGGGGAACGTTGAAAACTGGATACGGTGTCTCCGCGAGCGAGCAGCAAATCGACGAGATACCTTCCGAGAAACCCCGAACCTCCAGTCACGAGAACCCGCATCAACCCTGCCTCCCCTCGAATCGCCGCTTCAGGGCGAGCCGATGAATTTTTGCATTGTGGCGGACATCCACCGGAAAGGACCGGCAAAAACGGAAGTCCCGGATCTCGCGCGTCAATTCGAAGCGCTTCGCATGTTGTCGGAGAATCTCGACGGACACACAGGCTCCTTTTTCCCGTTCAATGACCACCACCGGACACTCGTGTGAAGGTTCTCCCCATCCGATCAAGGCACTTCTCGCGACCCCCTCCAGTTGATTGAAAATGGCTTCGACCGGATCCGTCAGGTAGGTCGTCTCGCCCGCTACGACCCGTTCCGCGAGCCGCCCGCAGAACCAGAGCCGGCCTTCCTCATCCAGATAGCCGATGTCCCCCATCCGGTGCCAGATCCGCCCTCCCTCGTCGCGAGTCTTGCTCCGCAAAGTGGCCTCCGGAAGACGGTCATACGCCTTTGTGACGGATGGACCCGTCACCACGATCTCCCCAACGGGTCCGGAAGGAACCGGATACACACCCCTTCCGTTCCCCGGTTCCTCGAGCGGTCGGATCTGAATGGATACGCCCGGGACGGCTTTCCCCACGCAGGTTCCCGCGCCGTACAACGTGCGCTCCCAGGTGTGTGTGAGAATCTCCGACGAAGAAATGCTCGCGACCGGGAGGCATTCCGTCGCTCCGTAAGGCGTGTGGATCTCACCGCCTGGCATCAACTTGCGCAATCGGCGCAGAAGATCGACCGGTGCCGGCGCTCCCGCCATGAGGACCCGTTTGAGCGACGGCAGGGATTGCCCGGTGCGCTCGCAATATTCCGCAATGCGCTGCCAGAGAACGGGAGAGCCAAAACTATTGGTCACTTCATTTTGCTGAATCGCGCGCACGATCTTTTCCGGTGCCACCCGTGCGGGGCGGCTGGGATTCATTTCAGGCACAACCGTCGTCATGCCAAGAGCCGGATTAAAGAGGGCGAAAATCGGCAGCATCGGCAGGTCCACTTCCCCCGGCATGATCGCATACTGGTCGCGCAAGAGGCGCACCTGCGCGTCAAACATACCGTGTTCGTAGCGGACTCCCTTCGCTGGACCAGTCGACCCGGAAGTAAAGAGAATCGCGGCCAGCTCATCGGCCGCCGCGAAGACCATCGGCGCATCGGCCGGCGTCTTCGCGATGCACCGGGCCAACCGCCCGCTCACCGTCACCCTGACCTTGATGGAGGCGAAGGCGCTGAAGAACATTCGGCTAAGTGCCACTGCAAGCGGAATTCCGACCAGCGCAACCGGCCGGGTCTGTTGGACGCACCGAAGAAATCCAGATATTCCCATGCCCGGATCAATGACCACGGGGACCGCCCGCAGCTTGAACAACGCAAAGCAGATTTCGATCAGCGGACGGCCCGGCCGCACCATCAGCAAAACGCGATCTCCGCGTGCAATGCCACGATTCCGCAAGACTGCCGCACACCCGTTGGCCGATGCCTCGAGTTCCGCAAAGGTGCCTTCACGGTATCGAATCTCACCGTTCCCCTCACGCCCGCAGGGAACCCGCAGGGCCGCTTGATTCGGCACCTTCGACGCCATCTCCGGGAGAAACCGGGCAACATTGAAGTTCTCCCTCTCCTCCTCATCGCGACCGTGATTCCGCTCTTTCACCAGTCCTTCCGCAGACGCATGTACCAGAAAGCCGGCTCGATATTGTGAATACCCGGCATGACCGTAATCGAACTCGCGGTGTCGACCGGCGGATTCTCGTTTAAAACGTTCCGAACGCCCAACGTAAAGGTGAGATCAGTAAACCCGCGATAGACGATCTGCGGATTAAAACGCCAGTGCGGCTCCACGTCGACCGGGTAGTATAGATCCTCATACGCCCCGACATAATCCATGAAGAGGAATGTGCTCCAGTCCTTTCCCTCCCATCCGAGGGTTCCCCGACCGCGCCATCTTGGCTGGCCCCAGCTACCGCTCCATTCATACCGGTTTCCGAACGAATCCTGATGCCTGAAGCTGTCCACGAAGGTCGCTTCCGCCCGGATCTGGAATTTTCCGAAGCGCTCGGAAGCAATCCGGTATTCTCCGGCAAGGTCAACGCCTTGGACCGCCTGCCCCTCGAGGTTGTGCCATTGCGTCGAAACATGACTGATCACACCGATGCTTTGGCCAGGCGCGGGCGCCAGGCGGGTGATGAACCGGTCGAAAAAAGGATCTCCCGCATTGGCCACGATCTGAGCCGCCCCGATGCTGGAAATGACGTCCCTCTGCTTGAATCGCCAGAGATCAACGCTCAATACGAATCCACGCAGCACCGGCGCAAACTGCTCGAAATCGACGACTGCACCGAAATAGTGGCTTTCGGTCTTTTCGGCGTCGAGGCCGGGATTGCCGCCCCCGATCGCGCGGATCCGCTCCGGAGGATCATCCGGACGCAACGGATCGAGGACGGGAACGGACGTGAAGCTGGTGCTCCCCCCGCTGTGGAGGTACCCGAGATCGGGCGCACGGAAACTCTCCCCGTAGGACGCCCGCAGGACGAGCCCGCCGAACAGTTCCGCCCGAACGCCAATCTTGGGTTTCCAAGCATCTCCGAAATCCGAGTACGATTCGTAGCGCCCCGCAACCTGCATTTCGATCGCGTCGTAGATCGGCACACTGAGCTCGGTGAAAACGGAGGCGACGTCGCGGTCCCCGGAAATGCTGGAACTCTGGCTGCCGCCCACAATGTTTCCGCTTTCGCTGTCGTTCGATCGGTCCGACTCCAGTTCTTCAAAACGATATTCTCCTCCGACCGCCATCCTGACCGTCCCGAGGGCTCCCAACTGGACAAGGTCACCGGACGTCTTGAAATCCAGCGACCAGAGCTCGAAACGATCCTTATCCCGATTCACCCCCGAGATATAATCGACGATGCGCGGATCGCTGAGCCCGAACGGATTGGCGTACAACACTTCACCTTCGATTTCCACTCCCCGTAACGCCTTCTGGAGAAGATCATCGAACACTGCCTTCCGCTGCAGATTGATGGCTTCCGAGCTGGTGTAGAGGACGCCACTGTCAAAGGTCCATCCGGACGAGATCGTCCCTTTCAGCCCGGCCACGATTCGGGGCGTATCGACACGAACATCGTCGGTCCACGGCCCCACCTGTCGCAACCGCCAGCGGACATCCATCAGGTCGGCACCGAATGGATTGTATGGATTATCAGATGGAAGGACCAGCTGCCCGTCAGGACCATCCCCATTTTCATCCGTGAAAAAAACCGGCGTCGAGGCGGAGACGATCTCCCGTTCATGGCGACGCATGCTGGTCTCAAGATAGAGGTCGAGTGTGTTTCCCACCGCATATTCCATCCTGCCGTGGAATCCTGTCTCGCGCTCCTTCGGGAACAGGCCCGTCTCCTCCTGGTAATTATACGGTTTGTACACCGCCTCGAAATCTTCGACACCGAGAATCGTCTCCGGGCCCGGCAGCGATTCGTATGCGTGTGCGTCGGGGATCCCGGCGAAGGATGCCATTCCGTAGGGAAACTGGGGGAATCTGGCGGGATCCACGTCAAAGACGTTCGCAGAGACATTGGCGGAGGAACGCAGGTCGTCGCTGCCGACAGAACGGCCGTCCGCGTCGTCAGTGTAAGAAAGGTCTCTCCCTTCGATCGACTGGCGTTCACGATAGTCCACCGTATACACGATCCTCATACTGCCCGATCGCGTGCCACCGAGAACCGAAAGTCCCCACTCCAGGCTGTCGGTATCAACGGTGTTTCCAATCCGGAATTCCGTCGTGAAACCGCCATAGGCATCCACGAGATCCACATTGATGACACCCGCCACCGCATCCGAACCATAGATGGCCGAGGCACCATCCTTGAGCACATCGATGTTCCGGATCGCGGCCGATGGAATGTTCCCCAGATTCACCATCGACTGAAAGCCGTCAGAACCCGGCACCGGATAGGGCGCTGTCCGTCGGCCATTCAGAAGCAGGAGCGTGTTGTTGTTGCCGAGTCCGCGAAGATTCACCGACGAAGCACCCGGCGCATAGCTGCCCCCTGAATCCGCCGGGACGACGCTGTATCCGCTCACCATCGGGAGCGAGCGAATGACCGCGTCCGCCGTTGAGAATCCGCTCTGATCAAGGATCTCCCGCGAGATCCGGATGACCGGACTGACGGGCTCGAGGTCGAGCCGTGCGATGTGCGAACCCGTGACAACGAAGGGTTCCAGCTCCACCACAACATCATCTTCCTGACCCAGCGCCAGGACCACCGTGGGAGCGGCAACGATGCAGGCCAAGAGCAACCTCCAGAAAAGTCGGCGACCCCCTCGATGACTCATACTGGTTGATCCGGTTGGTCGTGCAACGACAGTGGCTGGCATCTCCTACGCATGAAGCGGGCCACTGTTGGAACGCCCCCGTCCCGATGACAATCCTTATTCCGGAATCCGGACTGAATGACCCCGCTGTGCCCGATCCCGCGGTTGGCGCGCGGGCACGCGCCGAAGGGTCGAGAATATCTCCATCACGGAAATCATCTCCGTCCGTCGCGGCCATTGCACATCGGCCCCGTTTGCTCCCGCCGCCCTTTCATTCAACATCACTTGCCGCCCTACTCAGGTTTTCTCCTCGCGGTAAATTTGACGTATCACCCGGCGACCCCAGCGCGACTCGAGCAGGTTCTGCTGGCCGAGAAGCCGCACCCATGAGCGCACATAGTGCCAAATCCTGTGAATTCCGTGTGTTCGCTTGTTCGATAATATCGCCATGGATTCATTATCTCAAAACTGTTGGACATTGCAAGCACGAGGGGCTTCTGCAGAGACTCGGCCGGAAGACCGGACCCGTTGGCATTCATAAAGATGCGAATGAGCAAAAGACATTTTCAAAGCGTAAGCACTAATTGTGCCATTATTGTCATCCCGCGAGGACCAGACTGGATGGAAGATGGAAAGAAGCTTGGCCCCGGCGAGAGCCGTATTTTGAGTGCAGGCCAGTGATCGCCGAGGAACAACTGCGGGAGGCTCTCCTCCGCCATTTCGGGTTCGAAGTTTTCCGCCCTGCGCAGGAAGCCATCGTCGCATCCGTCTGCAACGGACGCGATACGCTTGTGGTGATGCCGACAGGAGGGGGCAAATCCCTTTGCTATCAACTGCCCGCGTTGATCCGCGAGGGTCTCACGCTGGTTGTTTCTCCGCTCATTGCCCTGATGAAGGATCAAGTCGATGGCCTCGCCGCCCGCGGCATCCCCGCGACCTTCATCAACAGTTCGCTGCCCCCCGACGAGCAGTCGGACCGCATCCGGCGGATGGCGGCGGGCGAATACCAGCTCGTCTATGTCGCGCCCGAGAGATTCCGTCACCGGTATTTCGTCGACCGACTGCGCTCGTTGAAGCTCAGTTTTGTGGCCATCGACGAGGCCCATTGCGTGAGCCAGTGGGGCCACGATTTCCGCCCTGATTATCTGCGCGTGGGGGAAGCGATCAGGGATCTCGGTCATCCCCCCACAAGCGCGTTCACGGCGACGGCGACGCCCGAGGTGCGAGACGACATCGTGCGGTTTCTCGGCCTTCGCAACCCCCAGATATTCGTAACCGGCTTTGCCCGCCCGAACCTCAGCTTTGCGGTCCGCGAGACCAGCAAGAAAGCCGAGAAGTTCGCGGCGATCAGTCGACTCATCGCGGAACACCAGACCGGCATCATTTACTGCGCCACGCGAAAGCGGGTGGACGAGGTTTCCGATCATCTCAACGAATGGCACCTTCCGCACATTGCCTACCATGGCGGACTCAGCGACGAGGAGCGCGAGGAGCTGCAAAACCGCTTCATCCGCGGCGACGTCGGAGTAGCCGTCGCGACAAACGCCTTCGGGATGGGCATCGACCGGGCCGACCTGCGCTTCGTCGCCCATTTTGAACTTCCAGGCAGCGTCGAGGCATATTATCAGGAAGCAGGCCGGGCCGGCCGCGATGGACTGCCTGCCCATTGTGTCCTGCTCTACAATTACGCCGACCGGAGGACGCAGGATTTTTTCATCGATGGTTCGAACCCGTCTCCCGAATTTATCCGCGGCGTCTATCATCAGCTCCTCGAGATGGCGGACGAGCAGTCCGAGATCCGGCGAACGGTCCAGGACCTGACGGAGGCGATGGGGGGCAAGAACAGCATGATGGTCGGATCGGCCCTGAAACACCTTGCCGATGCCGGCGTCATCGAGCGCTTCGATATTCCCGGGCAGCGCCTTCGGGGAACCCGCTTGCTCCGCCCCGAGGTGCTTCCTTTCCGGGTGGAACTAGAGGAAGCGGCGATCGGGGAAAAAGAACGACGGGATCGGGCCAAACTCGACGCGGTCATCAGCTACGCAACCACCCGCCGCTGTCGGCAGTCGTGGATGCGCTCCTACTTCGGGGAGGAGAGCGCAACCGCCTGCCACCGGTGCGACCATTGCCAACGTTCCGCGAGCGAACGGGCCCGACCACTCAATGAGGAAGAAGGCGTCCTTCTGCGGAAGCTCCTCAGTGGAGTCGCCCGGATGAGCGACCGAAAGGCACAGGATGAATGGATCCCCCGCTTTGGCCGCGGCTTGATCCTCCAGATGCTCGCCGGGAGCCACGACCAGAAGACGCAGCAGTTCAACCTCGATCGACTCAGCACCTTCGGCCTTCTCAAGGACGTCCGCCTCCCCTATCTGCGGAAGATCTTCGATGCGGCCGTCGATGCGGGATATATCACCAGTACAGGCGGCACTCGTCCGCTCGTGACCCTCTCCCCGATGGGCTCTGCCGTCATGCGCGGCAAGTTGCGCCCGGAGCTCGTCTGGCCGGGCGAAGAGAAGCGTCCGCCACGCTCGCTCCGCAATTCCCGAAAACAAGCCCTCGACCTCGATGGCGAGGAGACCGATGAGGATCTCCTTGCGAAACTGAAACACAAGCGCCTCCAACTGGCGAAAGCGCGGGGAAACAGCCCTGTCTACACCATCTTGCCCAACCGCGCACTGGAAGGGCTCGCCGCCCTCCAGCCCAAGACGGTCGAAGAGGCTCTCAATATTCCAGGAATTGGCCCCGCAAAAGCACGATCCGTTGTCCCGACATTTCTGCGAGTGATCCTGGCCCACACGCATGCCGAAGATGTCCGTTCACAATAAGCCCGCGCCAACCGATGCTCGGCCCCTCACCCGACGCGGAGCCATCATCCCCCCTGATGGCCGGGTCCGACAGATCCGAGGGAGTCCGGCCCCTTGTCGAAAGAGGCCCGCCAGGTTCCACTCGGAAACCTCAGTAGACGTCGCGCTGGTAGCGCTTCGACTTCTGTAGATCCTTCACGTAGGCTTCGGCCGCTTCGGCCGATTTGCCACCGACCTCCGCAACCAGGTTGATCAGTGTCTGGTGCACATCCTTCGCCATGCGGGAGGCATCGCCGCAGACATAGAAATGAGCCCCTTCCTCCAACCAGGCATAGATATCCTTAGCCTTCTCCTGAATGCGGTGCTGCACATAGACCTTCTGGTCGGTGTCGCGAGAGAACGCGACGTCCATCCGCGTGAGAACCCCTCCTTTCAGGTATTTCTGCCATTCCGCCTGATAGAGGAAATCGTGCTGGAAATTCCAATCGCCGAAAAACAGCCAGTTTTTCCCTCCGGCACCGGTTTCCGCACGTTCCTCGATAAAGGCGCGGAACGGGGCGATCCCAGTTCCCGGCCCCACCATGATGACCGGTGTATTCGGATCGTCGGGCAGCTTGAAGTTCTTGTTACGGTGCAGATAGATCGGAACGGCATCTCCCACGCCCACCCGATCGGCGAAATACGTTGAGCAGACGCCCTTGCGGTCGCGTCCGTGCGCGT
>CAZVQJ010000072.1:0-8972 GCA_964629165.1 uncultured Puniceicoccaceae bacterium
GCCTGCTCGCCGAAAAGATCCGTTTCGGTCTCTTCCTTGAACGAGGTCTGGATGACACCCGCACGGGTGCCTCCGACGCCGTGTGCCCATGCGAGAGCAATTTTCTTCGCTTCCCGCGCCTTGCCCTGATGAACCGCGATGAGCGCAGGCACGCCCTTGCCCTCCGTGTACTGAGAACGGACGACGTGGCCCGGGCCCTTTGGCGCAACCATGATCACATTGACCCCTTCCGGCGGCGTGATGAGACCAAAGTGAATCGCAAAGCCGTGGACGAAAACGAGGGTCTTGCCCGGCGTCAGATGCGGGGCGATTTCGTTCTCGTAGACCGAACGCTGCTTCATGTCCGGCACCGCGAGCATGATCACGTCCGCCTTTTGCACGGCCTCCGCGACCGGAAAGACCTTGAAGCCCAGTTTCTCTGCGACCGGAATCGACTTGCTGCCTTCGTAGAGGCCGATGATGACCTTCTGCTTGCTCTCCTTGAGGTTCAGCGCGTGGGCATGGCCCTGCGAGCCGAAGCCGATGATCGCGAGGGTTTTGTTCTGCAGGATCGAAGGATCCGCATCCTTTTCAGTATAGACCTTAGCCGGCATTGTACGGTGGGGGGTTGTGGATGAGGGGCGGCATCAGCCGACGCCCTAAAGTTCAAGTTTTCGATTGCGCGGAAGAGCGGCAATCCCGGTGCGCGCCATCTGCTTGATGCCAAACGGGCGGATCATCTCGAGAAACGCTTCGATCTTGTTCGGGCGCCCGGTCATTTCGACGATGATGCTGTGGTGGGAGACATCGACGATCTTTGCGCGGAAGATGTCGCAGATCTGCACGATCTCGCCGCGCTTTTCGCCCTCTGCATCCACTTTGGCCAGAACCAGCTCGCGCGCGGCAAACTCGCCCTGCTCAAGATCCGCAACCTCGATCACGTCGATGATCTTCTGCAGCTGCTTAACGCACTGATCGAGCTGCTGTTCGTCCCCTTTCACGGTCACCGTGATCCGGGAATACTTGGGATCATGCGTCGGCCCCACGTTGAGCGTGTCGATATTGAAACCACGACCGCTGAACATCCCGGCGATACGTGCAAGGACGCCGAATTTGTTCTCAACAAGGACCGAAATAGTGTGCCGCATGGTAAAGAGCCGTGATGAAAATTTGAGTGCCGAACTGCTTGGGCGAAAAAGGATCACGCTCGAACCTCGCCCGCGCGTTGGCAAGCAAAAACCCTGCCTCACGGGCGAGCGAAACCACCCGCAGCCCCCGCCGGACCCTTGCCCGGCCGCTCGCCGTTCAATGACGCTCGGGATGGCCGAAACGCAGAAGCGATTACTTCCAGTTCAGGAGGAGACCGAGCGCGTAGGTTGTGTCGAGTTTCTCCGAACCTGCCGCGGGGCGTGAGTTGTATTGATTACTCAATGACACGCGTAGTTTCCAGAAATCGGAAGACCCGAGAGGGATGTCGACGCTCGAGAGATGATCGATCCGGTATTCCGCAAGATCTTCGAAGGCCGGATTGTAAGTGATGGAATTGTTCATTTCACCCCAACTCGCGAATCGCCAGTAGTGGGTAAGTCCAAGATCGAGGCCAGGAAAGCTCGCGCTCCCGGTCCGATCCTCGATCCCATCTCCATCAAGATCGAATCCATAACTCTCGTGGCGCAGGCTGAGACCCGCAAAGTACTCGAGGGAATGATCCTCCCGATTGAACTGGCGGAAGGTCATACCTGCCGCCGTCGTGCTGCGAAAACGGATGTTCTCGAAACGGTCGCGCTCGATCTCTTCGCGCACGTACCAACCGAAGCGCTCGGAGAAAAAGCTCGTATAGTTGATCCCCCCGATAACCTCGTCCGCGGAGGTGGAGCGCACCCCGGTTTCGGGATCTTCCGCCTGCGAATAATCGTAGGACGCGTAGAATCGGAGGCGGTCCTCCGGGCCCTCTAGGGTGGCCTGCACAGATGCGGAATAGTCGCCCTTCTCCGAATTCCCCATGCTCCCGGTCAAAGAAGCGGCCGCCTCGTAGGACCATTTCCGGATCTGCGACCGCAACGCCTCTTCGCGCTCCGCAACCTCCGGATCGATCGCATCCGGATCCCACGCGGCCACGACTTCGGAGGTCTCACCCGCAATAAAGCCGCGTTCCGTCTCGACGACGATCCTGCCCGACTCCGGGGAGGAGACGATGCCGATCACGACGTCACCATCTTCGAAGCGGATCGCTTCCTCCTCATCCGTGGCAAAAGAGGAAACGTCGGCCAGTTCGAGCTCGAGCGTCCCTGCAAAATCGGTCTCCAGCCTCAGCGTCCCTTCGTGGATGTCGACGATCTCGCCCACAAGGCGGGAGCCGTTGCTCAATTCTACCACATCCGCCGACACACAGACAGCACTTGCTGCCCACACCATACAGGCAGCCGAGAGAGTTCCGTAAAGTTTCATAACGAAAGGCCCGCGCTAGCCGCGGGCGAGGGAACTTCATCGAACAGCTTTTCGCCGCTGTCAATACACCATCGAAAGGCCGGACGGATCCCTTGACTGCCGGCAACGGAGAAGAAGGCCGCGGCTTTCCCTGCCTATCAAGAGGGTCAGATAACGCCTTGCGCCAACATCGCGTCAGCCACCTTCCGAAAACCGGCGATATTGGCTCCGTTGACGTAGTCGATGAATCCGTCGGGCGCACGTCCATAGTCCACGCACGCATGGTGGATGGACTGCATGATGGCATGCAGACGGTTGTCCACCTCCGGCGCCGGCCATCCCAGACGAAGTGCGTTCTGGCTCATTTCGAGTCCACTCGTGGCGACGCCGCCCGCGTTTGCCGCCTTCCCCGGTCCATAGAGAATTCTCGCTTCCTGAAAGGCTTCCACCGCTTCCGGGGTCGAAGGCATGTTCGCCCCCTCCGCCACACAGTTGCAGCCGTTGGCGATCAAGGTTCTCGCGTCCTCGCCATTCAGCTCGTTCTGCGTCGCACACGGCATTGCGATGTCGCACGGCAGATGCCAAGGGGTGCTCGCTTCATGGTAGGCGAGGTCAAATTCTTCCGCGAGTTCGCGGATTCGGCCACGCCGCACGTTCTTCAGCTCCATGAGCCACTCGAGCTGCTCGACCGAAAACCCGTCACGACAATGGACCGTGCCGTTCGAATCGGAGAAGGAAATCACACTGGCCCCGAGTTCGATGCACTTTTCCGCCGCAAACTGCGCAACATTACCAGAACCGGAGATGGCCACCCGTTTTCCGTCGAGATTGTCGTCCCGCAGGTGCAACATCTCCTGCGCGAAATAGACACAACCATAGCCGGTCGCCTCTGGTCGGATAAGACTGCCGCCGTAGCTCAGGCCTTTACCGGTGAACGTGCTCGTGAAGCTGTTCGTCAGCTTCTTGTAGTAACCGAACATGTAGCCGATCTCCCGGGCACCAACACCGATATCGCCCGCCGGAACATCCGTGTCCGCACCGATATGGCGATACAACTCGGACATGAATGCCTGACAGAACCGCATGACCTCGCCGTCGCTCTTGCCTTTGGGATCAAAGTCCGCACCCCCTTTGCCGCCCCCCATCGGGAGCGTCGTGAGGGAATTCTTGAACGTCTGCTCGAAAGCGAGGAACTTCAGCATGCCCACGCTCACCGTCGGATGGAAGCGGATACCACCCTTGTAGGGACCGATCGCGCTGTTCATCTGGACACGATAGCCGCGGTTGACATGCACCGCGCCAGCGTCGTCGACCCAGGTAACGCGAAAATTGATAATGCGCTCCGGCTCCACCAAACGATCAAGGAGCGACCCACTCTGATATTGCGGGTTCTTCTCGATGAACGGCCACAGGCTGTGAACGACCTCTTCAACCGCCTGGTGAAACTCAGGTTGATACGGGTCCCGGGCTTTGACGCGACGTAAGAATGAATCGAGCGAATCAGGCATAAAATGAACAACTAATCATGATCTCGGTGGTCCTCAACGACAACGTGTTTCGCCGACGATGGATACCAGCTTTCCACGTTTTCGAAGAGTGGCTGCGGCAAGGCAACCCTTCATCATGGTGCTGGAAAGGATCATCTTCAGGGCTTTTGTCCAAGGAAATCCGTTCTCCCCTCCCTTCGCCCCCGCCAAAAGCCCGCTCCATGGTCGCCCAAACGACTTCTCCGGAACTACTCCGGATCAACGGTCCTCCTGTCGTCTCCAGACCCATCAGTTTCCTTTCCCGCTTCCTCTCCCTTCTCGTCGAAGCCCCACTCCAACCGGTCGGTCAAGCCGAACGGATTCTTCCACGCCTTACACAGGATGCCATGTCCTGTTCTGTAAAAGCAGACTCCCTCAAAGCGGCCTTCCGGAGATACCGTTCCCGGGACCGGTTGCATCGCACCGTTGATTTGGAGGCCGATTCCGGTAGGTTGCGCTCATGATTCTTCGAACCTCTTTCTGTTCCTTTCTGGTCATGTTGATATTTGGCGCCGTTTCCGCGCCGGCCGCGATCTATCATCTGCGCGGCGTCGTTCTCGAGTTGCGTCCGGAGACGCAGACGGTGGTCATCCAACATGAAGCCGTTCCGGGTCTCATGCCCGAGATGACGATGCCTTTTGCGGTTCCGGCAGAGGAGGATTTTTCGCAGCTCTCGGTCAATGATGTGGTGAGATTCCAGTTCGTGATGGAGACATCCGGCTCTTTCGCCCGCAGTTTCGAAGTCGTCGGGAAGGTGGCGGGGGCGCCCGCAGCGGCGCAGCGGCGGCCCGTCCGGACACCGCGGATGGAGCCCGGAGAGGTTGTCCCTGCGGTCGAGTTGATTGACCAGGACGGGGCAGCAACCCGCCTGCGGGACGACGCAGGGCGCTTCACCCTACTGACGTTCATCTTTACTCGTTGTCCGGTGCCGGACTTTTGCCCGCTCATGTCGGCTCGATTCCAGGAACTCCATGGCCGCCTCGAAGCGGACGACCGGCTGGAGAACACCCGCCTGCTGAGCATCACGATCGATCCGGAACACGATACGCCAGAGATCCTGCGCGCCTATGGCGAATCGCTCGGTGCGGATTTTGAGACCTGGACGTTCGCGACGGCGGCACCCGAAGTGATCGACGGGGTGACTTCCGGCTTCCGTCTGTTTCGCGAGCGGAACGGCGTCCAGCTGGATCATGCCCTCGCAACGGCCCTGATCGCGCCCGACGGCACCGTCATCGAGATCTGGCGGGGTAACGGGTGGACGACCGACACCGTCTATGAGCGCACCTCGGAGGCGATCGAAAACGAAGTGTCCGCTTCAGCGACCTGAGAGCCCCGCGGAAAGGTCGGATTCTCCGCGCGGTCGATCGATTCCCGTGGCGATCTGGCGGCGGATATCCAGGCGGGAAGATGCGCACGGCATCGGGCGGGTCCGGGACCGGCAAACAAGCTTTTCGCTTGAAACGCATCGGGGGCTGCCGCAGCAACAGGGTTGATTTCCTCATACCCTCTTGCCCATGTCAGCTCCTCATCCTGCGGCACCGTTGCCGTCGCCCTTTACATCGCGTCAACAACTCCTCAAAGCGATCGGCCCCGGCATCCTCATGGCCGGAGCGGCGATCGGGGGTTCGCATCTTGTGTCATCAACGCAGGCGGGGGCAAAATACGGCTGGTCCCTCTTGTTGCTGCTTCTTCTTGCAAACCTTTTCAAGTATCCGTTTTTCCTATACGGAGAGCGCTATACGGCTGCCACCGGTGAAACCATCCTGCATGGTTTCCGGCGAATGGGCATGCCTTACCTGATCGCTTTTTTTGGCCTCAACCTCGTCAATGCCTTTCTGAACATCGCGGGCGTTGCGATGATCACGGCCAGCCTATCGATCAATCTCGGCGCCGGACGTCTCGGCCTGCCTCTTGCGGAGCTGACTCTCGTCATGGCACTGATCTGTGCCCTCATTATCATCATCGGGCGCTACCGGATGTTGGATACAATTGCCAAGGTGGTGATCCTCGCTCTCACGCTCTCGACTCTCGCAGCAGTCATCGCAGCCGGGATCAAACCGGTTGAGCCGATCGCCGGATTTGTGGGAGAGTCTCCGTGGAACCTCGCATCCCTCGGCTTCATTATCCTCTTCATGGGATGGATGCCCGCACCCATCGATGTCGCCGTCTGGCCATCGCTCTGGATGCCCGCCCGCGAAAACGAAACGGGACATCGTGCCACGATGCCCCAGGCGATGATCGATTTCCACATCGGGTATATTGTCACGGTTGTTCTCGCGATCATCTTTCTCGGCCTCGGAGCGCTCGTCATCCACGGCTCCGGCCGCGAATTTTCGATGTCCAGCGCAGCCTTCGCCACCCAGTTCGTCGATCTCTATACCGAATCAATCGGATCCTGGTCCTACTGGATTATCGCGATCGCAGCCTTTTCAGCGATGTTCAGCACCACGCTCACCTGTGTCGATGGATGGCCCCGGTCATTGGCGACGTGCACCGTCCTGAGTTTTGGCCGCGATGAGCCGAAGCGATTTCGGGCCATGCACATGCTCTGGATCGTGCTCAGTGTCATCGCGACCTTTATCATCACCAAGTTTCTCCTCCAGAGCCTTGGGCAGATGCTGGAGGTGGCCATGGTGATCTCTTTCCTCACGTCCCCGGTTTTTGCCTACATCAACTACCGGGCGATTCGGGCACCATGGGTCGATGAGCGGTTCCGTCCGAACCTTGTGATGCGCATTCTCAGCTGGCTCGGAATGGCATTCTTTGTCGGCTTCACCCTCCTGTTCCTCTGGTGGTTCTTCATTTCCAAGGCCGCTTGAGGGCGCAAATCCGGACCGATCATCAGCCGCCTCCGGCGGACAAAACACTCTCACCGATTCCGTGAAAAGTGCCTGCCACCGCTCCCGTCATGAGGCAGGCGAGGGTCGCCGCGAACAACGCCCGTAGCGCTACTTTTCCAAGGCTACCGGCGGTAGATCCTTCAAGCGCGGTAATTCCGCCGACAAAAATCCCCACCGATGGAAGATGAGCAAACCCGCAGAGAGCATACGCCGCGATGACCGACGTGCGCGACCCGACAAGGCCTTCTTCGATCGCCGCCGACAACGCCTGGTCCGCTTTCAGATAGACCGGATCGAGATCGCCGACCGGACGCAAGCCGGTATAAACCGCTCCTTCGCCTTCGCAATGCACGCGCACGAGGGTCTCGAAAAAGTAACGCTCAGGAAGTTCCGCCGCTCCCCCCCATTCTGCGGACCGCAACCGCCTGCTCGAAAACCCGCTGAATCTCCGCTTCGCTGGCGGCCGGCACTCACTGCAGGACCGGTGCGACTTCACCCGCATCCAGCGCCTCTCGGGCCTGCGCAATGACCGGTCCCTCCAGCGAATCACAGTGCGACCAGCCCGTCATTCTCTTGTTCTCCTCGGATTTTCATGCGGACTGCGATCGCGGCGTCCGCTCTCTGCGAGAAGGCCCGCGGAAATTCAAACCTGCGCTCATTGCCGGTGAGGGCACCGGGCTCCGAGGGGAGGCCGCATGTCCCCAGTATTCGCGTTCAGCCGCGCAGCTTCGCGCTTTTCCTCAATGCCAAGGGCATCACGGAGGGACGGCAGCGGGGTAATCAGGGGCGGGCCAAGGGCGAGGCCACGGCAATCGGCCAATGAACCTAACAAAAAAACGGCCCCCGAAAAGGGGGCCGTTGCATGAGGAAAGCTCTCAGAAACCAGGTCTCAGAAACTGATGCTGTTGCTGAGCGTCCAGGTCATCCCTTCGGTGATGCGGGACAGGGCGACGGAGCCATCCGGTTGGATATTCACTGGTGTCAGGCCGTAGTCCTCGCCCACGTTGCGCAGGTTGAGCTGGATACGCCAGTAAACGCTGTCGTTGATTTCGCGCCCGTAACCGAGCCAGAGGTCCACATGGTCCTCTGAAGGTCCGTACCAGGGCCGGTCGATATCGAGGGTGCCTGCCGTTTCATCGTAACGATAGCCGAGGATGCGCTTGTCTTCCCAGCGGTAGGCGAGACCGACATTGACGCCGCTCAGGTGACCTTCCGTAAAGTTGTAGTTGGTCACCAGGTTGAAACGCCAGGGGCTGACTTCGGGAGCGCTGCTGCCGATCTGGGACTTCAGCACCTCGTAGGGCGCGAGCACGTTGTTCCGCCAGGTATCGCGCATGGTGTCCCCACCCCAGATCCGAATCAAACCGGCATCGCCCTCGATGAAGGTGGTGTAGGTTTCGATCCACTCATCGATCGTAGGGCTGATCGCGGTGCGTGACGCCTTGGTCTTGGAGACATTCATCGTCATGTTCCAGTTGTCGGTCAGGCGGGCGTTCAATTCGATTTCGACCCCCTTCGAGGTCGTATCGACCACCGCCGATGGTCCGGTGCCGAAGCTCCGGAGGTTCCCGCTGTAGGCGGGCTGCAGGCCGATTCCGTCACCGCCGGCACCATTTCCACTGACCGGGTCGTAAACGCCTTGGTCGTTGAGCCCGTAGGCCGGGATCGAAGCATACCAGTCGGCTGGAGCGGTTCCCGCACGCATCGCCGCCACGTTCATAGCGAGGCCGTATTCGTCAGCAAAGTGCTGGTCGAGCGGGAAGTTGGTGAAGAAGTCTTCAACGATCTCGTAGATACGATCGTTGTCCGGGATGGTGCCATCTGGATTCTCCGGATCCGGCATGGTGGCGATCTCATTCCAGGGCCAACCCCAGTCACCCTGGCGCAACTGCGGATCGGCAATGCCATCAAGGGCGGCGAGAGCGTGGGTGGCACCCCAATAGGGCAACGCCCAGACGTAATAGAGGTTGCTGGAAAAGCCCGCGCTGTCAGCGCCGAGGTTCGCGTTCGCGACTCTCGTTTCGTACCAGGTAACCTTCATTGATAGGCGATCTTCCAGCGTGGAGAGGACAAAACCGTAGTCCTTGGTGTCACCCACCGGGTTGTCGATCTGGTTGCCGAAGATGTCACCGCGCGGCGCGTCCGCCTTGAAGTTCTCCCCACGGTTGTAAAAGAGGCTGATATGGCTTCCCCAGGGCAT
>CAZVQJ010000072.1:8982-12554 GCA_964629165.1 uncultured Puniceicoccaceae bacterium
CATACGCTCGCGGACGGAGTACGGCGTGTGCGCGACAACGCCCCAAGTACGGCTCTGCCCTTCGGCCACCCGGGTATTCCCGCGGGAAGTATCAACTTCAAAGTCGGGGGACGACACCTCGTTTGCGAGTTTCGGCCCCTGAGTGCTCGCATTTCTCACCTCGTCCTTCCGCCAGCCGTAGGTGGCGACAAGATTGCCATCGAAGAGGTAGCTCTGCAGCGTGACCCCCTGGGATTCGATCTCATTGCGCGCTTTCTGAATCTGTGAGTAGAGTTCGCGGATGTCGCCACGCTCGGCACTCAGGATGTCGAAGGATCCGGTGGTCCAGCCAACGTAGTTGTCGGGGTTGTCCGCCTGGAAGCCCTCATGAGTCTCCAGAGCACCTTGTGAATCATGCGTATAATAGGTGTAAGGGGCATCGAAGGCCACGTCCGGTGCGTTCCAGCGCGAGTCGTAGTATAGCACGGAGGTGGAACGCGGAGGCACGATCTTCGTCGCAATGTTCGACATCCGGGCACCCGAGGCGCTTGAAGCCGACTGGAGGCTCGGCCCGAGGTAGGTGATCCAGTCGATCTGGCGGTCGCCCTGGTTGATGTTGGTTCCTCCACCCGTTGCCTCGGTGTAGGCCAATTCGGAGGCCCAGCGCGAGAAGTTGCGGTAATCCGTCTTCCGCACGTCCTCCGAGAGGAGTCCGGTGAGGACGTGACGGCCGAGCACCCGTGTAATCCAGGATTCCTCCATCACGTCCGAGAACCGGAAGTCGGCAAAGGCGGTCAGGCGCTTGTTATCGCGGTCGATAAAGTTCTGGCGGTTGCCGTGCTGGCCGCTGTTGGAGACGAAGGGACGTCCCACGTTGGGATTCGGCGAACCGTCCAACAGGTGGGTGTTGATGTCCACGGAGAGCGCATACTGGTTGCCATCGAGGAAGGCATACTGCCCATCGGCATAACGCTGGCCGAAATAGACGACTTCGAGCCCCAAACGGTTGTGGAAGAAGGTCTGCGAGAGTGAGACTGAGCCTGAGTTCCAGTCCTGCCACTCGGACTTGTTTGGACCGTCCATCAACTTGTTGTAGAAGTCGAAGATCGTCGGGTCGCTAAGGGAGACGTTCGAGTAATACTCGCCGCCGGGGATCGCACCGCGGGCGTAGTTGTTGTAGGTCGCAATCCGCTTGAGCAATGCGAATTCGATACCGCCGATCGTCCCATCGATGTTGCCGTCCGTGTTGCGACCGAAAAAGGTCCCCTGCTTCGGCATCATCGCGTGCGTCGGCTCCGGGTTGTTGGCGTCGTAGAAGAGGCCGATGTTCACGTTGCCCATCAGGCTGGACTCGCGGAACCAGGGATAGGTCATGCCCGGGTAATCGGGATTGTTGCCCCACTGGTTCCAGGTCGTGATCGGATTGATCGTCCGCTTGTTCAGGTTCTCGAACCCGTAGGACTCTCCCGTGTGAAACCAGGGAGTGATCGCATCGATCGGAGGCAGGCTGCGCGGGCGGTTGGCCGAGACGTTCCCGTGCTCGAAGTTTGCGCGGATCGAGGTGATCGCACCCGAGCCGAAAAGCTTCGGCTCGAAACGCAGTGTCCCGAAGAGGCGCTCGTCCTTTTCGAAAGCCGGATCCTGGCGGAACTTTTCGTCATCGCGGAGGGCAATGACGCGGAGGGCGAGCAGGTCGTCGACGATGCTCTTGTTGTAGTCGAAACGCGCGCGGGTGGAGCCATGACTCCCGATGCGGAACTCGGCCTCGCCGCCGTCCACGTAGGAAGCAGTCTTCAGCGTGCGGTTGATGATGCCCGCCGGGCTGCCGACCCCGAAGAGGATCGAGTTGGGTCCCCGCTGCATTTCAACACGGTCGACGTTGTAGCCGTCCCAGGGCACTTCCGTGAGGAAGAAGTCCTGCGTGTTGTCGGCAGAGTCCAGCCCGCGCACACGGGTGTTCTGGCTCGGCCGCAGGAGGTTGTCGTTCTCGTTGTAGGTCGATGCACCGCCCACTCCCGAGAAGTTTCCGTAGACACCGCCGACTTCCGTGTTGGTCGTGTAGACGAGCAGGCTCTGCTGATCGGTCGCACCGGTATCGCGGAGGAAGCTCTCCGTCACCACGCTGATCGAGGAGGCGACATCACGCAGGTCGGTACGCACACGGCTTCCGGCGAGGGTGTGGGTGGCCGCATAACCGGTATCCTCTTGGGAGGTCACTTCGAAGGGCGACAATTCGATGAATTCCTCATCGTCGACATCATCACCGTACTGTGCGGCCGCATAGGCCGGAAGTATTATAAATCCGAGTACAGGCACCCGGATGCACTTGGGTATGGTAGGTATCATGGGGAGTTTTCGTTTAGTTAGGGAAAGAGACCGCAATGCCATGGATGGGGCATTCCGGGAGAGACGAAAACGGGGATGGGATTGGGGCGGGGGGGGGGGGCAGCAATTGGACCAACCGGGGATTTAACGCTAAACATGACGGAGAGTTTCAGGTCAAGATCAACCTTGGGTATAGCTTCAGGATATCTAAAGGGATACGGGATACGCGATAGGTTTGGTGTCATTCGCATTCAAATGCGGTCTGATCCTTGGGCCCCGGATTCTCCATGCTTCCACAGCGGGACTCCCTGAATCCGGAAATCGACATCGTGGTCGTGCGCCATGAAGAGGTGCCGGAAGGAAGGCTCCCAGGTGCCGGATGTCGAACTGACCGATCAGTTTGGTGACGCGACCAGCCTTCGCGACGACGAGGGGCGCTTCACCCTCCTCACATTCATTTTCACCCGTTGTCCGGTGCCCGATTTCTGCCCGCTCATGTCCTCGAAGTTCGGGGAACTGCAGCGGCGCTTCGGCGAGGCGGGGACCGGGGAGAACGTCCGCCTCCTCAGCATCACGATCGACCCGGAATTCGATACACCCGAGGTGCTTCACCAATACGGTGAATCCCTGGCTGCCGACTTCGAAAACTGGACCTTTGCCACCGGTGAACCGGAATTGATCGACGAGGTCGCCTCCGCCTTCCGCCTCTACCGTGAACGCGACGGGGTCACGCTCGACCACGCGCTCTGCACCGCGCTCGTCTCGCCCGATGGTACCCTGATCGAGATCTGGTGGGGCAATCGCTGGGAAACCGACGCTGCCTACAGGAGCACAATGGAAGCGATTGGGGAAACACCGAATTGACTGACAGCGGAATCGCGGCCGAGCCGTCAGCGGCGACGCTTGATGGCGTAGCCATATTGCCTTGGCCAATCCGCTTCGGCTCCCAGCGTCTGCTGGGTCTTGAGTGCCCAGAACGGCTCGCGAAGCAACTCGCGACCGAGAAAGACAAGGTTGGCATGACCGCAGGTGATCAGCTCGTTGGCATACTCGGGATCGGAGATCAATCCCACCGCGCCCGTGCGAATGCCTGCCTCGTCGCGAATCCTGCGGGCAAAGGGAACCTGATAGCCACGGGCAACGGGAATGCGTGCATCGGGAGCGGTCCCACCGCTGGAGACGTCGATGAGGTCCACCCCCAACTTTTTCAGACGGTGCGCCAGCACCAGCGACTGCTCAATCTCCCAGCCGCCTTCGATCCAGTCGGT
>CAZVQJ010000073.1:0-12470 GCA_964629165.1 uncultured Puniceicoccaceae bacterium
CAGGAGGCGGTCCGACTCCTGAAAACCCTCGAGCCGCCCGGGATCGGGGCGGAGAGTGTGCAGGAATGTCTATTGATTCAGCTGCGCACAAACCGGCGGGGGAGCAGTCTGGCCGCACAAATCATCCAGGATCACTGGGATCTTCTCCTCCGACGACGGGTCCCGGAGATTGCGCGCAAGATGGGCGTCACTTCGGAAGATATCCAGCGGGCCGTGCAGGAGATCGCGCGTCTCGATCCCGCTCCTGGGCGCCGCTTTGGAGAGGACACCAACCGCGTCGTCGAACCGGACGTGACGGTGTATCAGGACGAGCATGACAACTGGCAGATCGAGCTGCACAACGACTATGTGCCCCGCCTGCGCATCTCCAACTCGTACAAGGAAATGCTCGCAAAAGGCGTCCTCCGGGGAAAGGACCGCGAATACCTCCAGGAGAAATTTCGCAGCGGCAAGTTTCTCATCAATGCCATTGAGCAGCGCCAACAGACGATCGAACGGATCTCGCGGGAGATCCTCGACTTCCAGAAGGACTTTTTTGAATACGGCAGCTCCCGCCTCCGGCCGCTCACGATGAACCAGATCGCCGAGCGCGTCGGCGTCCACGAAACGACCGTGAGCCGTGCGATCGCGAATAAATACATGCGCACGCCGCACGGCACCTTCGAGATGAAGTACTTTTTCACGCCGGGCTACACCGGTGACAATGGTCGGGCCCTCTCGAACACCTCGGTGAAGGAGCGGATCGCAAAGATCATTGGAGAAGAAGAGCCCAGCAAACCGTTGAGCGACCAGAAAGTTGTCGAGATTCTTGCCAAGGAAGGTGTCACGATCGCCCGGCGGACGGTTGCCAAGTACCGCGAAGAGCTCGGCATTCTACCCACCAACCTGCGCCGGCGCTACGCCTGACGATGGCCCCTCCACCCGATGTGCTGGCGCAGGGTCCCACCCTCGTCATCGACGCCGCCACTGCCCGCACCCAGGTCGGGCTGCTCGAAAGGGGCGAATGGAGCGCCTTCGAGGAACACGAGGGCGAGGTGCTCGAAACCATCTTCAGCGCGGTGTCCTCGGTCCTTGAGAAGAGTTCACGGGCGCTGCCCGACATCCGGAACATTGCTTTTGGCGTAGGTCCCGGCTCGATTCTGGGTCTGCGCCTGAGCCTGATGGCCCTTCTGACGTGGCGCCAGATGCCCGCGAACGCCCACTGGGAATGCTTCCAGTTTCACGGTCTCGTGCTCCATGCGCAGCTCCACCAGAAGACGACCGGGGAACGGGAGTTCCATCTCATCAGCGGGTTCCGGCGAGGCAGCTGGCACCTCCTTTCCACCAGTGGAGGTGAGGTCGGTCCGCTCCGGGTGGGCACCGATGAGGAGATTTCCGCCCTGCGCGGCCGTGTCTATTGCCTGCCCTCCGGCCGCCATAGTTTTCAGGCGCCCCCCGTCGAGACGGTTCGACACGATTTTTCCCTGAAGCGGCTCCCCGAGCTTCTTTCGACCCTATGGGCGAAACCCGTAGAGGAACCGGTGCTTTACTTGCCGGCACCATCCCGGTTCAAAGAATGGGATGCCCGGCGCCACCGCTGACCCAGTCACCCATTTTCGTCCCCAACGTCCATCTGTGATGCGCATTCCTCCGCACATTCGAGCCTGGGTCGAAATCGACCTCGGCCGCCTCGAGCTGAACGTGGCTCAAGTGCGGGCCAGCCTGCCCACCCATCTCAGCTACGTCGCCGTGGTCAAGGCGGATGCCTACGGCCACGGGCTCGAGCCGATCGTCGGCCGCCTCATGCGGGCGGGCGTCGATGTCTTCGCCGTCGCCAACCTGGTCGAGGCAGCGGCCATCCGCGAAGTCGGTCGCGGCTGGCCCATTCTCGTCCTGAGCGCCCTTCTCCCGGGAGAAGAAGCCCATGCGGTCGAGCTCGAGGTGATGCCGACGATCTCGAGCCTCGAGGAAGTCGATCGTCTGGAAGCGGCCGCCCGACGAGCCGACCGCACACTCCAGGTTCATCTCAAGATCGACACCGGGATGGGTCGCCTCGGTGTCTGGCATCCCCAGGCCGCAGCCGTTTATGCGCGCATCCGCGAGGCCCCGCACCTCGAATTGAGCGGCTTCTACACACACTTTGCCGCCTCCGATTCGGACCGGGCGTTCACCGCCCACCAAAGGAACGTGTTTCTTCGCACCCTCGATGCCTTCCCCGGGTGGGACGACCAGCCACGCCTGATCCACGCCGATAACAGCGCGGGTCTCGACAGCTTCGCCGAAGAGGGTCCCTTCAACGGTGCCCGCGTCGGGCTTCTCCAGTTTGGCGTTCGGCCCCACCCCAGCTCGCTCCTTGCCCGGGTGGAGGTGGCGCCGGTCCTGACCTTCCACACGCGGCTCTCGTTGATCAAGAACCTCCCTGCCGGGACCTCGATCAGCTACGGGCGAACCCACGCGCTTCCCTCCGACACACGCATCGGCGTCCTCGCGGCCGGATATGGCGACGGTATTCCGACCGCTTTGAGCAACTGTGGGCGCGTCCTCATCCATGGTCAGGCCTGCCCGATTCTCGGACGGGTCACGATGGACCAGACCATCATCGATCTCACCGGAGTCCCTGACGCCGTTCCCGGCGATGTCGCGACCATCATTGGTTCGCAGGATGGGGTCGGCATCTCGGCGACCGATTTTGCCGTCCTCAGCCACCAGATCCCGTGGGAAGCCTTTTGTGCCATCACTCGTCGGGTGTCCCGATTCTACCGGGCCGATACGGCGGTTTGATCCCTCCCGCCACGATCCCTCCATAAACTTGCAGGATGCGGTGCCAGCCGGGATTGACGGCAATGGCAGCAAGCGAGTATATCCGGACTTTTCCTCCTGCCCTCTATAATCTCTCCTTATGGCGCAATCAGCCCCTTTGAAGGAAGTCGACGCCGTCGTGATCCGATTTGCCGGTGATTCCGGTGACGGCATGCAGACCGTCGGCGAACAGTTCACCGATAGTAGCGCCCTCGCGGGCAACGACATCAGCACGCTTCCGGACTTCCCCGCGGAGATCCGCGCCCCCGCAGGCAGTCTCCCCGGTGTCTCCGGCTTTCAGATCCAGTTTGGAAGCACCCGCGTGCTGACACCCGGCGACGCCCCGGATGCACTCGTCGCGATGAACCCGGCCGCGCTACAGACAAACCTCGGCGAACTGGTCGAAGGAGGGCTCCTCGTCGTCAATACGGCCGCCTTCACAGAGGCGAATCTGAAACTCGCAGGATACACCGCAAATCCCCTCGATGAACCGGCTCTCGCCCGCCGGTATGAAGTGATCCGGATCGATCTCAACCGACTCACGATCGATGCCCTCGCCGATGTGGAGATGAGCCAGCGGGATAAATTGCGGTGCCGGAACTTCTTTGCCCTCGGATTTGTCTACTGGGTCTATGGCCGCCCTCTCGAGGCGACGCTTACTTTCATCGAGAACAAGTGGCGCAGCCGAAAGCCGGAGGTCGCCGATGCAAATGTGAAGGTGCTCAAGGCTGGCTACTTCTTTGGCGACACGACGGAAACTTCTCGCAACCGTTACCAGGTCTCACAGGCAGCGGTCGCACCGGGAACCTATCGGAAGATCGCTGGAAACGAAGCGCTTGTCCTCGGCCTTATCGCCGGGGCGCATCAGGCGGAACGACCCCTTTTCTACTCCGGCTATCCGATCACCCCCGCCTCCTCGATCCTCGAACAACTCGCCGCGCACAAACATTTTGGAGTGAAGACGGTCCAGGCGGAGGACGAGATCGCCGCCATTGGCGTGGCCCTCGGCGCCAGCTACGCCGGCAGCATCGGCGTGACCGCGACAAGCGGTCCGGGAATCTGTCTGAAATCCGAGTTCATGGGCCTGGCTGGTTCGGTCGAGTTGCCGCTGATCATCATCGATGTGCAGCGCGGGGGGCCGAGCACCGGCCTGCCGACCAAGACCGAACAGGCGGATCTCCTCCTGGCTCTCTACGGACGCCACGGCGAAAGCCCGCTCCCGGTCCTCGCGGCTCGATCACCCAGCGATTGCTTTGACACCGCGATGGAGGCCATCCGCATCGCGCTGACCTACAGCACGCCGGTGATCCTCCTGAGCGATCTCTACCTCGCAAATGGTTCGGAGCCATGGCCGGTCCCGGATCCGGCGACCTTTCCGGACCTGCGGATTCCCTTCGCCCCGGAGAATGCCCCCTATGTCACTTTCGCGCGGAACGACAAGACGCTTGCCCGCACCCAGGCGATCCCCGGCCAACCCGGACTCGAGCACCGCATTGGGGGGCTTGAAAAGGACGAGTCCGGAAGCGTCTCCTACGACGCCGAAAACCATGAGAAGATGAGCGCCCTGCGCGCCCGCAAGGTGGCCTCCATCGCGGAAAGCCTGCCGCCGACCGAAATCAACGGGAACCCCTCCGGCGAACTGCTCGTTGTCGGCTGGGGCGGCACCTATGGCGCGCTCACCGCCGCCGTCGACAGCCTTCGGAAAGAAGGTTACTCCGTGAGCAGCCTTCACCTTCGTCACCTCAATCCACTTCCTCGCGACCTCGGAGAGATTCTCGGCCGCTTCGCCAGAATCCTCGTGCCGGAACTCAATCTCGGCCAACTCTCGCTCCTCTTGCGCGCCCACTACGGCGTATCCGTTCTTAGTTACAACAAGCTCCAAGGCCGTCCATTTCGCGTGCAGGACATGAAGAACCGCATCGTCGAAACTCTTACCACCTGACCCCGCTCACCATGTCCATCGATACTCTCTCTGCCCCCGCCCCGCTTACGAAACGGGATTTCGTCACCGAGAATGACGTGCGCTGGTGTCCGGGTTGCGGCGACTACGCGATTCTCAATGCTCTCCAGCGGACGCTTCCGGAACTCGGCATTCCGCGGGAGAAGTTTGTCGTGATCTCCGGGATCGGATGCTCAAGCCGCTTTCCTTACTACATGAATACCTACGGGTTTCACACCATCCATGGCCGTGCCCCGGCCGTGGCAACCGGTGTGAAGATCGCCAATCCGGAGCTCTCCGTGTGGATCATTACGGGCGATGGTGACGGCCTTTCGATCGGCGGGAATCACCTCCTGCACCTCATGCGGCGGAACGTGAATGTAAATGTTCTCCTCTTCAACAATCGCATCTACGGGCTCACCAAAGGCCAATACAGTCCCACTTCCCAAGAGGGTACGCGCACCAAATCCACGCCGATGGGCTCCATCGACCGGCCGATCAATCCCGTGCGTTTCGCCCTCGGTGCCGACACCAGTTTCATCGCCCGCACCCTCGACAACAATGTCAAACACATGGTCGAAACCTTCAAGGCAGCTCATGCCCACAAGGGACTGAGTTTTGTCGAGATCCTGCAGAACTGCGTGATCTTCAACGACAAGACATGGGATCCCGTCTATGGTCGCCAAAACCGCGATGAAAACCTCCTTCTGCTTGAAGAAGACCAGCCCCTGCGTTTCGGCGCCGCGAAGGAAAAGGGAATCCGCGTGAGTCGTTCGCTGAAGCCGGAGGTCGTCACGATCGGGCAAAACGGCGTGACCGAAGAGGATCTCCTCGTCCATCAACCGCGCGAAGCCGACCTCGTCTACACGTCCCTCCTCGCACAACTGGACCAGCCCTCCTTCCCCACCGTTGCGGGTGTTCTTCGGGCCGTGGAACGCCCGATTTACGACGAAGGGGTCGAGAAGCAAATGACCGAGGCGCGGGCGAAACACGGTAAGACCGATCTTGCCCGCCTCCTGCGTGGCGAACACGCCTGGAACGTCCCCGCAGCTCCAGCCTCCTGAGCTGATACGCACGCCAGCGAACCGCCCGGAGAGCGATCCTGATCAGTTCCGCGATCCCACATCGTTGGTGACTTCGACACGGGCCCGGACCATCCGCGTGACGGTGGCATCTGCGCGGTTGCCAAGATGGACGATCTTGGTGAAGCGGTACCAGCCAGGCTCCGGAGGTGCCTTCGGGAAGAACGGCCAGCGTTGCGCCTCCCCCGTCTCTCCCGGACCGAGGGCCCGCAGTTCCATCGTCCACATCATCTGGCTCGATGCCTCTGTCTCCACCCAGAGTGATCCGTTCCAACGTTCGACCACAACCGGCCGCCCGTATTGCGCCGATTCCTCGCCCAGATTCCGCAGACGCAGGGTTACCTCCTGATCTGCGCTGATTGCCTGCGCATCGGCCATCAACACAATTGGACTCCCCGTGCCCGTGGGTGAACCCGAATCAGATTCAACCGGCGGGGGTGGAAGCGATCCGGTTCCACCGCCAGGGGCACGGAGAACGCTTCCGGGGCCTGATTGCTGACAGGCGACGAGTCCGAGGGTGCAGAGGATACAGAATATCGAGAGGCCTTTCATGCTTTCCAACTAGGGCACGAAGGCGTCCAGCGCAATTCTCTCCGCGGAGTGCCTAGGTGTCCTTTCCGCACGCGACGATCGTGCGAAATCCACCGTAGAGCATACGCGAGCAGTCAAAGGGCATCTCATCGGGCCCGCCTGCTTCCGCCATCCGCGGATCCTTCATCACCTTCGCGTTGACCTCGTCGCGGTGTTCCCGCGACTCGTAAACGATCCATGCAAAGACAACCGTTTCTTCGCTCGTTGCGTTCAACCGCGTCGGAAAGGACGTGCCAAATTCGACCGCCAGATCATCGCCCACGCACTCGCGGTACTCGAGTGCTCCATGATCGAGCCATATCTTCGAGGCCTTCTCTGCGATTGCCCGATACGCCTCCACCTTCGCTTTCGGGAGAGGAAGCACAAATCCATCTACATATTCAGGCATGGTTGATTCCTTGATTCTGAGGGTTCCGGTTCGGTTCCACGTCGGGGCCGTAGAGCGCGTGTTTGGGCCAGCCTGGGGGCGAGTCCTCCCATTCCTCCTGCCTTCCATACGGCGTGAGATCGAGAAAGTTGTGGGGGGCAAAGAGCAGGTCCAGTCCGCGCGCATACGCTGAATAAGTGTGATACACTTCATCGCCCGCGCGCAGGAAGACGCTGTTTCCGGGCATGTCGCCGCGCAGCTCATGAGCAGGAAAACCTGCGTCCCGCAGCTCGCTTTCGCTCCGATAGTTGTATTCGATCGGGCCCCGCCCGGCATCCAGCGTGACACCGAAGTCATGGTTAAAATCACTGTTGGCCGACGAGTAGAACGGAAAACTCCATCCGCGGCTCTCCTTCAGGGCGGCAATTTTGGCATACGGCGCACGGGCGACCGCCGCGAACGTGACGTCCCGGCGATGAAGTTGCGCGAGGTGCGGTTTCGTGAAGTTCATATCGGCAGCCGCCGTGCAACCGACGCACGGACTATCGTTCTCATCGATCCACATGAAGTGATGGATGTAGAGCTGGCGGCGGCCTTTGAACAGGCCCTCGAGGTCCAGCTGACCATTTGGACCTTTGAACACGTAACGTTTCTCGATTTTGACCATCGGGAGCCGACGGCGCTGCGCGTTCAGCGCGTCGTGTGCACGAGTAACCGCCTTCTCCTCCGTCAGCAAAAGCCGCCGGGCTGAGAGCCAAGTTTCCCGATCGACGACCGCAGGGATTCCGGAAGTCGGTTCGGGGAAAGGAATGGTGGGGATGGAGTATGGTGTCATGTGGAAGTCTCCTTGGAGGTTGTCAAAGCTCCGCGAAAATACGCGGAGCATGTGAAAAGCAGTTTGACCGAGAGGAAAACGAGAGATGCTGTGCAGATCCCGATCAGCGCGGTGCGAAGCGATGACGCCGTTTCAAGCGAGACGCCGATGCCGGTCGCGAAGGCGATATACGCGGCAAGGCACAGTGGGCATTTTGGCAGCAGCACCAGCGTTGCGCCCGGGAGAACCCACGCTGCCATCCAGGCTGGTCGCGAGCCGCGTTTCCCCGTCGCGGGCTGATCGCGAACCGCCCCACAACACCCCAAGGCCCTCTTCATCCGTTTTCCCCTTCATACAGATCGTGCAACCGTACCCAGTCCATCGTGCTGCCCTCGTTGCGCCCCTTCGGCGTCAAATCGAGAAAATTGTGCACCCCGATCAGAAGGTCGCCACCGCGGGCATAGGATGAATAGGTGTGATAGATGCCCCCAGCCGCGTCCTTGCAGAACACACTGATCCCGTGCGACTCACCCGCATCCTCCGGATCCTCCAGTCGTTCGTAATTGTAGAAGGCATTGCCCTCCAAGATGTCTGCCTTTGTGTGCGTGACATCGAAGTCGCGATTGAAGTCTGAAGGATTTGAAGACACCCACTCGAATCGCCAGCCCATGCGCTTCTTGAACGGAAGAAACTCTTCGAGCGGGGCGCGCGAGACCGCGAGCAAGGTGACATCGTGATGCGCGAGGTGGAGGTTCACCCCATCAAAATGGTCGGCGAGGAATGAGCAGCCGTCACAGCCCTCTTTCCATCCGGGACCGAACATGAAATGGTAGATGATCAGCTGACTGCGGCCGGCGAAGAGGTCACGCAACGTTTTCCGGCCATCGGGGGTTTGGAAGAGATATTCCTTCTCCACCCTCACCCATGGGAGGGCGCGCCTGGCCGCATTCACCGCATCGATCTGGCGGGTCAGTTCCTTTTCTTTTCGCAGCAGGTCCTGCCGGGCCTGCCGCCACTCGTCACGCGATACGACGCGCGGCTCTCTGAGGTGACTGGTTGTCATAAGCAATTTTTGGTTCCGATGGTGGTTTCTCGGGGAAACGAGATGCCCGCATCCGGACTGGCCCGCAATCATTCTACGATCGAATCGAGCTCTTTCGGACACCCGAGCGGTTTTTTTCTTCGCGGTGTCCCGGTGAAGGACGGTATACCGAAGGCTCCGTCTAAAAAAGTCGCCACCTGTCCTTCCGAACGCGGTCGAATCGTAGTATCTGTGCAGACCCGTTGGTCGAAATCTGAAAAAACAAACGATTATGGATACAGCCACCTCCCCCTATCTCCTCATTTTCCGCGACTCCTCCCTCGAGAACTACGAGGCGATGTCCGCCGAAGATCGGCAACAGTTTGTCACCCGCTGGAACGCCTGGTTTGACGGCCTCGCCGCGCAGGGAAAACTTCAGGATGGGCGGCCCCTTGAACCTGAAGGTCGCACCGTTTCCGGTCCCCGCGGCGAACGGATCGTGGACGGTCCTTTCGCGGAATCAAAGGAGGCCGTCGGCGGTTTTTTTCTTCTCAGCGTGAAAGACATCGACGAAGCGACCACGATCGCGCGCCAGTGCCCCGGCCTCGCCTACGGCATGCAAGTCGAAGTGCGGCCCGTCGCCGATTGCTGCCACGTCGCCAAGGCGCAGAAGCACGATCAGGCGGCTCGGGATGCGGTCACCGCGTAATTCGGCCCGCGTGCGACGACCTCTTCCAGAGCGGACGACCGCCGATTCTGTGGCCGCCAATCCACCGGACGACCACACGAGGGAGCTGGTGGAGCATTTTTTCCGGCACGAGTCCGGGCGCTTGCACGGCACCCTCACCCGGATGCTGGGCCCGAGGAATCTCTCCCTCGTCGAGGACGTCACACAGGAAGCCCTCTTACGGGCGCTCCGCGTCTGGTCGATCGGGGGCTATCCCGCCAACCCGTCTGCCTGGATTACGAGCGTCGCCAAGAACCTGGCGCGCGATGCTCTTCGTCACCGCCGCATGGCCAGTGAAAAGCAGCCAGCCGTCATCACACATCTCGAGCAGACAGCGAGCACCGGTGGCGCACCCCCCGGCTCCGACGGAGAAATGGAGATCCGGGACGATTCGCTTCGTCTCATGTTTGTCTGCTGCCATCCGGTGGTTTCAGCGGATGCCCAGGTCGTGCTCGCCCTCAAGGTGCTCTGCGGTTTCAGTCCCGCCGAGATTGCGCGGGCGTTTTTCTCCTCCGAGGCCGCCATTGCCAAACAGCTTACCCGGACGAAACAGCGTATCCGGCAGGCCAACGTCGGTTTCGAATTTCCGCAGGGCAACGATCTCGCGGAACGGCTCGACCGGGTGCTCGCGACACTCTACCTCCTGTTCAACGAGGGCTACAAGGCGTCCACCGGGGAACAGCTTCTGCGCGAAGAGCTCTGCCAGGAGGCAATCCGGCTCACCGCCCTCCTTGTCGAACACCCTGTCGGGCGCACTCCCCGGAGCCACGCACTCCTCGCCCTCATGCTCCTGAGCAGTGCCCGATTCCCCTCCCGGCTCGATCGCCACGGCGACATCCTTCGCCTCCATGACCAGGACCGCCGCCAATGGAATCCTATCCTCATCGAGCAGGGGTTGATGCACCTCGCGCAGTCCGCCCATGGCGATGAAATCAGCGAGTATCATCTCGAGGCCGGCATTGCCGCCTGCCACTGTTCCGCACCCGACTACGCATCGACTGACTGGCCGCGAATCGTCCGTCTCTACGATGAACTCCAGGCGCTCAATCCTTCCCCCATTGTTGCCTTGAACCGGGCGGTGGCGGTCGCACACGTCTCCGGCGGGCAAGCCGCGCTCGACGCGATTGCGGCGATCCCCCACCGGGAGCGCCTGGAATCCCACTACCTCCTCCACGCAGTTGTCGGGGAGATGCATCACCAGCTTGGCAACCACCGGGAAGCTGCCGAAAACTTTCGCCGCGCGCTGCACCTTTCCGAGGTCGGTCCGGAACAATCGCACCTCTCCCGCATGCTCGAGCGATCGTCCGCTCAATCCTGCAGCACGCTCTCGCCCACCGGATGCGGCGAAAACAAGGCCTCGACGATCTCTCCGATGAGATAGATGGAACCCGTCGCGACGATCGTCTCTCCCGGCTCCCCGAGGGTCGTTTTCCCCGGCGCGGGAAATAGATCTTCAATCACGGCCCGGCGGACGGAGCCCGTGAATCCTTCCGGCACCGCTCCCTCCAGTTCCTCAAACGAACAGGCGCGGGGTTGCTTGGGTCGAAGCAGATAGATCTCTCTGCTGAAGTCGCAGACCGCGCCAAGGAGTGCCTCCGCCCGGCTGGCTCCCAGCGTTCCCGTGACCACAATCGGGCGGCGGCCGCCCTCATCCTTCACCAACTGCGCAAGGTTCTGCCGGAGGTAGCCCGATCCTTCGACGTTGTGAGTGGCGTCAAGGATGAGGCTTCGGCCATCGAGCGATCGGCGGTCCCAGCGTCCCGCCCATTGCACGGATTCGAGTCCTGCCGCCTGCGCCTCCGGCGAGGTCGGCAGCCGGTCGGCGAGGACTTCCGAAGCGAGAATCGCCGTCGCCGCGTTGACCCGCTGATAGTCTCCCTCGAGCCGGGACTGCGGATAACGGGAAAGATCGTTTCCAAAACGTTCCACCACAGTCACCACCGGGCAGTGAAGCGCTGCCGCCCGTTCACGGATGACCGCCTCCGCCTCCGGCGGCAGACGCCCGAGGACGACCGGGACGCCCGGCTTGAAAATGCCGGCTTTCTCCGCCGCGATCTCCCCCAGTGAATTTCCGAGAAACTCCGTGTGATCGAGGCCGATCGATGTGATCACGCAAAGCGCGGGCTGCACCACGTTGGTCGCATCCAGCCGGCCACCCAGACCGGTCTCGATCAACCCCACGTCCACCCTCTCCTCCGCAAACCGCAGAAAAGCAATTGCCGTCATGAACTCGAAAAAGCTCGGGTGGTCGTCTGGATCGACCGACGCCATCGCTTCCGCGACCGGACGCAGCGCATTGGTGTGACGGATAATCTCGCGGTGCGGCAGAATCTCCCGGTTTACCTGCACGCGTTCTCCCTGATAGACGAGATGCGGCGAGGTGAACATGCCGGTTCGGTATCCGGCCGCCCGGAAGATCGATTCCATCATGGCAACGGTCGAGCCCTTGCCGTTGGTCCCGGCGATATGGACGACAGGATAGGCACGCTCCGGGTGCCCGAGGCGCTCGACGAGCAGCCACATGCGGTCGATCCCGTATTTGGCCCCGTGGCTTTTCAAGCCGTAAAGGTAATCCCGGACCTCCGCGAACCTCTGCAATTCCGCACCCATTGCCCGAACAATCGGAATGCGGGGAACATCCTGGCAAGCCGGATGTGAACTTCCCTTCGCCGACGTGATCAGCGCATTGACGGGTGAAGGCGCAATCCCATGGTAGCCGCATGGATCATTCGGCCTCATCCGCCTATCCCCTCGATTTTGACCCTGCGAGCCTGCCGCGCGAGCTCAAGAGGCACTACATTTCCGCGACCGAAGAAGAGATCGCCAGCATGCTGAAAACGGTGGGGGCGACCACCTTGGGCGATCTCTTTGCGCACATCCCCGCAGAGGTCCGGTTCACGGAAGCACCCGATCTGCCGGCCGAACTGGATTACGCCAGCCTGCAGAGCCGTCTCCTCGATCTCGCCGCAAAGAACCCGGTGAGGCCCTCGTTCATCGGCGATGGTCTGCCCAACTTTACGGTGCCGGACATCGTTCCCTTTGTCTCAGGGATCCGAAACCTGACAACAGCCTACACTCCCTATCAGCCCGAACGCTCGCAGGGCACCCTCATCACACACTGGATCTATCAGTGTGCGATGAGCCAGCTGAC
>CAZVQJ010000074.1:0-12266 GCA_964629165.1 uncultured Puniceicoccaceae bacterium
TGACGTCATGCACAGTTATGACTACGATCGCCATGTCTGGCGCTACGATGTCGGTGGATTCGCTTGGGCAAACTCGGAACTTTCGCCTGATATCTGGCTCTGGTACACCTTCCTGCGCACCGGACAGGCGGACGTTTTCCGGATGGCCGAAGCGATGACCCGTCATACCGGGGAGGTCGATGTCTACCACATGGGCCGCTTCGCCGGGCTCGGCACCCGCCACAATGTCCTCCACTGGGGCGACAGTGCGAAACAGCTTCGCATCAGCACGCCCGCGAACCGCCGCTTCTTCTATTTCATCACCGCCGATGAACGAACGGGAGACCTCATGCGCGCAGTGCTGGGCGCCGAGAAACGCCTGCTCGACGTGCCTCCCGGCCGCAAGGTCAACCGCTCGAAGCCTGACCTCGAAGGCAAGCCATATTCGATGATGCTGAACCTGGGAACCGACTGGAACTCAGTCGCCGCCGCCTGGCTCACCGAATGGGAACGCACGGGCGAGCCGGAATACCGGGATCGCCTGCTCGAGGCGATGCGCAGTATCGGCGAGATGGAACACGGCCTCCTCACCAGCGGCACTGGCTACGATCCCGGGACGGGACGCTTCTACCGTGTCGGCGATGGTGTTTCGGGCTCCCATCTCGCGATGGTGTTTGGCGGGGTCGAGATCAATGCCGAGCTCATTCAGCTTCTCGACGTGCCGGGTTATGTGGATGCGTTTGTGCAGTATGGTCGCTTCTTCAACGCATCGCCAAAAGAGAAGGAAAGGATCATCGGGAGGCCCTATAACCGCAACCTGAACCTCGGCCAGGCACATTCACGCATGACGGCCTACGCCGCCTGGATACGCGACGATGCCGCCCTCGCCAACCGCGCCTGGAACGAGTTCTTCGGCGCATCCGCCGGCCCCTCCATCATGGATCAGCCCTATCCACTCCTGCGTGTGGAACCGCCCCTCGTCCTGAACCCGATCTCGGAGACACGCGTCTCGACAAACGGTGTTTCCCAATTCGGCCTGACCGCGATCCAGAACCTCGCGCTGATCGGTGACCAGGCACCCGAGACCGTTCCGGCAGATACCGACTGAGCCCGTGCGACCGTTCAACGCCTCCCCTTCCTCTCCGAAGGGAGCGGCGAGGTTGACGTCGCCCTGGGGTCATTCCTCTTCCATGCATGCGTCCCAGGCCGGAGTGGCCCGTTCCACCAGCAGATCACCATCGCGCCCGATGAAGAGTGCGGTGAGACCGCGATCTGTCGCAAACCCGAATCCCTGCTCCCATCCAAGCGCAAAAAGAGCCGTGGCGTAGGCATCAGCCGTGACACAATCCTTGTGCAGCACGAAGACCGTTTCCAGTTTGCCGCAATCGAGAGGTCCACAGGTCCCGTCGAGGATGTGCCCATACCAACGGTTCTGAAACCTCCGGCGACGGACGCTGTTCCCGGACGCGGCGAGGGAACTATCGCAGAGGGCCAGGACGGGTTCAGAAGCTGAATATTCCAACATCGTCGCCCTGCCGTCCAAGCGACACCACCACGGTTGCCCATCCGGCTTGCACCCCCGCGCACACACCTCTCCACCCACTTCGAGAAGAAACCCTTCAACCCCCTCGGCGAGCGTTCTGCGCGCCGCGAGATCAACCGCGAACCCTTTCGCAATCGATCCGAGATCGAGCTGAACTCCACCCGGCTGCAGCGCGCGGCTACTTTCCCGATTCCATTCGATCCGCGACCATGTCGCTGAACCGATCGCCTCACACAAGGCGCGGGCGTCGGGTTCGCTTCCCCCGTCCTTGGTGGGACCGAAGCCAAGGAGATCCACGGCCCGTCCGACGGCAGGATTGTAAACGCCTCCAGTCTCACGGGCGACCGTGAGCGACCGCTCCATCACTTCCATGAACTCGGATGACAGCCGATGCCATGTGCCGGCTTCCGCATGGTTGAAGCGGTTGAGCTCGGAGTTCGCGAGCCATGGGCTCATCTGTTGGATGACCCGCTCGAACGCCTCCCTGATCGCGGCTTCGACCCTTCCCAGCTGAACCGTTGACGGCAGCACCAGCGTGGCCGACCAAGTCGTGCCCATGGTCTCGCCCGAAAGCCGGGACAGCGGGAGAGCGGAGCCGGCGAGCTTCAATGTGCGCCGATCGATCTGTCGCGGCAGCCAGACCCGCCGCTCATGGATTCGATTTGAGTTCAGCATGCCGGGAACCTGACCGCCATTTCTCCCAGTCCACCGAGAGTCAGCACCTCACCGGATCAGCCGCCCCGCCAGGCCGTTGATCGCTCGAAGCGTCGGCTCAGTAGGGCAAGACCTCCAGCACGGCGGTATAGCTCGCCGCAGCGCTGACGGGAAAGTCGAAGTCGCCGGCGGCTGCCTCGGTTTCGGTCTCCGCATGCAGCCAATAGCGCCCCGGCTCCGGCCACTGCAGCTCGAAGCCGCCCTCGGCATCCGTCGTCACCTCGATCGCATCGACACGGTCGCGATAGCGATCCTGCCCGCGGATGGCAGTGACCAGGACGCCGGCAGCCGGGTGTCCGTTGAGCAGCAGCCTGAAGCGAGCCGTCTCGCCCGAGAATAGGTCATTCGGATGCGTCTCCGGGACAAGCTCGAGCCCCGCGCCGACGGGCTCGAATATTTCTGTGCTCGGAGTCCCCAACGTCACAAAGCTCTCCACTCGTCCGGCTCGTGCCATCGCGCGAAAACCCAGCTTCTGCGGCAAGTCCGACTCCTTCAGTTCCTCACGACTGCCCCGCCAGCGCCGCCGCTCGCCATCCTCCGTCCAGGTCGCAAAGTACCCATCTCGAACCTGGGCGATCCGGTAGGTTCCCTCCTGCTCCAGCTGGAGTTCGAAGGTGGAGCGGATCTCCCCCTCGCTGGTGTGCTGCATTGGCACTGACGCTCCGTCCGGTCCGGTGACGGTAATTCCGGACAGGGCGACGGCATGATGATTCGGAAAGAAGAGGTCGTTGGAGATGGCGGCATCGACCGTGATCCACGGTCCCTCTCCCGAGAGGACCGTGGTCGAGGGAACGATCCAGATGCGGTGGGCCAAAACACTGGTCGGCAGCGCCAGGATGACGGCGGTGATGAGGGAGAGACGGAGCGAATTGCGTGTGCGTTTCATATTATTGAATACTGAGATGGATACGACCGAGTTCGGAGTCGCCCTCGACGTCGGCCTCGACGGGCTGCTCGCCCCAGGTAAAGGGAATTTTCAGGAGTTCACGGCCACCGACCTCACGCGAGGCTTCCACCACGAGCACGTATTCGCCTGCCGCAAAGCCTGCGAGAACAGAATCGTCCGCTGCGATTTCAACGCGGTGAGTTCCCGGCGGGCGGGTCGGGCCGCTCACCCCATCGACCGGCATGTCGAGACTGCGTCCACTCCGACGCCACCACTGGCGCAGATCCTTGAGCCAGGTCTCGCCCTCGTTGTTGGCCAGTCCAGTGTCGTACCACACGGCGAGATTGGCCGCGAAACGGTGATCCGGATGTTCGATCCAAACCGCTACGTAAGGACGATGATACTCCGCCACGTCGAGACGTGGGATTTCAATGGAGAGCCGGAAGTCGGCGGCAGCGGCGACCCCCGCTTGCGCAAGGACACCGGTGATCAGGAGTGAGCCCAGTTTATTCATGATCAGGTCAATGAGCGACAAAAACGAGTGCGAGCAGGACCGGGAGCGCGATGCCGGAGAGCACCACCGGCCAAGTCATCGGCCGACGCCGCGCATGCACAAGAAGGAGTCCCAGACCGGTGAGACAGAAGAGGATGGCCGCGACCGAGAAGATATCGAGAAACCACATCCAGACCGTGCCGGTATTGCGGCCCTTGTGCAGGTCGTTTATGTATGCGATGAGGCCGCGGTCGGCATCCTCGAAAAGCACCTCGCCCGTTTCGCGATCGATGCTCAGCCAAGCGTCGCCACCCGGCCGCGGCATGCCGACGTAGATTTCATAGTCGGACCACTCCGCCCGGCGTCCGCCCAGCGACACGTCCAGTTCGGCCTCCAACCAGTGCCGAATCTCCCGAGGCAATGCCTCACCGCGTGCAGAGCTCCCGCGCTCTCCGGAGCCCGACGTCAGCTGCTGAAGAAGCCCGGACGGCAGGATTACCTGCCTTTCGACGACCTCGCTTGCGCTGCGAATCTGCCCGGCGTGATTGAGCGTGATCCCAGTGAACGCAAAAAGCAGCATGGAGAACAGGCAGAGTGCGCTGCTCACCCAATGCCAGGTGTAGAACTGTTTAATCCAGAACGCTCTTCTCGACCGTGCCATGGCTTGTTTACGAGTGCCGGAGGGAGGGTTGGCCTCTTGCCATCTCGGTCCGTTGCAAATAAGACACAATCTCAAATGCGCAGAGGTCAATCTGAAATGAGGCTCCATTCTGGCCCCGGATTTCGACGACGCCACAGGTGTGGCACGCCCGCTGTCGGGTCGGTGCCTCGTCTCACTTCCGAACCGGGTGACAGCTCGACCAGCGAGGGGGCTTGTTACACCCGACCGTTGGCTGTGCGCTTGTCACTCTCCGCCCGTCGAGCCCGGAGGCACTGATCAAGGAGGGCCTGACGTTGCGAATTTTTTATCCTTCGCCCACCCTCCGGACGGCTTCAGTTTCCAGCGCATGCGTGATCCACTCCTTGCACTCGGGCAGCCCACGGGCAACCGGGACTTATCCCACCGGAGGCCGTTTCCTCTCAATCGCTTTTATTTCGGAGCCCCCTATTATCCCGAGCACTGGACGGAGGCGGAGATGCGTGAGGATGCCCTTCTGATGCAACAAGCGGGGTTCAATCTGGTACGGATGGCGGAGTTTGCCTGGGACCGGATGGAGCCGGTGGAAGGAGAGTTCGCCTTTGACTGGCTGGAATCGGCTATCGATCGCCTCGGAGAAATGGGCATCCAGACGATGCTGTGCACCCCGACGGCCACGCCGCCGGCATGGCTCACGCATGAGCACCCCGAGATTCTTCGTGTAGATGCCGATGATCGGCGCATGCAGCATGGCAGCCGTCAACATGCCTGCCACTGCAATGAGCTTTTCCGTCGCTATTCGCGCAGGATCACCGAGGCGATGGCCGTCCGTTTCCGTGCCCATCCACATGTCGTCGGGTGGCAGACGGACAACGAGTTTCATTGTCATTTTTCCGAAACCTACAGCGCGAGTGCGACGGAGGGATTCCGGAGGTATCTGGAGGCCCGCTACGAAGGCAGTATCGAGGCCCTCAACGACAGCTGGGGAAATGCCTTCTGGAGCCAGAGCTACACGACGTTCGAGCAGATCCCGTTACCGCGAAAAGCGGCCCCCGCTCCGCCCCATCCGACCCACTGGCTCGAATACAAGCGGTTTCTCAACTACGCCGTCACCGTTTTTCAGCACGAGCAGATCGCGATCCTGAGGAACGCGAACCCCGCATGGTGGATCCTCCACAACGGGACCTTTGCTGACATCGACTATCGGGGGTTTTTCGGCCAGGATCTCGACGTCTATGCGCATGACGCCTATCCGATGTTTGCCGCAGATCCCGTCCATCGCCAGCAGACAACCGCTTTCAATCTCGATCGGGTCCGTTCGCTCGCAGGGAACTTTTTCATTCCCGAGCACCAGAGCGGCGGTGGTGGACAGGGCGCCTTCATGAACCCTGCTCCCGAACCGGGAGAGATTCGACTGCAAACTTACCAGAGCATCGCCCACGGGGCTGACAGCATTCTCTATTTTCGATGGCGGACGTGCCGGTTCGGCCAGGAAACCTACTGGGGCGGAATCCTCGACCACGACAATGTGCCTCGCCGCCGTTACAAGGAGGTTTCCGCGATCGGTCAGGAGATACCGTTGCTCGAGAACCATCTCCTCGGGACTGAAGTCGACATTGGATGTGGAATTGCGACGGTCGACTTTGACGTGCGGGCGGCCGAGGAAGCGCTGCCTCTGGGCCTCGGAACCTCCACCCGTTATGCGGAGGAGGCCCACACCGCCCTGTACCGAGCGGGTTTTGCGGTCGGGTGTGTGCATCCGGCAGACGACCTTTCCCGCCTCAAGCTATACATCGTGCCGCACTGGTCGGTGTTCGATCCCGCCTGGGCGGACAAGCTGAAGCGCTGGGTGGAGCAGGATGGAGGCACCTTGGTGCTGGGGGCACGCACCGCGACGCGTGATTGGCAGAATCATGCGGTTCCCGACGCCATACCGGCCGATTTTTCCGAATGGGCAGGCGTTCGCGTCGAAGAATATGGAGCCGTTCCGGCCGCGGGACGAAAATATGGCATCACGCTCGGCGAAAAATCGATCCCGCATATTGACGGTTGGTATGAAAAGCTGGCCGTCGCGGAAGACGTCGAGGTACTCGCGAAATGGACCGATCGATTCCTCAAAGGCACCCCCGCCGTCACCAGACGCACGCGGGGGAACGGCCGCGTTGTCTATGTCGGCACCCATTTGTCCCAGGCACTCAACGATAGCCTGCTCCCCATTCTGGCCCGTGAAGCGGACTTGAACCCCCTTCGCCCGGCTGAAGAGACGCGGCTGGAGGTGGTGGTTCGTGGAGACGGCAGGCATCGTCTCTGGTTCTTCCTCAACCATGACGCCTGCGAGTCCGTCGTCATCCAGAGGCCATGCGGCTTCGAGCTGTTGAGCCAACAGCAACTGGAGGCAGGAACGGAGGAACTGGAGCCATTTGGCGTGAGAATCATTCGCGAACCATGCTGAACTTCACGCCACCGCCATCACCGTCTTTCTCATCGCCACGGTTATCCTTCCACCGCGGTGTGTCTCCAGTCTCGTCACGCGATCTGACGGTTCTTCGCCGCTCCCCTCGCCACGCCTCGACCCGAGATGGTAAAATTCCCCTCATACAGCCCATCCGCCGCACACTTCGACCTATGTCATTCCTCCGAAAAATCCTTCCCCTGCTCTCGCTGGGCGCTGCTGCGCTCTCCGCCACCGCCGCGGCCACCGCCGTATATCCGGAACAAGATGAATCCTATCGTCGCTCGCTGAACGGAGACTGGGCCTTCCGCTACATCCCGACACTCGATGCCGGATCCCTCGCCGGGTTTCACCATCCCGTCTTTGATGACTCCACTTGGGCGACCATCCCGGTGCCGGCCAATTGGGAAATCGAAGGGTTTGCCGAACCGCACTACGACCTCGCACTACAGGACGGTCTCGGCTTCTACCGACGGGTGTTTGCCGTTCCCGCAGACTGGAAGGAGCGCCGCATCTTCCTGCGTTTTGGCGGAGTCGGCTTCGGGTTCGAAGCCTGGATCAATGGTCAGAAGATCGGCGAATCCACCGCCAGTTCCTTCACCCCGAGCTTTTTCGATATCACCGATGCGATTGCGGTTTTCAGCCCTAACGCCCAAAACGTGCTCGCCGTGAAGGTGACAACCAAACCGCTCGGATGGGCCTTCGATGTCAATGACGACTGGTCGCTCTCGGGCATCCACCGCGACGTCACCCTCTTTTCGGTTCCGGAGATCCACGTGCAGGATCTGTCCACCGGGACGCGACTCCTCCCCGACGGGACAGCGGAACTCCGTGTGGCGGTCGACCTGAACGCGGAAGACGGTGCGCTGGCCGGCCGTCTCATCGCACCCGGTGGCGAAGTCGTGAAAACGTTCTCCCTCGATCCCGACGCAGGCGGCCAACACGGAGCGCTCATCGCAGTCGACAATCCACTTCTGTGGACAGCCGAAACTCCCGCTCTCTACTCCCTCGAACTCACCCTCACGCACGAGGGCGAGATCCTGCAAACGATCCGCGAGCGCATTGGCCTGCGGGAGGTTTCGATCCAAAATGGCGTTCTTCTGCTCAACGGGCAGCCGATCAAGCTGCGGGGAGTCAACCGCCACGACCTCTCTCCCGACGTCGGACGTGCGACGACGGAAGCACACATGCGCAAGGATCTCGCGCTCATGAAGCAGGGGAACATCAACTTTGTGCGCACCGCTCATTATCCGCCTCACGAGCGATTGATCGAACTCTGCGATGAACTGGGCATTTATGTCATGTGCGAGGTCCCCATCGGCAAGGGCGAAGAACACCTCGAGGATCCCGCCTATCGCGACACGATCATGGCACGCACGGTGGCGACGATCACCCGGGACAAGAACCGGGCCTCCGTTCTGATATGGAGTATCGGTAATGAAAATCCAATTACCGAGGTCGAAATGGAAGCGGGTCGCCTTGCGAAGGAGCTCGATCCCACCCGTCCCATCTGCATCCCCAAGATCGGCAGTTACTTCGCGCGCACCTACGGAGACATCCCCGAATTTGTGGACATCTTTACACCGCACTACCCCGACCTCGCCGTCCTCGAAGGATACACCACCACCCTGGACCGCCCGACGATCTTCACGGAGTACGCCCACGCCCTTGGACTCGCCACGGATCGCATCCAGGAAGCGTGGGCAATCATGCAAGCGACGCCCCACTTTGCGGGAGGAGCCATCTGGCATTTCATGGACCAGGGGATCCTCCGGCGCAGCTCCGAGCCGATCACCCCCGGCACAGCGACAACCTACGCCTGGGTCGACGAGTATCATTATTATGATACGCACGAAATCGACGGGGCCGATGGCATCGTCTACGCTGACCGCACACCCCAGACAGACTTCTGGCAGGTCCGCGCAGTCTATTCGCCCATACAGATCAGCGAGCGCGGTCTCTCGGTGGAACCTGGAGCGCAGGATCTGTCGCTGACGGTGAAAAACCGCTACGACTTTCTCTCTCTCGAAGGCGTGGATCTCTCATGGGTCCTTGAGCGGAACGGCCAACCGGTGCAAAGCGGCGTGTATCCTCTGCACGCCCCCGCTCGCTCCGGCGAGGTCGTAAACCTGCCTGTCGAGATTCCGGAGGGTGCGGAAAAAGACGTCCTCCGACTCGCCCTCCGTTTCCTCGATTCCTCCGGTCGGGAAATCATCGATCACGCCGTGCGCCTCGATTTGCCGGGTGCCCATCGGCAGAACTGGACGCATTCACCGGAACGGGCGGCACCGCTGACCGTGAACGAACAGGATCAGGCGGTGGAGATCCAGTTGGCGGACCATACGATCACGGTTGATCGACGCACAGGCGTCCTCCAGATCTTCGACGAGGCGGGAGAACCCTTGGTCGAAGGTATCTTTCCCCACCCCGGGCGCACCCCCAATCTGGCCGAAAATCTCAGTGCGGAGAACCGTGGCCTTTGGTTGATCCCTTTTCTCTCGGCCGTCGAAGAACTCGAAGTCGACATCGACACACTGGAGGCAGCCGTCGGTATCTCCGTGAAGGGTCGATACCCGCATCCGGAACGGCCGGAAGAAGCCTTCGTCGGCGGGTACACGGTAAGCGTCACTCCCGGCTCCGCGCTCTCCATCGAGTATTCATATACCGCCGATAACGTCACCGGCTCCTTCTCTGAAATCGGGCTGTCCGTCCTTCTTCCGCAAACATTGACCGAATTCCGCTGGATCGGAGACGGTCCCTTTGCCGGCTACCCCGGTAAGGACATGCTGAATCACTTCGGCCTCTACCATCTCCATCTTGAGGATCTCTACTACAGAGGCAACCGACGGAACACGGAACTCGCTCTCCTGAGCACGCCGGAAGGCACCGGTCTCGCGCTCGCCTCAGCGCCCGTCGACATCGCGGTCGAACGCTTCGAGGACAAGTTGCTCCTCAGCCACAACATGGCCATCGGCAGCCCTGGAAACAAGGGTCGCGGACCCGAGCTGAACCTGACGGCCGAAGAAATCGGCCGCATTTCCGGGAGCTTCACCCTCGTTCCCCTGACCAACACCTGGCCCTCCGCCTTAACGCGATGGTTCGGCCCTCCGACCTCCGCGCCACGGGTCATCGATCCGTTCTACCATAGCTACGACCAATAAATGCAACGGGGCCTCCGGGAGGTTCCCTCGAATCGGTAAACCGGCAAATGTCCCCGGCGCTTCCCCGACTGGTTGTGGATGCCTACGCGGGGTCGCCGCAACGGAGATCCGCCTCCCGATCGAGCTCCAGGGCGATTTTCAGGGCGACGACCAACGCTTCGACGCGTTCTGCGGGCGAGAAGCCACCGGGTGCTTCCAGCGTGTAAGAGGCCGTTGGCGCACGCTTCACAATCCAGATCGCCTCCGGCCAGCCCTGCGGCTCATCGGGTTCGGGGTCGTGCAGGATGAGGCCCGGCCGACTGAGCGGATGGCCGTCGACCGGGCCCCGCTCCTGCAGGCGGACCTTGCCACGCAAACGTTCCACAAGGGTTTCCGAGAAGCACGGACCCGAGGTGGAGTTCAGCACGTAGAGATAGAGGCCTTCCGCTTCCCAGTCCTCGTGCAGTGAGAGGTGGAAAGCGCAGGGAACCGGTTGTCGTTGCCACCATCGCACAAGGGCTCGCGCCTCCCCGCTACGTTGCTGGAGAAAATCCCGATTGAGGTCGATGCCTTCGGCACTTTCCCGGGTTCCCGCCACGAGTCCGGTCGGATTCAGGGCCGGCGCGATCACCCAGGAACGGTGGTCCGGTAGCTCGTGATGCCGCATAAACTCCAGCAACGCCCGGGAACCCGAGGGTTCGTCGCCATGGATTCCGGCTGAGAGAAATCCAACGCTGCGGCCTTCCAATGCCTGCGGGTCCCGCCAGATGCGGACCGGCCCGCCGGCGGTCTCGACGACCGTCTCCCCGATCAATCCGCGGTTTTGCGCAGCAGCCTCGAATGCCTCCAGGTAGGCCCGGCACTCGAATTGTTCCCTCCCTTGCAGTCTCACAAATCCATTTCTGGATCGCGAACTGCGCGCCCGCAATCACTCAGGTCGAAAGAATGCTCCCCGGTTGCGAACAATGGATTGCAAACGCTCTCCGATGGCTTCCGCCAACGACACCAGTTCCGCCGCTTCCTGGGGCCCAAGGTGAATGTGACAGTTGCGCCGCCAGAGGGAGAGCCAAACCTCAAAATGGACTTCTTCCAGTCCCATCGCGGCGTGCACCGCAGGCATCGGACCGCGATAGCGTGATGGACCGCCCGTTGCTCCCGACCAGAAATCCGCAATTTTTTCCAGGTGAGCCGGCCAGTCCTCGATATGCGCAGTAAAAATCGGCCCGATGTGCTCATGTTGGCGCACGTCGGCATAGAAGTGACGCAGCAAATGCAAAATTCCCGGGCGGCCGCCCAGCCGCTCGAAGAGCGTTCCGCCGCCTCCCGGTGTGCCCCTCTGTTCGCTTTTCCCCATCATGTCTCCTCCACTTCAGCCACGAGGCCTGGGAACAGGATATTATTCTCTTTGTGAATATGTGCACGCACGTTCTGATGCAGTTCGTGGAGAGCGCGGTAGAACGACCGAACCTCCCCGGGCGCCTCGGCCGGAGCGCTGAAGTCGTTCGTCAGTTCCCGAAGAAGCTTCAGCGCATCGCCCGCCCCGTCATGCTCCCGCTCGAAGACCCGGATGGCCCGGTGTAGCTCTCCCTTCGCAATGACCAGATAGCGTCTGGACGTATCCATCGCCCGAACGAGCGGAAACAGCGCCACCTCTTCCGCAACATGGGCCATCAACTCCTTCTCAAGAATTTCGAGAACCTCCTGCAACCGGGCGAGCTGCCCATAAGATTCGCCATAAACATCCGCCGCACGCCGTGCCGCCTTCATGATCTGCGGGAGCCGCTGCCGGAGATATGCGTGATGCGTGCGCTCAATCTCATCGCACAACCCGGACAAGCTCGCCCGAACTGGCTCCTCGTCCGCCGGGACCTGCCGGGTGGCCCTTTCCAGCATCCCGATGACCTTTATCGTATCGAGGCCCTGCTGCCCGCACACCTCTGCAAGGGTTCGGCTCCCTTCGCAACAGAAGTCGATACCGAGGGCATCGAAAACCACCGCACAGGCTGGGGCCTCCCGCACCAGTTCCCCCACGGGCCTCCCCGCATCCATTGGTTCCATCCTGCCCATCCTTGTTGCCACAGGAAGGTCCCTCCCGAGGGGATGTCAATCGGATGAAGGGGTCGCCGTTCCTCGCCTTATCCTTCGCAGGCAGGCACAACCATACATCGTCGATACGGTCGGCCATGACACCGCTACCCTGCCCTCCGACAGGACGTCACCGCGCTGCCCGCCTAGAGCGCCAGCTTGTCGCAAGCAGGATCGACCGTTTCTGGGCAAGTCACGCACAGGCTCAGATCATGCAGCCGCCCCGTGTCGATCTTGAACATCCAGCCATGGATATCGAGAGCGCGCCCGGATGCCCAGGCCTCCCGCACGATGGGAAGCGATGCGACCGCGCGCACCTGCTCGACGACATTGAGCT
>CAZVQJ010000075.1:0-12113 GCA_964629165.1 uncultured Puniceicoccaceae bacterium
GATCAGCCTCGCCTGCAGCCGAGCAGACGGAAAGGGGCAGAATCATCAGGATGAGGTATTTGAGTCGGTTCATGATCGGGATTGAGAGTGATGCTCCGGGAAAATGACAGGGATGCGGCCCAACGGGAAGCCCGTTTGGACGCTCAGGAGCAAAACAAACCCCAAGGCCCCGGCCCCGGGCTCCTCAAGAGCTCGTATCGGGCGCCCTCTCCGTAGCGTTACTTCCGGTCCTCCGGCCCGAGCTTTGACCAGATCTCGTAGATCGGATCACCACGGGAGCTCAAGCCGCTGTGATGCCAGTCACCATCCTCGATCTCACCCTCGAACTCGAGTTGGGCCCCTACCCGACTGTTGTCACGGGAGAAGAATTCAATCGTTTCCACGTAGATACCGTCATCAAACGTATAGGAACCTCCGCCCGTGCCGGAGAACTCTCCCGTCTCGATATTCATCGCAATCCATTGGAAACGGGATCCTGTCAGCACCTTCAGGGTCCGGCGCGCCCGCAGGGGCATCTCATCAATCTTGCCTTCACGTTGACGACCGGTGATGCGCCAGACGCCCGTCAGGGGGCCTGCCTGCTCCTCGATTCTCCGCCAGTTTTCGACGGATCCCTTCCCCAGATCCAACCGCAATGCAGAGCCGGCGTGGTCCACCTCCAGCGCGCGTTCCTCCCCGACATTCTCCGGGGCATCCGAATCGAAGTGCACCCGCAAGGTCAGGGCATCTCCATCCGTTACGAGAGGTCCTCCGAAAGTCCGGTTGAACTGTGGTGCGTCAGGATCGTATGATGTGCACGTAAGGTAGCCGTCGACGACCAGAAGCAGGTGATCTGCCGTCCCCTCGGTCGATTTCCAGGCACCTGCGAGGGACTCCGGCGAGGCGGAGACAGAACTCGAAACAGCGAACCAGGCGAACGGGAACAGCCAGAGAGAGCGATAACGTGATAGGTTCATGAGAGGAGAGAAACAGGGGAACCTTCGCTTCTCAACTCCTCAGGCCAGAAGGTGTTCCCGTCCTGCCCCCCCGATCACGGCCTCGCTGACGGTGGCCTCCTCCCCAGGCGGTGGAGCAGGAACGCCGGAGTCTGCTTATCGCGCCTCGACTCCGTCCGTATGCTGGTAGCGCTCGACGCTGCGGACGAGGGCAGCGTGCAATTCAGGAATACGCACCGGCTTGCTGATATAGTCGTCCATCCCCGCCGCGATGCATTTTTCACGGTCCCCTTGCATGGCATTCGCCGTCATTGCGACAATGTATACCGGGGTGTCCCATCGTCCCCCTTCAGCCGCGCTTGCCTCGAGTCCACGAAGGGTCTTCGTCGCCTCATATCCATCCATTTCTGGCATCTGGCAATCCATGAAGACGACATCGTACTGACGCTCCTCAAGAGCGGCAAGCGCCGCGCGTCCGTTCACGACAACATCCGCTTCATAGCCGATCCTGCGGAGCAAGCTGAGGGCGACCTTCTGGTTCACGCGATTGTCTTCGGCGAGAAGGATCTTCATCGGCGGAAGGGGCCGCAGTTCGGGCGTTTCCGCGATCGTCCGGGTGTGCAGAAGTTCCGGCCGCTGACCGTCGTGGGCCACGCTGACGAGCACATTGTATAGATCTAGTTCCCGTAGTGGTTTTGTCACTTCGGCTGCGATGTCCGCCGCCTCCAGTTCGTCGGCCTGAAGGGCGCTCCCCGGAGGGCTGAGGAGCACAACCTTCACCGGGGAAAGCGCGGCATCATCCTTGATCGCACGCGCGAGAGCAAGGCCGTCCATCCCGGGCATTTCCCTGTCGATGAGGGCTATCTCATAAGGAGCCCCCTCCGATATCGCCGTGCGCAGAGACACGAGGGCAGCCGCTCCGGATTCAACTCCCGAGGCCTGCCCCTGCCAGGAAACAATCTGTTCACAGCAGACGCGCCGACTGGCGGCGTTGTCATCGACCACGAGCACGCGCATTTCACGCGAATCGGCGGGCAGGCGGCGGGACGGCAAAGCCGGACCTTTCTGCTTTCCGAACTGTGCGGTAAACCAGAATGTGGTCCCTTCGCCCTCGCGGCTGGTCACTCCGATCTCCCCGTCCATCAACGTGATCAGCTGTTTTCCGATCGCCAGCCCAAGACCCGTCCCGCCAAACCGACGGGTCGTCGATGTATCCGCTTGCTGGAACGGCTGAAACAGCTTCTTCACGGCGTCTTGCGGGATCCCGATCCCGGTGTCGGAGACCTCAAATTTCACAGTCGATCGGTCTCCTGATTCCGGACCGCGGCTGACATGGATGATGATCTCCCCGTGATCCGTGAATTTCACCGCATTGTTCAGCAGGTTCAAGAGGATCTGTCGCAAGCGTCCCGGGTCGCCGCGCAGATAGCGCGGCACATCCGGCTCGACGTAGCTGACCAACTCGAGCTTCTTCTGCAACGCTTCACCCGCGACCATGTCGCGGACCCCTTCGACGATTTCAGAGAGATCGAAATCGAGGTTCTCGAAGGTGAGCTTGCCCGCTTCGATCTTCGAAAAGTCGAGGATGTCGTTGACGATCGTGAGCAAGGCATCGGCGCACATCCGGACGGTGCTCGCGAATTCGTATTGCTGCGCATTCAAATCCGTCTCGAGCAGGAGGCCGGTCATGCCGATGACCCCGTTCATCGGCGTGCGGATCTCATGACTCATATTGGCGAGGAACTCGCTCTTCGCGCAGGCCGCCCGTTCGGCCGTGTCCTTCGCCAACCGCAATTCCTGGGTGCGGGCTTCGACGAGACGCTCGAGCCCTTCGGTGTGCAATCGGTTCTGCCGGACGCGGTAGCGGTGCAGTCCGATTCCGATGCCCAAAACAGCCAGAACGACCAAGCCCAAAAACCACGGCGTCTGATGGAAAAACGCCTGCACGGTGAACGGCAGTTCTGCCGCTGTCGGACTCCACACGCCATTTTCGTTCGTGGCCGCAACGTGAAAGCGGTAGTCCCCGGGCGGGAGCCTGTCATAACGGATGCTGCGGCGGTCGCCCACTTCGACCCAGTCGAGGTCCAGAGGTTCGAGTCTCACTCGGAAGCGAACCTTTTCCGGCGCCCGCAGATTGATGGACGTGTAATGAATCTGGAGATCGCTGCTGCCCGGAGGGATCACAAGGGGTTCCGAAAGCGACGCTTCGGCCCCGTTCAACCGAACCCGTTCAAAAAGCGCCGGCGAAACCGCCGTTGTCACTTCGCTCCGGGCGGGATCGATAACGACGACTCCACGTTCGGTGGCGAAAAGCAGGCGGTCGTCCCGGGTGCGCAAGAGGTTCGGACTTCCCGCCGGATTCAGTTCGCTCGCGGCCAACCCGTCGAATCGATTGAAGAGCCTTGGTTGGAGAGTTTTCCGCTCTCCCCGCTCCAGCGCATCAAACTGTTCGGACGCGATTCGCATGAACCCGGATGAACAGGGAATCCACAGATATCCCTGCCGGTCCTCGACCATGCCGGTAATGAAATCGTCGGTGAGGCCATCACGGCTCGTGAAGCTCTGCCAGCGGTCGTTCTTGAAGCGGCGCAAGCCAGCGCCGTCTGTCATCACCCAGATTGCTCCCGCACTGTCCTCAAAAACCGAATGCGGGACGGCATCGGAGGCCGCATCCGCGATCGGGAAGACTTGCCAGTCGCCGTCGTGGAGGCGCGCAACCCCGCCGGACTGCACGGTCACCCAAAGGTCGCCATCGGAGGTCCGCGTCACCGAGGTGAATACGTTTCCGGCGAGGCCGGGGATTCCACTACGCGCCCGGAAACGTCCGTTCTTCCCATGATAAAGCGCACCGTTGCAGGCCACCCAGACGCCCCCTTCTCCATCGAGAGCGATCGCGTTCACCCGTGAATGAGCAATCCCGGGAATCTGCGCTTCGGGGTCTACGGCCAGCCGATTGAGCCATTCTGCCGCGTTTTCCGACTGATAGAAGTTGTCGAAGACGCCATCCGAAAATCGATACAATCCGTTTGTTGCACCGATCCAGAACGTTCCATCGGAAGATTCGGCAATGGCCGTGATCTGCTTCGTTTCCGAATCCCCCCCGTGATCCATCCGCACGGCGACTTTGCCGTCGTACCGATAAAGACCTCCGCCCCAGAGCCCGATCAGCCAGGAACCGTCCTGCGCTTCAAAGACGGATGACGTCGAGAGCTGTTCCAGCCCCTGCTCCCGGCCAACGCTGAGACTGATCGAATCTGTGAACTGGAACAAACCGGCGGCGCTCGCCAACCAAAGACCTCCCGAGCGGTCTTCGAGGACCTTCTGAACAGCGACCGCGCGGAGCGAATTCCGGGGCTCCGCGACCTCGATGCGGCCGTTGGCCATCCGGAAGAGCCCGCCATGGGTGCCGATCCAGAGATTGCCGTCGCGATCGAACCGGAGGTCGGCGACCCTGAGGTTTCCAAGGCCTTCCGATATTCCGTAAGTAACGACCGTATCGTCTTCCGCGATACAGTGGACGCCCTCGCTGGAGCCCACCCAGACAGACCCGTCCGGCCCGGCAACGACGTTCGTAAGGCCTTCGCCGCGTAACCCGAACCGATCCGAAACCCTCTCGATCCGGTGCCCCACAATCCGCCACAAGGCGTCGCCGCTGATCCAGATGCTGCCGTCGGGCCGCTCGAGCAACGAACGAGCGACGCCGGTGATCCGCGACCAGACACCTTCCGGGGTCTGAATTTGGCCATTACGCACAAACGAAAGCCCATTGCGGGTGCTCGCGACAAGCGTTCCGTCGGCGGTGAGGAAGAGGGCGTGAACCGAATGGCTCGCCAGCCCATCCGCTGTCGTGAAACGCTCGAACTTCCCATCCTGCCATCGATAAAGACCATGAGCAGCCCCGACCCAGACAGCACCGTCAGAAGCCGCCTGCACCGCGTGAAAACCACCTGGCAGCAGGGTTGGATCGTTCGCTGAGGTGTAGGTGGTAAACCGGCTTCCGTCGAACCGCGTAACACCCTGTGCCGTGACGATCCAGATGTATCCGTCGGTCGATTGGGTGACGTCGAGGATCTTGTTCGAAGGCAACCCGTGCTCGGTTTGCCAACTCCGAACCGTGTAGCTATCCACACCACGATCGGGATTCAACGCGTGGATCGGGCCGCCCATCAGCAACCATCCCCATGCAAGAAGAAAAGGAAGGGCGCGGATCCGGAGCGGAACCGCCGTGTTCGGAAGGAAGGTCACTTCATCAAATGCCCACGGGCGCAGGATCTCTCGAGCGTTGATGTCACCAAGATCTTATCGGCCCCGGCCGATGGAGGTTGAATCAATCCTCCCCACGAAATCCCCCTCCGCCACCGGCGCGTCGGAATGCTAGTATTTTCACTGAAGGATTCCGTTCCGTGACCGAAGATCACTATTGTGCGCACTCATCATACACCCGTTGCATGCGCTTCTCCCAACCCGACATCATGAGTTCCTCCCGCCCATCTCGCTCTCCTTTGGTGCGGTCGTCATCACCTTTGAGACCACCCCGGTCGATTTCCCGTAACGCTCTTCCGTGGCTCGCGGCAGTCGGGTTGCTCGTGATTTCCACCGCGCAAGGTGCCGAATGGCTGCTGAGCGGTGACCTCGGGGCCCATGATCCTTCGGTCGTGAAGGAGGACGGTGCCTACGAAAATGGCAGCTGGTGGTGGAGCCCGGCCACCGGCACAGGCCTGGCGATGAAATATTCCCCGGATGGCGTGCGCTGGTTTCAGGGGCTGCAGATTTTCACCGAAAACTCGATTCCGCGATGGTGGGTGGAACATGCCCCCAAAATGAAGCGGTTGAACGTCTGGGCGCCCGATATCCGCAAATTCGGCGACCGTTACTGGTGCTATTACAGCGTCTCGGAGTTCGGAACACGGAACTCCGCCATCGGGCTGCTCTCAGCCTCCGGCATTTTCCGTGGAGACTGGCGGGAGGAGGGACTCGTTCTCGCTTCCAGGGAAGGTCGCGACGGTTATTCCGCGATGGACCCCAGCCTCACGATCGACGCAGAAGGCAATCCTTGGCTGTCCTTCGGTTCCTATTTTGAGGGAATCCACGTTGTCCAACTCGATCCGAAAACAATGAAACCCGCAAAGGGGGCTCCTGTCGTTCAACTGCTCAGCCGACAGAGTGACATTGGCCTCGAGGCCTCGAACATTGTTTACGTCAACGGTTACTACTACCTCTTCGCGGCGATCGACCTCTGTTGCAACGGCAAGGACAGCACGAGCAAGATCGCCTACGCCCGCTCGCGGAAGATCACGGGCCCCTACGAAGGAAAACGTGAGGATCCGGCAAACGCAGTGAGCGCGATGATCAAGGGTAGCCTGAGCATTCTGGAGCAGGGGGATCACCGCTGGGCTGGAATGGGAAGCCCATTCGTGTCGCCGCATGGCGACGGCTGGATCATGACGCGACACGGCTATGACAAGCTTGCAGGCGGCGCTCAAAAGATGCGGATCAGCGACCTCTACTGGGATAACGACGGGTGGCCGACCTTTGAGGCCCCTGCACTTGCGGATCCGATCGCGGAGTCCGGTATGCCTGTTCAGATCGCTGCCCCGTCCAGCATCACCTATCAGTGGCAGATATCGATGAACGGTGGAAAAAACTGGGACAACCTGTTCGAGACTCCAACCTATAGCGGCACTTCGGCCGCCATCCTGACCATCCAGGTTGATGAATCGATGGACGGCTACCAATACCGCGTGATTACCGGGAACGGCGCTGCTACTAGCGAGCCGTGTACTTTGACCGTGCGCCCGGCTCCGAAGAGCCCGTAGTGGCCAAACCCCTCAATTCGTTCCGGTTCTGCCATTCGTCAGGTCAGAACCGGATCGGAAATATGACGCGGGTGCTGATCGGCTTCTTCTCATCAACCGCCGGAAAAAACCGCCAATGCGCGGCTGCCGATTCGAGTGCTGAGACGAGCCCCGCATCCAGGTCATCCAGGACTCTGATCAGCTTGGTGCTTCCCTCTTTTGTGATCTCCAACTCCAATCGCAGGATCGAAATCGGCAGCTCTCGCAACTGATCCTCCAGCTCCTCCCCGAGTTCGAAGTGAAAGAGCATCGGAATGCGGGATTGCCGGGCGACATTGGCACCACGCAGGTAGCTGCGGAGCCGATCTTCCCACGGAATCTGCAATCCGGTGGTCCCGAAGAGAACCGCCACATGGTCGAAATCAAGACTTTCGATCCCGTCCTGCCCCGAATAAAACTCGTAGTGATACCAACGGACGTTCGGCAGCGAGCCGAGGAATTTAACCGTCCGCTTCACCCGTTTACCCGCCACCATGTCGCCCACGTCACCAAAACCGAGATAGCTGGCGGTGCTCTTCCCCGGCTCGTGATAAAACATAACGACGTAAACATCCGCGAGATCTCGGTCCGCCACGAGGTCAAAGCTGATCGACGAACGCGAGGATGAGCGAATCGCCTGACCTTCGCCCATGATAATCTGACGCCCGACTCCCGCACTTTCGTATACCGTGATGCGCCCCACAGACGGAATCCGATCACGAACAAAAGCATATTCTGACGAGCCGGACCATTCTCGCTCGCCATGAGCATCCTCAACTTGCACACGTCCATTTTTCGCGTGAACAATGGCTCGCATGTCTCCCTCGTGCTCAACGAAGAGACGATGCCCCCACACCTCAGAGGCCGCTTCGACAGGACCGCCCCGCATCTCTATGACGGCACTCCCCAGCATCGCGAAAAACAAGCTCGGAGCGATCCCTAAACCCTTTCGGTTCAACGCTCCAAGCGGAAACAAACGGTGCATGCACCGATCCTTGGCAATCGTCGGCTAACCGTCAAGCCGAGGATCGTATCTGCGGTGAGGATACCCGTCGGGTTTCAGTTGATTCGCAGAAGCCGCCGCGGTGAGAGGCCTCCTTACCCCTTGCTCTCCTGCAGATGGGCAACGATCTCTTCAACAATCTCATCGGGCGTGTGCTCCACCGATACCCAATGAGCGTCTTTCGGTGGCTCGAGCGCATCGAACTGACTCCGCAGAAGGGCCACTGGCATGAAATGCCCCGCGCGCATCCGAAGCCGTTCCTGAATGGTCTCGAAGCTTCCGTCGAGATACACGAGATGCACGGGCTCGCCCTTCTGAACCAATCGGTGCCGGTAAGCCTCCTTCAGCGCTGAACATGCAAGTACGCACGGGGTCTTCGTGCGAAGCGCTTCGACAATGTGCTGGCGCACGGCTTCCAGCCAGTCTGCGCGGTCGGCATCCGTGAGCGGTTCACCCCGGCTCATCTTCCCGATGTTGCGCGCGGGGTGGAGAGAATCCGCGTCGAGAAAGGCGACTTCAAGTCGAACCGACAGCCGTTCCCCAATCGTCGACTTCCCGGATCCGGACACCCCCATGACGATGATCACCACCGGGGGCGTGGATGGCCTCATACGCGGCAGACCCTGAACGACGATCAGTCGACCGCCGTGACGCTGATGTTTACCTCGGGTTCAGCACTGTAAGCACGGTCCACGACCTGGACCATCAATCCCGAAAGTGCATTGCGCTGCACCTCGAGAATCACCGGCACATCGACCTGACTCAGGGTCTCGCGGACGATGTCCTCGACCTGATTCATCGTCACGGAGTTATTGCCATGCATCACCTGCCCGTTGGTGAGGATGCGGAAGACAATCGGATCATCCCGTTCCTGCTGCTCCGCGTCCGGTGGCTGCGGCTGCGGCTTGTCGACGTGGATTCCGATCTCGTCGACAAACACGGTGGTGACGATGAAGAAAATGAGGAGAATGAACACCATATCAATCATCGGCGAGATGTTGATATCGGTATTGTCTTCAGTCTGCTTGATTTGGCGGTTCCGGCTCATGGGTATAGGAACGTGAAAGGAGGATGGCCGCACGATGGGATCAGGGTATCCACGCAGCAAGGAAATTCATCCCGCTCCAACCTCTCCGGAAAAGGCGCCCACGGCAACCCCTGACACGACACCGACGGGTTTCCTACCCCGTGCCTTCCCAGTTGCCAGTCGCTTCCAAAACCGCGAATTTCAGCGAGTTATGCCGTTCCAGCCATCCAAACCGGCCCTCTACGGACAAAACCGCGAGTCCCTCTCGGAGTTGTTCCACGCATGGGGTCAGCCCGAGTTCCGGGTCGGACAGGTCCTTCGTTGGCTTTACACCAACCGCGTCACGGACATCGAGCAGATGTCGAACCTGCCGCGGGCCCTCCGCGAGCGCCTCGCCGATCAGTTTGTGCTCATGCCAAGCCGCCAGCTCCTCGTCAAAAGCGCCGGTGACGTGACCGAAAAGCTCCTCCTCGAACTCGAGGATCGCAGCCTGATCGAGGCCGTTCTCATACGGTATCCTCAGCAGGGAGTGGGCAGCGACGATTCCCGCCGCACGATCTGCGTCTCCAGTCAGGTCGGCTGCGCCTACGGCTGCCGCTTCTGTGCGTCCGGGCTCGCCGGTTGGAAACGCCACTTGAGCGTGTCCGAGATCGTCGCCCAGTTCGTGCACATCTGTCATCTCGAAGAAGGCCGGGACCGCGGACGATCCGATGGTCGCGTGCCTTTCGACAATATTGTTTTCATGGGAATGGGAGAACCCCTGGCCAACTATGATGCAGTTGTCGGGGCGATCCGCATCCTCAACGCCGAGTGGGGATTCGGCTTCGGGGCACGCCGGATCACGATCTCCACCTCCGGCCTCGTTCCGCAGATCCGGCGTCTCGCCGACGAACCGATCCAGTTCCGCCTCGCCCTCAGCCTCCACGGCGCGACCAACGAGGTTCGCGAGCGCATCATGCCCGTCAACCGGAAGTATCCCCTCGAAACGCTCATTCCTGCCGTGGCCGAATTTTCCTCCAAAAAGGGCCGCATGCTCACGCTCGAGTTCATCCTCATCGAGGACGTGAACGATTCCCTCGAGCAGGCCCACGCGCTCGCCGCCATTGCCCGCCAACTGCACGCCCACGTAAATCTCATCCCCTACAACTCCGTCGAAGGTCTGCCCTGGAAACGACCAAACCTCCGTCGACAGGAAGCCTTTGATCAAGTCCTTCGCGAACAGCGCGTCTCCGTCACCATCCGGAAGGAAAAGGGCCATGACATCGAGGCCGCCTGCGGACAACTGCGCCTCCAGACAGAGAAGGCGCGGGGAACCGTCGCCTGATCCGGCGCCGCGCGGGCGATCCGCAGGGTGTCCGGATGGGTAGCTAAGGAGCGTGTTTCCCGGATTGTAACGGTGACTGGGACCTGAATGCCTGGGCGACGAAGAAAACTCACGCCCGACCGCTCCCGCAGCCTCGAGAGCGCGGGGAACGCCGGAGGGGCGCCGATGGAAACGCAGAAAAAGAGCCCAGCCTCAGGCAGAGGATCCCGGCCGACCGTGAAGAAAAGGTGGTCGCGAGCATCCCTCCCCTTTGCGTTCTCCGCGTTCTCATGCGAAGCGGGCGTGAGGAAAGTTGCGGTGGAATGGGAACGGTGACTGGGACCTGAATGCCTGGGCGACGAAAACTCACGCCCGGCCGCTCCCGCAGCCTTGAGAACGCGGGGAACGCGGAGGAAGCCGCTACCCTGTCTCATCACGCTCTTCAACCCCCTCATGAGGATGTCTGATCCTGCCCCAATCATCTGGTGGGACGCCGGACCGCTGAATGGAAGGTGGCGATTGCGTGTCTGTTGAAAAGACGCAGCAGCGCTCCGAATCTGTGAATTGCCGAACGCTTGAGCATGGGGATTCCCCAAGGCGAGCCTCCACGTCGGCCGATTCGCGGTGCCCGGGAACGAGAACGAACCGCTCTTTCAGGATCTTGTACATTACTTAGCGGAATGACCCCATTCATCCCTCCTATTATCCCCCTTTTTGCCTTGTCTAACTATGCACACCGCCGTATCGCTCCTTACGTGATTTTCTCTCGTTCTCTCTGGATAGTCGTTTTCGCGGTTCTCGCCGCCGGTTGCGCTCAAGTGAAGCAGCCTACTGTAACTCAAGCCCCATCCTCGGGTCCAAGTCGGAGCGCCGCGTTGCAACAGGAGTTGGCTCAACGAGAGCAGTATGGCGCGGTCCGGGTGCTCAAACGCAAAGTGGCGATTGCCCGATTCAGCAATGAGACCAACTACGGCCGCAGTTTTTTAATCGACGAAAATTATGATCCGATCGGAAAGCAGGCGCTCGATATACTTTCCGCCAAGCTTCAGCAAACGGGCGCATTCATCCTCCTGGAGCGCGCGGATCTCGATAAGATAAACGCGGAGCTTTCTCTCGGTGACAAAGGCAAGCTCCAGAACGTAGCTGATTACCTGATACTCGGATCCGTCACTGAATTCGGACGGCGGACAGAGGGAGCGACAGGTGTCTTCAGCCGCACGAAAAAGCAGGCTGCACATGCGAGCGTTTCGATTCGTTTGGTCGATATCTACACGGGAGCGATCGTCTATGCCGGCGAGGGATCTGGGGAAGCTTTCAGCGAAGTCGGCACGACCCTTGGAGTCGGCTCCCAAGCCAGTTACGATTCGACGCTCAACGACAAAGCGATCGACGCCGCTATCAGCAACTTGGCGAGCGACGTGATCGAAAACCTATTGGAGAAGCGCTGGCGCTCCTACATCCTCGCTGAGGAAGACGGGAGCTACATCATCGGAGGCGGACCAAACCAGGGACTGAAGATCGGCGACCAGTTCGCCGTGTTGCGCAAAGGGAAGGTAGTCAAAAACCCGCAGACCGGGATCGACGTCATGCTTCCCTCTACCCCGATGGCCACGATCGAGGTCACTGCCTTCGCCGGTGAAGGCGCCCTCAGCGAGATTGCCCTGACTCGCTTGGTGGACGGCACTATTCCGGCCGCGGGCGATTTCTCGCCCTACCTCGTCGAAGAAAAGCGCATCGACCAAGCCCGCTTATGAAACAGAGATTCTGCCACCTCGCCGTCGCCTTCATCTTCTCACTGAGCGGGCTGTCGATAGCAATGAGCGGCTGCCAGCAGGCCAACCAGGGTGTCATTAGCCGTGCACCCGTCGCTTATCTGTCATTCGAAGGAAACATGGCCGGGATCAGCATCTTCCTCGATGGCGACCGCATGCCGGACGTAAAGGCGGGAGAAAACAATCTGCTCAAAATCGCACCCGGGCGGCATCTGCTGCGCATAGAGCGTGACGGACAA
>CAZVQJ010000076.1:0-12036 GCA_964629165.1 uncultured Puniceicoccaceae bacterium
GCGTGATCCTCGCGGAAACAAACAAAGTCGCGGAGGCGATCATCGAGACGCTGAGCAGCGTGAAGCAGAGTGTCCTCGTGCAGAAGTTTGTTTCGGAGTCGAAAGGACGGGACATCCGCGCATTCGTCGTCGGGGACCGCGTGGTGGCGGCGATGCGGCGGACCGCGACGGGGCAGGAGTTTCGAAGCAATGTGCACCGCGGAGGGCGTACCGAGCGGATCGAGCTGGATCCGGTCTTTGAGCGAACGGCGGTGCGCGCCGCGCAGATCCTCGGCCTGCATGTGGCGGGCGTCGATATGCTGGAGGGGAAGGAGGGGCCGGTGATCATGGAGGTCAATTCCTCGCCGGGACTGGAAGGGATCGAGAATGCGAGCGGAGTCGATGTGGCTGACCTGATCATCCAGCATCTCGAGGAACAAGTAGCCTTCGGAAACTTTGACGTCCGGGAACGGCTCACGTTGACGTCAGGCTACTCCGTGACCGAGTTTCAGCTGGAATCGGAATCGACGATCGTCGGAAAAAGAATCGAGGAGAGCGGGCTTCGGGAACGCGATGTGATCGTCTTGCGGATTGTGCGTGCAGGCATCCATCTTCCGAATCCCGAGCCGAGTCTGGAGTTGCTCGCGGGCGACGTTCTCCTCTGTTACGGGAATCAAACGACGCTGAAGAGTTTTTTGCCGAAACTGGTGCAGCGTAAGCGGCGCAAACGGAAAGTGAATCATGCCGCGAAGTAGCTTTGGTTTTGCCAATGAGAAGGTGGAACCGGGGCGCAGTCGGGATCTCTATCTGCCGATCTCCGAGACCTACACCGGCGATGATATCCGGCTACCGGTCCGGGTGATTCACGCGCGGTTGCCCGGCCCCGTCGTCTATGTGTCGGCGGCCGTTCATGGCGACGAGATGAATGGAACCGGCATCATCCATGACTTCCTTTTCGGCGAGCCCTTCGAGCTGGTCTGCGGGACTCTCCTGCTGCTGCCGGTCGTGAATGTTTTCGGTTTTGAAAACAACGAGCGTTACCTGCCCGACCGGAGGGATCTGAATCGGAGTTTCCCCGGTTCGCGCAACGGTAGCCTCGCCAGCCGGATGGCGCATACCTTGATGACCGAGGTCGTCCGGAAATGTGACTACGGCATCGACTTGCACTCAGCGGCCTCGTATCGAACTAACTTTCCCAACGTGCGTGCGGATCTGAGCGACAAGACAATCCGTGAACTTGCGGTGGCTTTTGGTTGCGCGCTTGTCGTGAATGGAAGCGGCCCGGTGGGCTCCCTCCGTCGGGAGGCGAGCAAGGCAGGATGTCCCACGATCATTCTGGAAGCGGGCGAGCCGTGGAAGATCGAGCCGAGCGTCCTTCCGATCGGTGTGCGGGGCATCCTCAATTGCCTCGCCTACCTCGGAATGATCGAGCGCCCGATCGAGCCGCCCCCTTACCAGGCGATCATCCGCAAAACACTCTGGATGCGGGCGACAACCGGCGGCATCCTCAAGTTTCACGTCGTTCCGGGCGACTTTGTCGAGGAGGGGCAGGCGATCGCCACCAACTACAGCATTTTCGGGAAGGAGCAGAATGTTCTCGTTTCCGCTTCGTCCGGCATTGTCCTCGGCATGACGACAATGCCGGCGGTGAAACCGGGTGAACCCATCTGCCACCTCGCACAGGTCTCGGCGGCGCAGCTACGGCGGTTCCGAAAGCGGCTGCAGGCGGCACCGCTCGGGCTTCATCAGACGGCTCAGCGGCACCTCGCAACCAGCGTGCAACGGGTTGATTCGCGCGCCGAAGAACCGTGACGTGCCCCCGGGGTGAACTCGTTCAGGCATTCAGGCGAGGATCTCCGCGAGGTCCTCAAGCGGATAGCTCCAGATCTCGCTCAGGGTGGGATGATACCAGTGGACCTTGAGCAATTCTCCCACGGTCGCCCGGGTGGCCAGTGCGACGGCCATCGCATGGATCAGTTCCCCGCCATCTTTTCCGACGCATTCCGCCCCGAGAACGCGTCCGGTGGAGCGATCCGCCCAGACCTTCACGAAGCCCGCCTTGGCCTCCATGAGGATGCTCTTGCCGTGGTCGTCGAAAGGATATTCAGCCGCCACGACATCGAAACCGACGGCTCTTGCCTCTTGCATTGAAAGTCCTGCCAGGCCGATCTGGGGATCGGTGAAGACGACCGTTGTGACGGCCTCATAATTCACGGGTTCCGGGTCCTCGCCGCAGGCATGTCGGGCGGCCACTTCCCCTTGCATGACGGCGAGGTGGACGATCTCAAAGGGTCCGCTGACGTCGCCGGCCGCATATATGCGGAGGTTGGACGTCCGTTGCATCTGGTCCACCTCGACCTGCCCCTGGGGCCGACGTTTGATCCCTGCCGCATCGAGATTGAGACGATCGAGGTTGGGGCGCCGGCCGAGGGCATTGCAGAGGTGATCGGCCTCGACCACGACGGGTTCATCGCCGTGCAGGAAGTGAACTCGGAACCCCCCGGAGGTCCGTTCGATACGCTGCAAATCCGTCCCCGTGAAGAGTTCGATCCCTTCCTCGCGAAAGACGTCCATGACGACCGTGGCGGCTTCCTCCGAGACACCGAGGAGGACACGTGGGCTGCGCTGGATCTGAATCACCTGGGTGCCCATCCGCGCGAGGAACTGGGCGAGTTCGCAAGCGACGATCCCACCCCCCAGCATGATGACTGACTTGGGAAGAAAATCGAGTTCGAGGACATCGTCGCTGGTCCAGATACCCGCTTCATCCAGCCCTGGAATCGATGGCTGGTTGACGACGGATCCGGTAGCGAGAACGAACGCGCGAGCAGTCAGTCGGCGACCGGAAGGCGCCAGTTCGACGGTGTTGGCGTCGGAGAACGCAGCGCGCTCACGGATGAGGGTAAAGCGATCAGATTCCAGTTGCTCGATCCGGTACGAGCGGAAGTCATCGATCATGCGTATCTTGCGGGCATGGACGGCCGTCATGTTGGCCCGCGCGTTTTCGATTTCGAGGCCGAAGAGCGTTCCCCGGTGAGCCTGGTGGAGCATTTCCGCGCTGTAGATAAGTGTCTTGGAAGGCATGCATCCCCGCAGGATGCAGAGCCCCCCAAGGGTTTCAGCGTCATCGACGATCGCGACACGCTCGAAGTGCTCTCGGGCGGTCCGCGCGGCGGCGTAACCCGCGCTGCCCCCGCCGATTACGATCAGGTCGAATTGTTCAGTCTGCATCAAGGAGGCATCCAAGCACGCGAAGGACGTTTGCGCAAATCCGCAAACCGGCGGCGATGGCGTCAAACGGACGGGCAGGATACCAGACGATGGAGGCCGCTATCCCAGCCAGAAGGAGAAGTAGATATAGAATCCGAGGACGAGACCGAGGACGACGACGGTGCCGGCGATTTCTTGCCAGCCGTAGCTCGCACGGTCTGACGCCTTCTGTTCAGCCGTAACCGAAGAATAGGTCAGCCCGGCGATCTGCGCGGCAGGCGGTGGCGGGGTTGCGAGCGAGACGGCGATAATGAAGAGGATGCTGAAGAGGAACAGCCAGCCGGAGAAGTAATAGCCATTATACATCCCGATTGCGTGGAAGAAGCCACTTTCACCGAGCGTGCCCGACTGGGCGAGCGTCTGGACCGTGAGCTTGAACATGCCGAGGATAAAGCCGATGACGAGACCCCAGAAGGCCCCTTCCTTGTTGATGCGCTTGTTGAACAACCCGAGGAGGAAAACGGCCGTAATGGGCGGGGCGAGGAATCCCTGCACGTTCTGAAGGTAATCGTAGAGTCCGGTGCTTCGCTCCGACACTACCTTCATGATCGGAATCCAGAGAAGCCCGAAAAACACGACAACGCCCGTCGCGAGGCGCCCCACGGTGACGAGATGTCGCTCCGATTTGCCCGGGACGAGCTTATCGTAGATGTCCACCGTAAAGAGGGTGGCGCACGAGTTGAAAAGAGAGGCGAGAGAACTCATGAGGGCCGAGAGCAGGCCACCCACGACGAGTCCGCGCAGCCCCACCGGAAGCAGTTCCGTCACCATCCGCGCGAACACCATATCCCCCACGATACCGCCCTCGCCATCGGACTGCATCGCGAGGAGACCTTTCTGGTGAAGGGCCCAACCGATCATCCCCGGAATGAGGAAAATGAAGACCGGCCACACTTTCAGGAAACCTCCAAAGATGGCACCCCGGCGGGCGTCCCGCAGACTCTTGGCGGAGAGGGTGCGTTGAACGATATACTGATCCGTACACCAATACCAGATCCCGATCACGGGAGAGGCGATCATGACCCCCAACCACGGGAAGTTCGGGTCGCTGTTCGGGCGCCAGAGGGCGAAGTTCTCCTTGTTTTCGGAGGCGAGACTCTTCAGTTCTCCCCAGCCTCCGAGTTCGCGAAGTCCAAAATACGTCAGGCAGGCAGAGCCCACCAGGAGGAGGAACGTCTGCATCACCTCGGTGTATACGACCGCACGGAGACCGCCAAAGACGGTGTATATCCCCGTCAGGACGACGGTTGTAATCGCGCCCACCCAGAACGCATTGTCCGGGGAACCGAAGGTATCAGGAAGCAGCGTACGGAAAACGAGGGCTCCCGCATAAACCGTCACGGAGACTTTTGTGAAAACGTAGGCGACGAGACTGACGACGGAGAGCACCCACCGTGTCTTTGCACTGAAGCGTTTCTCGAGAAACTCCGGCATCGTGAAAACACCGGCGCGGTAGTAGAAAGGGACGAAGACCCATGCGAGAAGGATCATGACCCACGCGTGGAGTTCCCAGTGTGCCTGGGCCATGCCATTGTTGGCCCCGCTCCCGGCGAGCCCGACAATATGCTCGGAGCCGACGTTCGAGGCAAAAAGGGAAGCTCCCACGGCGAACCAGCCGACATTGCGTCCCGCGAGAAAGTAGTCGGCGGAGGTCTTCTGCTTGCCGGCGGACCACCAGACAATGCCCACGAGAAGAGCAAAATAACCGACAATAATCAGCCAATCAACTTGGGTGAGAAGCGAGGTAGGTTCCATAAGGAGAGGGGAGGAGTGAGCCGAAGGACAGACTCCCGGTTGCTGCTGCACCGCCGAGAGCGGAGGGTATCGAAAGAGGACAGGCGACGCATCGTCAAGGAATCAAAAGCACGTCGTTCGAAATCCTTGAACGTTTCCTGCCGGCATCGCGCGAAGATCGCCCCGGAAGGGAGGGGGTTCTTCCGCCGAGGAGGCATTTTGCTCGCCACGGAACACCGCGCACCATGATCTAAGCGGCTCCTATCCCTGCTATCCGTTCCCAGGGCGCCCGAACCCGCCACGATTCCGGGCAATGACTGAACGCTCATGAAATCCGTGATTATCTTCTCCGGTGGTCTCGATTCCACCGTGCTGCTGTATCAACTCCGTGCGGCGAGGCATACCGTGTATGCGCTCTCCGTCGATTACGGGCAACGCCACCGCCGCGAGTTGACCTATGCCCGCGCGACCTGCGAATCACTCGGGATCGAGCATGTCGAAACCGACCTTCGGGGGCTCTCACCGATCCTTCAGGGGAGCAGCCTGACGGACCCGTCGATGAGCATGCCGCAAGGGCATTATGAAGAAGCGAACATGCGGCTCACGGTTGTGCCCAACCGGAATATGTTGCTGCTTTCCCTCGCAACCGCGTGGGCGGTCAGCCTCAAAGCTGACGGGGTGGCGTATGCTGCCCATGGGGGGGATCATGCCGTCTATCCCGATTGCCGGGAAGCCTTCGCGGACGCCATGGCAAAGGCGATCTCGCTGGCCGACTGGCACGAGGTCGCGCTGCTGCGGCCCTTTGTCGGGATGACCAAGAGTGGAATTGTGGAGCGTGGCCGGGAACTCGGCGTGCCTTTTGAGCGGACGTGGTCCTGTTATGAAGGCGGAGAGCGGCATTGCGGGCGCTGCGGAACCTGTGTCGAGCGCCGTGAAGCCTTTCACCTCGCGGCGGTGGACGATCCGACGGAGTACGACCGTTCCGCTCCCAGTGTGAGTGAAATGATGAAAAACAACTGGAGACTGCCTTCATGATTACCTGCGAAAAAGCCTATACCGGGATACCCTTCGCGCATCGTCAGCATCAGCATGACGGGCACTGCAGCCTGATCCACGGGCACAACTGGGATTTTGTCTTCACCTTCGGTTGCGACGCGCTCGACGCAAACGGATTTGTCGTGGACTTCGGCAAGTTAAAATTCATCAAGCGGTGGATTGACGACCATTTTGATCACGCCTGCGTCTTCAATGCGGATGATCCGGAGCGGGAAAAACTCGTCGCAGCGGTCCCGGGGGCCTGGAAGGTGACGGTGGTTGAACGGTGTTCCTGCGAAGGCCTCGCGAAACATGTCTTCGACAGGGTGGATCCGCTTGTCCGCGAGGCCACTCTCGGCCGCGTCTTTCTCCTGGCTGTCGAGGTGCGCGAAGATCCCCGCAACTCGGCCCGTTACGCTCCTGTGGTCGCTGACGCCGTTTCCTGAAAAATGAAGCGATACCCGGTTTACGAAACCTTTCACAGCTGGCAGGGAGAGGGGGTTCATCTTGGACGTTCCGCCTTCTTCATTCGAACCTTTGGCTGTCCCGTTCATTGTCCGTGGTGCGATTCAGCGGGCACCTGGCATCGGGATCACATCCCCGAACAGATCGCGCGCCGCACGGTCGAGGATCTGGTAGGCGAGGCCATCCAGGCGGCCGGAGATTTCGTCGTGATTACGGGAGGAGAACCCGCGATCCACGACCTGCAGCCGCTGACGGTGGCATTGCGGACGGCCGGGCTGCGGGTGCACCTCGAAACAAGCGGGGCGTTTCCCCTCCGGGGAGACTTCGACTGGATTACGGTGAGTCCAAAACGGTGGCGCGTGCCGATGGACGGTGTTCTCGAGCACGCCGCGGAGATCAAGCTGGTGCTGGAAAAGCCGGACGATCTCGATTTCTACTGGAAGCTCATCGCCCGTTCCGTGCGCTGCGAATCCGTCTGGCTTCACCCGGAATGGTCACAGCACCGGAATGGGGAATTGCTCCGATTTATCACGAGTGAAGTGAAGAAACGCGGAGCGCCGTTCCGTGCGGGCTGGCAAATGCACAAGCTCTACTCGGCCGATCATTTCGATCCGCGTGCACAGCCGGAGCGTTCCTTGGCGACAGGCCCCGAAGCTCTCGGGTTGACCGGCAACCTACGGTAGGGCGCCGTCCGGGCGGGGTCGTGTCGGGATGGCGATGCAATCTCCAACGGAGCCTGCGGGCGCAGGGCTATTTCAGCTCAACGATGACCTGTAGTTCCACCGTGGAGTTGAGTGGCAGGCCGGCGACGGCGACAGCTGCGCGCGCATGTTTGCCGCGTTCTCCGAGGATCTCGGCAAACAGATCACTCGCTCCGTTGATGACCTGCGGACTCTCCTGAAAACCGCTCACGGCGTTCACGTATCCGTTCACAAAGATGATTTTGTCCACTCGTTCGAGATCGCCGGTTGCGAGCTTGATGGTGGCGAGCGCGTTGAGCGCGCAGATCTGGGCAGCGGCGTATCCGTCCTTGACCGATCGTTCGGCGCCAACCTGTCCGGCATGGCTGATTTTCCCGTCGCGCAGGGCGAGCACGCCTGCGAGGTGAAGGACGTTACCGACCTGGCGGAAAGGGAGGTAGTTCCCCTTCGGGGCGGCCGGTTCCGGCAAAATGAGACGGCGTTTTTTGAGGTTCTGTTCTATCGATGGCATCGGGATGTGGGATTTGTGCTGGGGAGTCCTCGGGCAGGGCGGATGGACGCCGCGGCAGGTTAACGATTCAAACGGTTCAGCTCCGGGCAGGTTCCTCGTCGGGTTCAGGATCGCGGAGGAGGATGATCACGAGGCAGGCGGCCATGACAATGAACATGCGCCCGGCGGCGTCCTGTCCGTTCCATCTACGCGACTGCCACATGAGAAACCACTCTCCGCCAATCGCGAGAAAGGCGACGTACCAGAGCAGGAGGGCTGCGGTATGTCCGACGATGGTGATCGATTTTGCGTTTTGCCAGGCGAGTGAACCCCGTCGGCGCGACTGCCACATGCGCAGCGTGCCAGCGGAAATCAGTGCCATCGCGAAAAACTCCCAGAGGATGATCACCCCGTAGAAGAGGTGGTGGAGGGCAGGGGCCTCGATCGCACGCCAAAGGCCGCGATTCCCCTCAAAGGTTGTCGCCATCTTCAATACGTTTTCAACGAACCGATAGTTCGAACCGTAGTCGGCGAGGTTGTTGAAAACAACGAGGAGGAGGAAAAAAGCGGAGGCACCGGAGAGGGCGATCTTGCAATACCGCACAGCCATTTGCCCCGAACTAAGGAACGGAAACCGGATGGGCGCCATGCCAAAATTGCCCCGGAGCGGCCCTGGAGGGACTCTCAACTCACCATGTTGATCGCCGCCATCACTTTTGCCTCGAGTTCGTAAGGCAGATACTCGTAGTGGGAAAGCGTTTCGGTGTGAAGACCCCGTCCCCCGGTCAAGGAGCGCAAGGTGGTCCCATAGCGGTACAGCTCCATCTGTGGAACCTGCGCCTGCACAATCTGGAACTTGCCATCCGTATCCACGCCTTGGATGCGTCCCCGCCGGCTCGAGATGTCGCCCATGACATCTCCAAGAAAGCTCTCGGGGACCTTGATCTCCAGGAGGATGACAGGCTCGAGAAGACATGGTTTTGCCGCCCGGAAGGCTTCCCGAAAGGCTTCCTTGCCCGCAATCTGGAAGGCGATGTCCTTGGAATCGACGGGGTGTGTCTTGCCATCGTAGAAATCAATTTTGATGTCGGTGATATGGTAACCGGCGAGAATCCCTTCGTGGCAGGCTGCCTGAACGCCTTTTTCGACGGAGGGAACAAAGACACGGTCAACGTTCTGGCCGACGAGGGATTCCTTGAAGTCGATACCGCTGTCCCGTTCTCCCGGAGCGATCCGCATCCAGACTTCCGCGAACTGTCCGGCCCCTCCGGACTGCTTCTTGTGCCGGTATTTGGACTCGGCCCGGGTGCGGATCGTCTCGCGAAACGGGATGCGTGGCTCCTTGAGTTCGATCTCGACGTTGAAGCGTCGTTTGAGGCGGCCTTTGATGATTTCGAGGTGCAGCTCGCCTTGTCCGCTGAGAACCAGCTCGCGCGTTTCCTGATTGTTTTCAAAAAGGAAAGTCGGGTCCTCCTCGTGCAGTGTCGCAAGCCCCTCGGCGAGCTTGTCTTCATCGCCCTTGTGGGAGACAACGAGCGCGCCGTGAATATTGGGCTTCGGGTATTTCACCGCTGGCAGCCGCACCTTCCGCTCCAGACTGGTGAGCGTGTTGCCGGTGTGGGTGTCCTGAAGCTTCGCCATGACGCCGAGATCGCCCGGTCCAATCCTCTCCACGCGTTCCCGGTTGTGCCCCTGCAGCCTGAAAATCTGGCCGATCTTTACGGTCACGTCCCGGTCCGGGTTGAACAATTCGAGACCGGGAGTGATCTCCCCACTGTACATGCGGCAGAAGGAAAGCTCGCCGACGTGTGGCTCGCTGATCGTCTTCCAGATGTAACAGGACGGCGCTTGATCGGTGAGGAGGACGGACCCCACTTGCCCCGCTTCATCGATTGCGGAGACTTCCCGGCGGTCGATGGGTGAGCTGCCATACTTGGCAATGAAATCCATCAGGCGCGCGACCCCGACATTCGTCACCGCTGAGGTCGCAAAGACGGGAATGAAGCTCTGGGCTTGGATGGCGGCATGCACCCCTTTGCGCAGCTGGTCCTCGGTAAGGGAGCCCTGTTCAAAGAATGTCTCGAGGAGCGAGTCATCCGCTTCGGCAACAAACTCGATCAGTTCACGATGAAGCGCGTGAACGCGCTCCTTGAGGGGGCCATCGGCAGGGGATTCGGTGAAGCGGCCGCTCCCGTCGAGATCATACTCGATCTGTTCCGATCGCATGACATCGAGCAGGCAATCGAAGCCTGGGCCGGGGTTGATCGGGATGGTCATCGGGAAGACCTTGGCCCCAAAATGTTCCCGCAGGTCCTCGAGCGCTTCCTCGAAGTTCACATTCTCCCGATCGCAGCCGTTCACGACGATCATTTTGGGAATACCGTATTCGGTGGCGTAGTCCCAGACCTGATCCGTTCCGAGTTCGGCACCATTGGCAGCGTTGACGACGACGGCGGCAAAGTCGCCCACGCGCAGAGCGCCGAGCCCCTCGCTGATGAAATCAAGGTAGCCCGGCGTATCGATAATGTTGAATTGTGTGCCCAGCCACTCGCCGTGCAGGAGCGAGGCATGGACCGAGATTCCACGTTCCTTCTCGCTCGCATGATAGTCGCTCACGGTGCTTCCGGCCTCGATCGAACCCATGCGGTTGATCACGCCGGCGCAAGCGAGGATGGCCTCTGCGAGAATGGTTTTTCCGGCACCTTGGTGACCCACCAAGGCAAAGTTTCGGAGGGTTTCCGGAGAACGACTCATGATGAACAAGCGGACGGGATGAAAACGGGGAGGACACGAAACGAGCCTGAGAGCGCATTGAGCCTGTCGCGAGCGCAGCAGACTGCCAAGCGGATTCACGGCCGATTCTAACGAGAATGGTCGCTTTCGCGAGTTTCCCCGGTGGAAAGAGCGAAATTCAGCGAAAGACCTGCGAAAGCAGCACGAGAGCGACCTGGAAGACCCCGATGAGGCCGCCGAGAAACGCGCCGAAAAGCTCGATCTGGCGGAACTCACGGCCCGCCATGCGGCGCACGACTTCTTCGAGCTTTGTCAGTTCGAAAGCGTCGACCCGTTCCCGGACGATCCGTTCGATGTCGAAATGTGCCTCGGCGAGCGTTGCGATCCGGGCCTTGATGAGTGGCGCTTCGCGTCGCATTTCCTCGGCAGCGAGGACATGCAACCGGGCGAGGAGGGAGTCGTTCACCATGTTGCCGATCAGCGGGATTGTCTTCAACTTCGGCCCCAAGCGGTCCCAGACGAGATTGGTCACCATATCGTTGAGGATCGGTTCCAGGTCCACTTGTTCGATTTCACTCTTGATGAGGTGCTTCTGGATCAGCTCGCGGGCCACGATTTCCCCCGTTTTCTCGGCTATCTCGGCGTGTCGACGTGGGATCACTCCCTGGATCTTGAGACCGAAAAACCGTCGTGGTTCCCGTGGGTGAAAGAGCATGTGGATGGCGAGTCGATTCGTCGCCCAACCGATGAACGCACTGACGAGGGGCAGGGTGCCGAGAATGATCCACGAGCTTGCCATGAAGCGTGGACGGTGGCGCAGGGCTGTCGGTTTCTCAAGACAGGAGAACGTGGAATCGGTGGCGGTTGGTTCGTCGGCAAAAATTGCCCTGAGGGAGCAAGCGCCTTCTTGTGATGGTCGCTGATCCTATGTCGGCCCTGATTGAAAGCACCTCCGCCGGTCTCTACTGTGCGACCGGAGGTTTTTACATCGACCCGCCCAAGGGGACGCGGCGCGCGATCATCACGCACGCGCATTCCGACCATGCGCGGGGAGGATCGGAGAACTATCTCTGTTCCGCGCCAAGCCGTGCTCTCCTTCAAATGCGGCTGGGCGGGGCGGCCCATATCGAATCGATTCCCTACGGGGAAACCCGCCGGATCGGGGGGGCGCGGGTGTCGCTTCACCCCGCTGGACATATCCTCGGTTCTGCTCAGGTGAGAGTGGAAGCAGGGGGCGAAGTCTGGGTAGTCAGCGGTGATTACAACGTCGGCTCGGCAGGGGGGACGTGCGCTGCTTTCGAACCGGTCTCCTGTGATGTCTTCATCACGGAATCCACTTTCGCGCTTCCGATCTACCGCTGGCCGGATCCAGCCGCGGTCTTTGCAGACATTCATCGATGGTGGGTGGCGAACCAGGCGGCGGGCGTGACTAGTGTGCTTTCCGCCTATCCCCTCGGAAAAAGCCAGCGCCTGCTTGCCGGCCTCGACGCCGCAACGGGGCCGATCGCGGTGGAGGGGAACGCCGCTCGATTCGCCGGATTGTACAGGGAAGCCGGGGTGCGCCTGGCGCCGTTCAAGATGCTCGAAGAGTGCGATCCGGGTGAAATCAAAGGCCGCGGCCTCGTCCTC
>CAZVQJ010000077.1:0-12027 GCA_964629165.1 uncultured Puniceicoccaceae bacterium
CGCTCCCATCTCCACCGCCCCTTCCTCCGCGCGCTCCGCGCTCTTGAGCCTGCGCGAGCAGGCGGGCGTGAGTCCTCTGCGTCGCCCAAGCCCTCGCGCCATTCTCCACTCTCCGGGAATACGCGGAGGTGCATGGAGTCTCTTCCCCCGCAAGGCCGAGCGGGTGCTCGGCGCTCTCATCTCCACCGCCCTCCCGCACCGATCTCCTGGGGCCCGATTCAAATGTTAGCATCCGAGGTCGATTGAGCTGTGACCGAGGATCCGGGAGTTTTCCGGCAGGCCTTGGATGGGGCGAACGCGCTTCCAGGAAAACGCGAGCCAGATTCTCCCTTTTCCAGCCAGGAGCCACCACGCTTAGATCCCATGCCCGACCCCGCCGCATCTTCCCACCCGATGGCATCATCCATCGAAACGTCCAAATACCCGTTTCGCGATCTCAACCTCCCGCTTGAAGAGCGGGTGACGGACCTCTTGAGTCGCCTGACGCTTACGGAAAAAATCGGCCAGATGATGCATGTGAATCCGGCCATCGAACGGCTGGGCGTGCCCGAATACAACTGGTGGAACGAAGCTTGTCATGGTGTCGGACGCGCTGGCCGGGCGACAGTCTTTCCGCAAGTCATCGGTCTTGCCGCGACCTGGGACCGCAAGTTGGTGGGCGAAGTCGCGCGCACGATTGCGGACGAAGCGAGAGCCAAGCACCACCACGCGGCGCGACGGGGCAAGCGGGGCATGTATCAGGGTCTGACCTTCTGGACGCCGAACGTGAATATCTTCCGGGATCCGCGATGGGGTCGGGGCCAGGAATCGTTTGGCGAGGACCCCTATTTGACGGGCGAACTCGGCGTCGAGATGGTTCGCGGATTCCAGGGCGACGATCCCCGGTATTTGAAGACGGCGGCGTGCGCGAAACATTTTGCGGTTCACAGTGGGCCGGAATCCGCCCGGCACGAATTTGATGCGGTGCCGACGATGAAGGACCTTTGGGAAACCTACCTGCCCGCTTTCAAGCGGCTGGTCGACGCGGATGTCGAAGCCGTGATGGGTGCCTACAACCGGACGCTGGGCGAAGCCTGCTGCGCATCTGCGCTCCTCATGGAAGATATCCTCCGCGAACGTTGGGGATTCAAAGGCCACTACGTCAGCGACTGCGGCGCGATCGATGATTTCCATCGGTATCACGGAGTGACGAAGGACGCGGCGGAGTCTGCGGCTCTCGGCGTGCAGCGCGGTTGTGATCTCAACTGCGGTTGCACCTACAGCGACCTCGTGGTTTCGGTCCAGCGTGGCCTCGTTACGGAAGAGCTCATCGACCGTTCGGTTCGCCGGTTGTTGCGGACAAAATTCCGCCTTGGATTCTTTGATCCGGACTCGGCGGTCGCCTATGCGGACCGACCACTCGAAATTGTGGACGGCCCCAAGCATCGGGCACTCGCGCGACGGGCCGCTGCCCAGTCGATCGTTCTTCTGAAAAATGACCGTGGAGCACTGCCCCTCAACCGGGAGCCGGACCGGGTGCTCGTGGTCGGTCCGACGGCAACGAACGTCGGTGCGTTGGTCGGAAACTACTACGGCATGTCGCCGGAAATGGTCACGATCTTCCAAGGTATCATGGAAGCGGTCCCGCCCAACACGCCCTGCAAGTATCGCCCGAGTTGTCCGATTCTGAGCCCGCAGGCGCCGGGCGTGAACTACACGATGGCGGCTGCCGAGGCAGCGGACTACGTGATCGCGGTGATGGGCCTGGATCACACGCTCGAAGGCGAAGAAGGCGACACGGTGGCCTCTCCTTCAGGCGGTGACCGCGATGTCATTGAGTTGCCGGAGGTCCAACGGAATTTCCTGCGCGAAGTACGCAAGCACAGCAAGAAGCTCATCCTTGTGCTCACCGGGGGCAGCGCCATCGCGATTCCCGAAGAACATGAATTCTGCGATGCTGTTCTCCAGGTCTGGTATCCGGGATGCGAGGGCGGCCGCGCGGTTGCGGACATCCTTTTTGGCGAAGTCCATCCCTCGGGCAAACTGCCGGTGACGGTTCCTCGTTCGACAGCTGACCTGCCCGCCTTCACCGATTATTCGATGCGGGGGCGGACCTACAAGTTTGCTGAAAAGGAACCGCTCTACCCCTTCGGGTTCGGTCTCACCTACGGAAAAATTCATTACGGCAAGATCGCTCTGAGTGCCGAGACCTTCGCGGAAGGGGATGCTCTCGAAGCAACCGTGACGATTCACAACAAAAGCGCGTTCCCGGTCCACGAGACCGTTCAGTGCTATATCATTCCCCCGAACGATTTCCCCGATGCCCCCAGAGCTGCCCTCGCGGATTTCCAGAAGGTCCGGGTTCCGGCCGAGGGCCAATCCGAAGTCAGGTTTGTTCTGAACGACAACGCGTTTCGCCAGTTTACGAGTGAGGGCGAGGCTGTCTTGCCAGTGGGGAATTTTGGAATCGTGCTGGGTTCAGCCTGTCCGGATCCCCGTGCGCAGGCTCTCGGAGCACCGGCACCCGCCACCGCCTCCATACGGGTGGAAAAGCGGTGACGGGTCGCGCCGATCGTTGCCACTGGCGCCTTCGGAAGGTGTCATCACCATTGCATCCTGGCGCTCGCACGCTTCACCGAACGCACCGGGCGCCATGTATTCAGCCCATCCCTGTTCACCCATGAGACGCTTCACCCCCCTCCCCTCCGCCTGCGTCAACCGTTTCCTCCCTGCGATCCTCCTGCTCGTGTTTTCGCCGTTGATCGCGCATGCCCTCGTGGATGCACCGGGCGTTGTTTTCGCACCGGAAGAAAACGCCTTTCCGCTCGTAGCCGACGGTCGCTCTGCTCCGCTCATGGTGGATGCGGCGGACGCTCCCGGCGTGGAGCGGGCGGTCCGGGACCTGCAAGCGGACATCCTGCGTGTGACCGGTGTGCGCCCGGACCTGCGGTCACCGGCAGCTGACTCTCCACGCACTGCCGTCATCATCGGGACGATTGGACAGAGCACACTAGTGGATCAACTCACCGAGACGGGGAAGCTCGACATCGGCGACATGGAGGGCCGGTGGGAGGCCTTTCTGCATACCGTCGTGGAGAATCCGTTGCCCGGGATCGAGCGTGCTCTCGTCATTGCCGGAAGCGACCGCCGCGGCACAATCTTTGGCATCTATACCTTGTCGGAACAGATCGGGGTTTCTCCCTGGTACTGGTGGGCGGACGCGCCCGTTCCGCCACAGGATAACCTCTTCGTCCTCCCCGGACGGCGCGTGGAGGCCCCCGTCGTGCGTTATCGCGGCATCTTTCTCAATGACGAAGCGCCTGCCCTCACGAACTGGGCAAACGAGAAATTCGGGGGATTCAACAGTGAGTTCTACAGCCGGGTCTTCGAACTCATCCTGCGCTTGCGCGGAAACTATTTCTGGCCCGCGATGTGGGGGAGCGCCTTCAACGACGATGATCCGCGAAACCCGATCCTCGCGCACGAGTATGGCGTCGTCATGGGAACCTCCCACCACGAACCCCTCATGCGGGCTCATGATGAATGGCGCCGCTTCGGAGAAGGTGAATGGAATTATGTCACCAACCCGGAAAACCTCCGCACCTTCTGGGAAAGAGGTCTCGAGCGCGTAAAGGACACCGACAAGATCATCACCGTCGGCATGCGTGGCGACGGCGATGAAGCGATGTCCGCCGATACCAATACCGCCCTCCTGGAACAGATCGTCACCGATCAACGCACGATCATCTCCGAGGTGATGGACCAGCCCGCCGAAGAAGTTCCCCAGATCTGGGCGCTCTACAAGGAAGTGCAGGACTACTACGAAGCGGGCATGCGGGTACCGGATGACGTCACCTTGCTCTGGGCAGACGACAACTGGGGCAACATCCGGCGGCTTCCCCTCCCCTCCGAACAGACCCGGACGGGCGGCGCTGGCGTGTATTATCATTTCGACTACGTAGGAGGGCCCCGGAGTTACAAGTGGATCAATTCGACTCCCCTCACAAAAATCTGGGAACAGATGAACCTCGCGGTCCAATACAAGGCCGACAGGGTCTGGATCGTCAACGTGGGTGATCTGAAACCGATGGAGTTTCCGATCGACTTTTTCCTCACCCTTGCCTGGGACCCCGACGCCTGGCCCTACGAACGCATTCCGGAGTTTTCAGAGCGCTGGGCCACCCGGATCTTTGGTCAGGAGGCGGCTTCAGAAGTCGCGGCACTCCTGAACGGCTATACGAAGCTGAACAGTTGGCGGAAGCCCGAAATGCTCGCCCCCGATACCTTCAGCCTCGTCAATTACCGCGAAGCGGAACGTGTTCTCGCCGCATGGCACGCCCTCGTGGAACGGGCGGAAACGCTGCAAGAAACGGTCGCTCCGGAATCTCACGACGCGTTCTTCCAACTTGTCCTCTATCCCGTGAAAGCCAGTGCCGTCGTGCACGAGCTGTATATTGCGGCGGGCCTGAACCGACTCTATACCCAACAGGGACGGAGCGAAGCCAATGAGCAGGCCGACCGGGCCCGCAGGCTCTTCCGGGAGGACGGCGAACTCGCCGACCAGTATCATCGGATCCATGACGGCAAATGGAATCACATGATGGATCAGATCAACCTCGGGTACCAGATCTGGCAGCAGCCGCACATTGAATCGATGCCTCCCGTTGCGGAGGTCCGGCCGACGCCCGGCGCCCATCCCGCCATGACGATCGAAGGCACAGAAGAGACCTGGCCAGCATGGGGCGCCGGGCAGGCGACGCTCCCTCCTCTCGATCCCTATCGCAAAGGCAGCCGCTGGATCGAAATCTTCAATCGGGGCAACGTGCCTTTCGATATATCCGTATCGAGTGACCAGCCATGGCTGACGATTTCGCCGTACGCACCCTCGGTCGAAACCACCCGCAGAATCGAGGTCCAGGCAGACTGGGCCGCGGTGCCGTTTGGAAAGACAGACGCAAGAATCTCGATTGAGGCCGGCACCGAAAGATTTTCGGTCGTGGTCCCCGTCGTCAATCCACAGGCACCTCGACCGGAAGACCTGCGCGGCTTTGTCGAGACCGACGGCCACATCGCGATCGAAGCCGTGCATTTTTCGCGGGCCGTTGGAGATGATGAAATCTCCTGGAAAACCCTCGACGGATTCGGACGCACCCTTGGCGGCGTCACCATGTTTCCAGTCACCGCGAAGGAGCGCACTCCGGGCAGCGCGTCTCCAAGATTGGAATACGATTTGCACTTGTTCTCGAGCGGACAATGGGAACTCGAATTTCACCTCGCCCCGTCGCTCGACTTTCAATCCGGCGAAGGGCTCCGCTTTGCATTTTCGTTTGATGATGCCGAACCGGTGATCCTCGCGGTCGACACCTGGGAGAGCCTTGCGAGCTGGGAAACCGCCGTCGCAGAAGGGGTGCGGAAGGTACGCGCGCCGGTGGAGATCGAGGATTCCGGTGCCCATACACTCAAAGTCTGGATGGTCACCCCCGGCGTCGTTTTCGAGCGGATCGTGATTGACTCCAGAGGGGTCCGTGACAGCTATCTCGGGCCTCCCGAGAGCCCACGATTCGGACCACCGTGAGTCGCTTTTCCTGTCGCTGCTCGGGCTGCCATCGATGAAACTCGGACTCGGATTATACCGCCACATGCTCACACGCGAGAACTTCCAGTTCGCGCGCCAGGCAGGGGCCACCCACATCGTCGCGCACCTCGTCGACTACTTCCGCGGCGGTCAACATGCCCATGCGGAAGATCAGCCGACGGGGACGGATCGTGGCTGGGGAATTGCGGGCGACCCCGATCAGCTGTGGACGGTGGAGGAGCTGACCGATCTGCGGCGGCAAGTGGAGGCGGCAGGGCTTGTGCTTGAAGCGATCGAAAATTTCGATCCCGCCCACTGGTACGACGTTCTCCTCGACGGCCCGAAGCGCGATCAGCACCTCGAGAACGTCAAAACGATCATCCGCCGCCTTGGCCAAGCGGGGATTCCCATGATGGGCTACAACTTCTCCATCGCCGGCGTCGCCGGTCGCACGACCGGACCCTACGCGCGCGGAGGTGCCCCCGCCGTTGGGATGGAGGGTCCTTACGACCTGCCCATGCACAAAGGCATGGCCTGGAACATGGTCGTCGATCCCGATTCACCCGACGAACCTGCCGGCACGGCCACGCACGAACAGCTCTGGGACCGCTTCGAACGCTTTCTCGGCGAGGTCCTCCCGGTGGCCGAAAAGGCCGGCGTCCGCCTCGCCGCCCACCCCGATGATCCTCCCCTTCCGACGATCCGGAATCAGCCGCGGCTGGTCTATCAACCCCGCCTTTATCAAAAGCTCATCGACCTGAACCCGAGTCCCGCCAACGTCCTCGAATTCTGCGTCGGCACACTCGCCGAAATGACGGAAGGCGACATCTACGAAGTGGTCGATCACTACAGCCGGCAGCACCGCCTCGGCTACGTGCATCTGCGCAACGTCGTCGGCAAGGTGCCCACCTACAAGGAGTCCTTTATCGATGAGGGAGACGTCGATGTCCTCCGCGTGTTGGCGATTCTTCACCGCAATGCATTTGAGGGCGTCATCATTCCCGATCACGCTCCCCAGATGTCCTGTGCGGCGCCCTGGCATGCAGGCATGGCCTATGCGATGGGCTTCCTCCGCGCCGGCATGATGCGATTGGGCGCCTAACGCGCGGCAACCCTTCGGACCACCTCACTCATGACCGTGAATGCCTTTCCTCAAATCTTCTCGCTCAGTGGCGAAACCGCGCTCATCTCGGGCGGAGGCACCGGCATCGGCCTCGCCATTGCTGAGTGCCTCCACGCGGCCGGTGCGCGGGTTGTTCTGGTGGCACGGCGGGAAGCCGAACTGGCCGCCGCCACCGATCGATTGGGCGAAGGGGCCAGCTACGTCGTCCACGACATCACGGCGCTGTCCGCCGCCAATGAGCTTGTGCGAAAAGTGGAAGAACGTGCCGGACCCGTGACCTGCCTCGTCAACAACGCAGGCATCCACATCAAGAAGCCGGCCCTCGAAACGACTGTTGAGGACTTTCAACGCGTCCTCGATACCCATGTGCTCGGTGCCCACGCCCTCACCTGTGCAGTGGCACCGGGGATGATTGCACGCGGTCGGGGGAGCATCCTTTTCACCGCCTCGATGGCCTCCCTCTTCGGCATTCCGCAAGTAATCGCCTACACCGCCGCAAAGTCCGCCTATGTCGGGATCGTCAAAGGGCTCGCGACCGAGCTTTCTCCCGCTGGCATCCGCGTGAATGCAATTGCTCCGGGGTGGATCGAAACGGAAATGTCGCGCAAGGCGCTCGACGGCGATCCTGTCCGGCGCGACAAGATCCTCGGCCGAACCCCGATGGCGAAGTTCGGGACGCCCGCGGACATCGGATGGGCCGCCGTCTATCTGACTTCTCCAGCCGCCGATTTCGTGACCGGTGTCGTCCTTCCGGTCGATGGCGGCGTGAGTATCGGCTTCTGAACAACGAAGGCATCCACAACCAACCGACCGGGTGCCTTGTTCACCCCGATCCCTCCCGCGTCACTCGAAGGAACGGAAATTCATCTTCTCGACATCATAAAAGAGGCGCGGTGACGCCGTGCCCTCGACGTAGTAGAGCCACGCACCGTCTGCATGGACCCACGGGTAGGTTTCGCCCTTCACGTAGATCCATCCGATCTTTTCGTCGTATGCCCATGCGTCGGACGCGTTGCCGTCGACCTCCTCGATGTAGATCCAGTGGTGGACAGGATGCCAGACCCAGGGATAGAACTGATCCCAGACGAGGCCGAGACGCTTGTGTTCAAGCCAGCCGTTGAGGTGCCGATTGCCGGAAAGCATGGGAGCCCCGCCGCGAGGAGCGATCTCGAAAGTATGCACGATCGTCTCGAGGCTGTAAGGACGCGGAATCTCGAGCGACCAGGTGCCAAAATCCTCTTCTCCGTCGAGAACAAGCGCCTCCGGGGCGCTCACCGGAACCACACTCAGGCTCACGGGCTGAATCCCGGTCTCGGGTTTGTGAGCAGAATACGGCAGCGCAATCGTATCGCCAAGGGCGGCGCGCAACTGGGTTAGCGGTTGCTCAGGCATGCCGCCATTGAAGACCGTACCGAGAGCATCGTAAGGAACTTCGACAACGGCATCTGGCTGCCAGACGACATAACGCCGCTCTGTATCAAGACATCCAGACGGGCATTCGACAGAGCCGAGCGAGAAGACATACAGATTTTCGTCGGCATGACGCACGACATCGCCGCTCGGCCCCAATGGATAATCGGCCTCCGCGAAGTGGATCCCGTCGACGTTCGCCCACGTCCACTGCGCGATCTCGACCCCATCGCCTCCCACCCCGAAATGGATCGTTGCAAACGGCCCGGCCACCTCCGCCGTGGCCTGCCACTCGGCCGGAAACTGGGCGAGCACCGCATCGATCTGCACCCCGGCAATCAAGTGGACGAAGATCGAGCTGAGCGACTCCCGGGTCGCTCCCGCCGCCGCGAGGCTCGGGTCGGCGGCGTAAATTTCGAGCAGCTGCTCCTCGATCAGATCCTGGAGGACCGGATCCGCGAACATCTCTTCGGTCTCGCGGAGCGCCAGGGCCTGTGCATTCTCTGCCGCACGCGCCTCAAACGATCCCTCCGGAATCCACGCCGGTTGCCCCACCGCGAGAAACGGCGTTATCGCCATCGCAAAGCAGAAGAAGAGGGACTTGAAAGTGATAGAGAATTCCCCGCAAATATTTGTCTGAAAAGGCCGCACCCGATACGTCATGATGCTGCTGACGCTACGTGTTTTCCCAGAGCCAAACAAGCAAAACCCTCGAAATATCAACACGTTACTGCAAATTTTAACACCTCATTAACGGCGCAGGCGTTGTCCTCACCTCAGTATAACACAACCTTTACGAATGCGGATTGAAGTTCTTCATAAACGTCTTCTCGAGACCGCGCGCGCGGCAGGCTTCACGATCGAATTCTATGGTCAGATCGAACGTTTTGCCCTCCCTGCCTTCACCCGTTCCGCAACGAAAGGTGACGCAGCCCCAACACTCTACGTTTCGGCAGGCATTCATGGCGATGAGCCCGCCGGCACGATGGCGTTGCTCGAGATGCTTCGGCAGAACCGGTTTTCGGCTGCCGTAAACTGGACTGTGGTCCCCCTCCTCAACCCGCTTGCGCTGGAAAAGAGAACCAGGGAACACCCTATGGGATTGGACCTGAACCGCGATTACGGACCCGAGCCGCAGTCCATCGAAACGCGTTCTCACATGGCCTGGTTGGCCGGACGACGGTTCGACCTCTCGCTGTGCCTGCACGAGGATTACGAGACCGACGGCGCGTATCTCTATGAGTTGAAGCCCGAGAAAGCTGCCTCCCAGGCGCATGCATTCCTGGCCGCAATGCGGCCGTGGACGGGGATCGAAACGCGGCCGATGATCGATGAAATGCCCAATCACAACGGGCTCATGGAACCACCGCTCCACCGCATCGTCGCGGATCGCCATGATCTACCGGAGGCCGTCCGGCTATATTTCGCGAACGTGCCCTGGATCTACACGACGGAAACCCCTTCCCAAAAATCGATTGTCGATCGGATCGGGGCGCAGATCGCGGTTATTGAGACGGCTGCGCGGGGCCTCCTCGCCGGCGCCTTCGACCACTGACCGCGGGCGCCGGAACCGGGCTCGGATCCGGCGGGAGGCCCTCCCAGAACGCCTCCAGGTCCGCACTGAGCGGAGCTTCCCAGGAGAAGGCGCCGTCGCCCGTCTCGAAATCGAGCCTCGCCGCGTGCAGGGCCTGCCTCGCAAGCGGGAGGGCGGCCGCAAGGTGCGGAGTCCAACCATGCTCGATGAACTCCAGATAGAGGGTGGGATCGGGCCCGTAGACCTTGTCGCCTGCGACGGCGTGCCCGATCCATTGGGCATGCGCCCGGATCTGGTGCTTTCGGCCCGTATGCGGAATGACCTCGGCGAGGGTGAAACCGCCCCGGTATGCCAACGGAATGAAGGTTGTTTGCGCCTTCTGTGCATCCGCTGGCGGTTGCACACACTGCTTTACCGCGACCGGAGACGCCGGATCCGGCCCCAGCGGCTGGCTTACTTCGACCCGTCCCGCCAGGCGGCCATGAAGAATCGCCCGGTAACGCTTGGAAACCTGCCGCGCCGCCATCGCCATCTGCAGGCGCCGGGCAAGCAATCGGTCGCGCGCGAGCACGACGAGTCCACTTGTTTCGCGGTCGAGACGGCTGATGAGATGCACACGGTCCAATCCGAGAACTTCCCGCGCGGCCCCCACGAGGCTCGAAAATGGCCCGTTCTTCGATGGATGACAAACCACCCAGCCCGGCTTGTTGAAGACGATGACCTCATCGTTCTCGACGAGGATCCAGGACCTCACCTCGTCAGGCGTCAGGAGGAGAGGCGTGGCCCCAAAGGGATCGGCAGCGGAGTCGGATAGGTCGTTTTCAGGCATCGGAGGAAGGTTGCGGCAGCGCATCCAGGCGCAGCCGTTTGAGCACCATCCGGGCGATCCGTGCAATCATCGGTTTCGGAAGGCATCGTCCCGAGCGTTCCACCCAGCGATTGCGGCACCCCGTGATGATCATCGACCGGCCACGGTGCACCGCCCGGAAAGTCTCCTCGACAACGGCCTCCGCCGTCTGACCGCCCCGCAACCCAAGCGGTTCGGTGAAACCGGCCCGCCGGTGAAACTGCGATTCCGTCGGCCCCGGACATACCGCGAGGACACCGACCCCACTCCCCCGCAGTTCCTCACCCAGCGCGAGGCTCCAGTGCAGGATAAAGGCCTTTGTCGCCCCGTACGTCGCCATGTAGGGCGTCGGTTGGAACCCCGCGAGGGAAGCGATATTGACGATCCAGCCTCCCCGTTCCCGCAAAAGCGGCAGGCAGCGCGCGGTCAGGTCGACAGCCGCCCGGACGTTGACATCAATCATCCCCAGCTCGTCCCGCCCGGCCGCACCAAAGCGTCCGCATTCGCCAAACCCACTGTTGTTGATGAGAAGGACGGGACCCTGCGAGTCGTCCGCCACCGCCTTCATCGCAGCCTCTGCGCCGCCCGCAAGCGCGACCGGATCCGAGAGATCGACGGACCAGTGATGCGATCTTGAATTCTCTGCGAATTCAGCCGGACGGCGGCGAGAAAGGTTGCAAAGCAGAACGTCTCCGTCTACCTTCCTCAGTGTGAGAGAAAATGCAGTGCCGATACCTGAGGACGCACCGGTAATGATGACCGCTCCGAAGGATTTCACTGTGCGGGTCCAAGACATGACCCAGCCTCCACTGGCCTCTGCCCGGAAGCAATCTTCCTTCCTCGCGCGCACCCGATGGCATCCCTCCCTGCGATGTTCCTAAGCCCGGTGTCGCCCTGATCCTTTCTCATGATTCCGACGGCGCGATGCCCCAAGGCAGCATAGCGTCCGTCGCCAAGAACAAACAGCAGCCAAGAAAGCACATCAATAAACATGAAAGATAACGACCTCATCATCTCAGGAAACAATCTCCCCCTCACCGACGCCCTCAAGGCAACGGTTCGCGAGAAGATGCAAAAGCTGTTTGACCATGAAACCACCATCCTCCGAATTCGCGTCGAGCTGAGCGCGGGTTCTCCACCCGGCAGTGACGAGCAGTTCGCCGCCAAAGGGATCATCGAGATCAAGGGCCGTGATCTCATCGCAACGGTTCGGACGGATGACCTCTACAAGTGCATTGACCTTCTTGAAAACAAACTCGACCGGATGCTCCGTCGCCGCTCGCGGTTGCGCATCCTGAAGCGTAAGCAAACCCACTCCGTCGAGATTCCGGCCGCCATCCCCAAGGCCGCATCCATGTAAAGCACTCGACCTTTGTTCCTTCCCCACAGGCCGTCCGTTGGACGGCCTTTTTTGTTCCGCAGCACGGCGCACCTCGACGTATCTCACGGAGAGGCGCGCAGCGACCCGGACTTGAGATCACCCTCCTGCCGGCAATCCGATGTAGGCGTTGCGTCTTGAGCGCAGCGGGCGTGAGAAAACCGCGGTGGAATGGTCCCAA
>CAZVQJ010000078.1:0-12013 GCA_964629165.1 uncultured Puniceicoccaceae bacterium
CGGATTGCATTCGGCGCAGATGGTCTACCGCCTCGGCGAAAGCGAGTTCGTGCGACGGCTGGAACCGATCTCTTGCGCTTTCGCAAGCGGCTGGATGATGACCCGGGCGGCCCGCCGGAGCCGTTCGTTCGACCGGGGGTTCGTCTTATCCGATCATGCCGACTGGGAGGGACTTGTCGGTGCCGTTCGGGCGACGGGCGCAGGGCGGATTCTGGTCACGCATGGGGAGACGCAGGTCTTCGCTCGGTGGCTGAAGGAATCGGGTTGGGACGCCGCGCCGGTCGAGGCCGGTTGACCGCCGCGCTGGCAACGAAAACGGTACGCGGCGGGAGCGACTGCGCCCATTCGATTTGCGGAGGCGACGAACTTCGCCACTTTCACGGCCCATGCGCCGGTTTACGCAGTTGTATGTCGAACTCGATGAATCGAACGCAACGACGGCCAAGCTGGCGGCACTGAAGCGCTATTTCCGGGAGGCCCCTGCGGCGGACGCAGCGTGGGCGCTGTGGTTTCTCATGGGCAGGCGTCTGCGGTCCATCGTCCGTTCGCGCGACCTGCGTCAGTGGGTGGGATCCGCGACCGATTTCCCGGCCTGGCTGGTGGATGCGTGTTACGAGCGGGTGGGCGATGCCGCCGAGGTGGTCAGTCTGCTCCTGCCCGCCAACAGCGGCGACGGCACCGCCAGTTCCCTCTGCACGATCGTGACCGAGCACGTTCAGGCGTTGGGAGATTGGGACCCTCCGGTTCAGTTTCAACTGCTGCGTGAGCAATGGCTGCTACTGAATCGCTCCCAGGCGTTTGTCTTTCACAAGCTCCTGACCGGGAACTTCCGCGTGGGCGTCTCCCGGAGCCTCGTCACGCGTGCACTCGCGGAAGTCGCCGGCGTGGAGCGAGAGGTGATGGCACACCGGCTGATGGGGAACTGGCAGCCGGCACCCTCATTTTTCGAGCAAATCCTGAGGGGGGAGATGGAGGACGAAGGAACCTCCCGCCCGTATCCATTCTTTCTCGCCAGCCCGTTGGATCGTGGAGCGAATCTCGGCGAACCGGATGCATGGCAGGTCGAATGGAAATGGGATGGCATCCGGGCGCAGCTGATCAAGCGGCGGGGCGAAATTCACCTCTGGTCCCGCGGCGACGAATCGCTCGTGGAACAATTCCCCGAAATCGTGCAGGCCGCCGCGTATTTGCCGGATGGGACGGTTCTCGATGGTGAAATCCTGATATGGTCGGAAGGGGATGACTCACCATCCGGATTCGAGGTTTTGCAGACGCGAATTGGGCGCAAACGCCTCAGCGCACGGATCCTCGCGGAGGCCCCGGCCGTCTTTCAGGCGTACGATCTTCTCGAAGCGACGGGCGTTGACCTTCGAAAAGATCTCCTCGTCGAGAGGCGGGCAAAGCTGGAAGCGGTGGTCGTTCCACTTCGACAACCGGCGCTGAAGGTGTCTCCCGTGGTCGAAGCAGCCGACTGGACGGCGTATGAAACGCTCTGGCACACTGCGCGCGATCGGGGGGTGGAAGGTTTTATCCTCAAGCGCAGAAACAGTCCCTATCGTGCGGGACGCGTTCGCGGCGATTGGTGGAAATGGAAGGTGGATCCTCTCACCGCTGATCTTGTTCTGCTCTATGCGCAGGCCGGGCACGGTCGGCGGGCTTCGCTCTTTACAGATTACACCTTGGGAGCGTGGGACGGGGACCGTCTTGTCACCGTGGCAAAGGCCTTCACAGGGCTGACGATGGACGAAATCGAAGAGATCGATAAATGGGTGAAGACGCACACTCTCGCCAAGCGGGGACCGATCCGGACCGTGCCGCCTACCCTGGTATTCGAAATTGCCTTCGATGCGGTGCGGGAGTCGCGACGACACAAGAGCGGTCTCGCGTTGCGCTTCCCGCGGATCAGCCGCTGGCGGCAGGACAAACGGACGGAAGAGGCCGATTCCGTCGAGACCCTTCGACGCTTGCTGCCGTGAAAAGTTTTCCGAGGAAATGTTCGGCTCTTAATTACCCGCGAGGGCGGCCAGCGCCTCCTGCTTCTTGCCGAAACGATCGCTTTGCTCATCGGCGTGGTAGCTCGAACGGACAAGCGGTCCCGACTCGACGACGCCGATGCCGAGTCCGAGCGCAACCTGCTTCCAGTGATCGAACTCCTGAGGAGGTACCCAGCGGTGCATCTTCCGGTGTTCGCGGGAAGGCGCGAGGTATTGTCCGATCGTGAGGATATCGAGGCCGATGGAGGCCATGTGTTCAAGGCACTGTTCGATCTCGTGCGCTTCTTCCCCAATGCCGAGCATGATGCCACTTTTGGTGGTGAAACCGCGGCCCTTGGCGTGGACGAGGACCTTCGTCGTGACCTCCCATGAAGCGGTTTTGCGAACCGGACGCTGGAGGCGGTAGACGGTCTCGAAATTATGATTCAGAATATCGGGCCTCGCATCGAGGACGACGTCGAGTTGATCAGTGCGGCCGCGGAAGTCGGGGATGAGAACCTCGATGGCCGTTTCCGGATTGCGGTAGCGGATCGCCCGAATGGTCGCTGCCCAGACGGAGGCGCCGCCATCCTTGAGGTCGTCGCGGGCGACCGAGGTGACGACCGCGTGCCGGAGACCCATCTTCTCGATGGCTGCGGCGACTCGGGCCGGTTCGCCGAGGTCCAGCTCGCTCGGACGCCCCGTATTGATCGCACAGAACGTGCAGGCGCGCGTGCACGTATTGCCCAGGATCATGAGGGTGGCGGTGCGGCGCGACCAGCATTCTCCCATATTCGGGCATTGTGCGCTCTGGCAGACCGTGTGCAGGCCACTGGCGTCGACCAGTTCGCGGACCTTCTTGTACTCGGGACTCGAAGGTAGTTTTGCACGCAGCCAATTGGGTTTCCGCGGCTCCATGTCCCGAACCAAGGCAGAAGATCGGTGCTTTGTCACAAGAAAAGAACGTCCTTGGGCGCATTCTCCGCGGTTCCTCCGAAAAGGCGGAGTTTCAGCCGAAAAAGACGGATCGAAAGGCCCGAATGACTGCGATCTCGACCGCTTGCCAAACGGGGGCGGTTCCGAGTTCGCGCTCCATCGACGTCACCGTGCCATCGGTCGAGGCAATGCCGCACGGCACAATGCCGGTGAAATGTTCAAGGTTCGGCTCAATATTCAAGGCGAAGCCGTGATAGGTGATCCAGCTGCGCACGGCCACTCCGATGGCGGCGATCTTGCGGTCGCCACACCAGATTCCGGTCATCCCCGGGCGCCGTCCCGCCTTCAGCCCGAAAGCATCGACAGCCTCGATGAGGACTTCTTCGAGGTTGCGGAGGTAGGCATGCAGGTCCCGTCGTTCTCGTAAATCGATGACCGCATATCCTACCAGCTGGCCGGGCCCGTGATAGGTGATATCACCGCCGCGGCTCGACCGATGAACCTCGATGCCGGCGGCCTCCACCGTGGGTGCGTCCCACAGCAGGTGCTCCTCCGCATGGTGGCGGGCTCCGATCGTGTAGACCGGCGGATGTTCGACAAAGACCAGCGTATCGGCGATCTCGTTTCGTTTCCGCTTTTCGACGAGGACATGCTGACGCTCCACCGACTCCGCGTAGGGCACGAGGCCCCAGCGTTCCACTCGCCATGTGTGACGTGCAGTCTTCATGAGCGGCAGGCTGCTCTGAACGGGGAGCCCGAACAAACGAATTCTTTCACCTCTCCATGACCGGTTCGAGGTGCCGCTTTCCCTTTCTGCTCTGCCCGCGCGCCCGTCGAAGAACGAATTGCCGGGGCCTCTGGACTTCTGAAAATGGAGTTTGACCGCGTTTCGCCTCACGGCGGAAATGGCGGGAGCTTCCATGGATGTTTCAAAAGCGTTAAGACTGGGCGTGGCATTGTTCGCGCTGACCCCAATGCGGATGCTGTCGGCAGAGATCGATGTATTGTATCCCGAGGAGGTTTTCCCGCAATTGCGACCCCTCCTGGAATCAGCCGTCGAGAACGCGCCCAACCTGCGTTCACAGCTGGCCTTGATCGATGAACACCGGGGGGAAGGGATCATCCGGCAGTCGGCCGGAAATGCCCGTTTGCGTTTCGAAGGGCGCCTCCTTGGCGGCTATGAAATGCGCTCGGAAGCTCCCGCAAACGGCGACCGCTCCGGTGCGATCGGCACTCTCGACGGGAACCTCTGGTGGGAAAAACCAATCTTTGCGTGGGGAAATATCGAACGGCTCGCCCGGATGGGCGAATTGGGGGTCGAAGCCGGACGTCTTGCCTATGCGGACGTGGTGCGGATGCACCTGAACGAGGTTCGCGACACCTTCCTGCGCTGGCAGTTGGCAGAACGTCAGATGCGCCTTCTCGACGAGAATGTCTTGCTGGCGGCCCGTATCGTGAGCAATCAGCGCGAGTTGCTCGAGGCCGGTCGCGTTGCCGAGACGCAGGTCCTCGACCTCGAGGCGCGCCTTCAGGAAACAGAGGAGGAGCGCATGCTTTTTGAACGGGAGCGCCAGTATTTCCGGGATCACCTCGAAGTGCTCGTCGGCGACGCCGAGGCGGTCGCGCGCATCGGCATGATCGATTTTCCGGATTTTCAGCTGCCGGAGGGCCATGTCGAGGCGTGGACGTCGGTGCTCAAAGAGACCACCTTTGATCACCCGGGGGTGGCTCGGGAACGACGATACGCCGAAATCGACGCGACCTACGCAGAGGTGGTGGCCAACAACCAACGCCCGTCGGTGGATCTGGTCGCGGGTCTGGTGTCCGACCGGGTCGATTCGGCCAATATTGACGATTCTGCCCTGCGCCTCGTCAGCTACGTCGGGCTGCAGGTCCGCTGGAACATCTTCGACGGGCGACGCAGCGAAGGGGAGCGCATGGTGGCGCTCGCCCGCAAGCGTGCACGGGAAGCCCGGCTCGAAGCGGCGGAGGCCGAACTTCGCGATCAGGCGGGACGGCTGGTCGCCAATCTTCGCCTTCATCAAGCGCAGGTCGATGTTCGTACCCAGCGAGCGGCGATCCTGAGCCGTCGCCTTGCGCTCGCCGAAAACCCGGGCACGGGTGGCCGGATTGCACCACTGGAACACCTTGAACTGCGCCTCGATTTTCTTGCGGCTGAACAGCGCACGCTCGACGCCAAGGCCAACTATCTGACAACGCTCACTCAGCTCGCCGCCCTTATCTTCCGCGATCCCGTCGCGGATTTGTAAGGGGGGAGGGCGCCCACCTGCGATGAAACGACTCCTCTGGCCAATCCTCGCCATCCTCATGATGGCCGCTGCTGGATTGTGGTGGCGCGTTCATTCGGTTCCCGCCGTTATTACCGCCATTGCGGAAAGTGGAACGGCTGTCGATGCCGTTACCGGAACGGTGAAGGTCTTCGCCAGCCTCGACCTGAAGGTGCAGACCGAGCGGGAGGGACGCTTGGTCGAGTTGCTGGTGGCTGTGGGCACCAAGGTAGACGAAGGACAGCTCATGGCGGTTCAGGACAGCCGGGATCTGGAGTTTCAGATTGCGGAAGAGCGTGTGCGGCGGGACGCCGCTTTGGCGCGGGCGGCGATTCCGAAACCACGCACCTTTGATATCGAAACGCTGGAACGTGAGGTGGAGGCACTGCGGATGGAAGTGGACCTCGGCCAGTCGCCCCGCAGCCGGCTCGAGCAATTGGAGCGGGAGCTCGGGAAGCAACGGGCGTGGCTCGCAAACGAGGAGATTGCGGAAAAGCAAGACGCTGGAGTGCTCCAGGCCCGGGTCGCGCAGCTCGAATACGAGGCCGGGAAAATGCAGATTACGGCCCCTTTCGAGGGGGAAGTCGTCGAGATTTACGTGACGGAGGGGACCCAGATGGACCGCAATGCAGATCTGCTTCGCCTCATTTCTTTCGGACGGACGGTGGAAATGGAGTTAAATGAGGAAGACATGGGAGGCGCCGCACCCGGTCAGCGGGTCACGCTGCGCTTGGCGAGCTACGGCGACCGCGAGTTTACGGGCACCGTCAGTTCGCTCGGAGCGACAGCGGATGCGGAGCAGAAGACGCGCAAGTTGTTCGTCGAGATCGGGGGCGATCAAAGCCTGCTCGTTCCCGGCCTGACTGGCGAAGGCTATCTTGTGAAACAGGAGCGCGCGGAGGCGGTCCTCATTCCCCGCCGAGCTCTGCGCGGGAACCGGGTGTGGGTGGTGAATGCTGGCCGGGTCGAGATTCGCGAGGTCCAACCAGGCTACCTTTCTCTTCACCGGGCGGAGATCCTCAATGGCCTGGAGGTGGGCGAAAAAGTGGTCACCGGCGAGCATGACTCGCTTGCACCCGGGCAGCGTGTGCGGGAGCGCTGATTCCGGTCCTTTCTGATCATGCGCCGCCCCAATTTCGAGATCGCCCTGCGCTTCCTCCTCGCAAAACGGCGGGCGATGTTGATGAGCCTCGCCGGGATCGTTTTCGGCGTCGCGTTTTTCATTGTGACGCAGGCGCAAACGGGCGGATTTCAGCGCTTCTTTGTCAGTACCATCCTGGGCACGAACGGCGCGTTGCGGATCCAGGATCGGTTCCAGGACACCGTCACGTCGATCATCGCGCGTTCGGAAGGCGGCGATGCCGAAATGGAAATCGCCCTGCGGGAGGGCCAGACGTACGTGCCCGGTATCCAGCAACCGCAGGAGGTGCTCGCAGCGGTTCGCGCCTTCGAGACGGTGACCGGCGCGGCCCCCGTTCTCCGCGGTAACGTCGAGATACGTTCCGGCTTCAAGACCGACAGTGGACGCCTGCATGGCATCGACCTCGACAGCTATCTCGAGGTCTCCGAACTGGCCTCCCAGACGCCTCCCGGAGAAATCGAGACCTTTTCGCGCACGGGCGACGGTATTTTGATCGGACGTTTGCTCGCGGAACGCCTCGAAGTGCGCACAGGAGATCCTGTCTTTCTCCGCGGTGCCAGCGGTAATCAGTTTCGCTTTCGTGTCTGCGGGATATTTTCAACCGGGATCGAATTGGTCGATAAGGCATATTTTTATGCGCATCTTCGCAGTGTGCGCAGCGTGCTGGAAGAATGGAACGATGTCACCTACCTGCAGGTCTCGGTCGAGGACCCCGCCGGGGCGCCGGCGCTCGCGCGCCACATGGAGGAAACTCTCGGGCATATCGTCGCGAGCTGGCAGGAGCGGGAGCGCTCATGGCTGGAGGTCTTTCGTGTCCTTCGCCTCTCATCAGCGATCAGCATGTCGACGATCATCCTCATCGCCGGTCTCGGCATGTTCAATACGCTCGCGATCATCGTGATGGAACGGTCGCGGGAAATCGCCATCCTGCGCGCGATCGGCTATACACGTTCGGACATCCTGCGCATCTTCCTCTACCAGGGTGCGATTATCTATGGCCTCGGCCTCTCCATCGGAGCGGTTGCGGGTTCGGGTCTGACGGCCCTCATCGCGTCGTTGCCAATCCGGATTCGAGGCATCTTTGCGACCGATCATTTTATCATGGAGTGGTCGGTGACCCATTATCTATGGGCGGCTCTTGTGACAGGGCTGGTTGTTTTCATGGCCAGCCTTCTTCCGGCCCGACGCGCGGCAGGGATTGAACCAGGAACTGTCATTCGAGGGACATCCGGATGAAGGACGAGTCCCCGCAAGCTCACCGCAGGGTCACCGCAGACCCGGTATTGCGCGTCGCCGGTCTCCAGCGGTGGCTGGGAGTGGGCGCCAACCGGAACCACGTGCTCAAGGGCCTCCACTTCAGCCTTGAGGCGAAGAAGGTCTACGCCGTTGTCGGTCCAAGCGGATGCGGAAAAAGCACGCTGCTCTACCTCCTCGGGTTGCTCGACCGCCCGGACGGCGGAGAGATCTACCTGGGAGGCCGCCGGGTTGATAGCGCAGCCGATCATGAACGGACGCGGTTGCGGGCAAAGGAGCTGGGCTTTGTCTTTCAGTTTCACTTCCTCCTCGCCGAGTTCACGGCGCGCGAGAACATCATGCTGCCGATGTTGAAGAGCGGCCTCGGTGCCGGGGCCGCGGGCGATCGGGCGGATCGCCTCCTGGCTGACGTCGGCCTCCAGTCCCGCTCCCGGAACCGGGGAAACGAGCTGTCGGGAGGCGAACAACAACGGGTGGCCGTGGCGCGTGCGCTCGCGAATGAGCCCCGTCTCGTGCTCGCCGACGAACCGACTGGAAACCTCGATCTCCGGAGCTCGACCGCCCTCTTCGAACTCCTCCAACGCGTCGCCCACGAGAGCGGCAAGACGGTCCTCATCGTCACGCACAACCTCGATCTCGCCGGTAAATGCGATCACGTCCTCGAAATGCGCGACGGACGCATGCTCGAATTGTAATTCAAACGCAAAGCGGGAACGCCTTGATCAGCCTTCAGCCGAGCTTTCGGCTGTCGCTTCCGGGAGCGTATCCACAACCGAGTAGCGGGTTTCGAACTTCATGATCCTTTCTCCGGTATCAATGGCCAGTTCGAGGGTCCCCGCAGTCTTGTCATTTTCATCCGGAATAATGCGGCATGTGATGTCCCGCTGGGCGTCCGGTCGCTGGTCACTGAATCCCTGACCCTCAAGAAAGCCCCCATTGTAGAGGTAGTGGTCGAGGTCTTTGCGCAACGGGAGATTCATCGCGCCAGTCTCGTTCTTGGACGAACGGATCGGCACCTCAATGGCGTACTGGCCGGTCAGGCTACGGTCGTCCCCGGGGTCGAGGACGAGGTCGCCGATCTGCAACTTTACCTGGGCGATGAGGATCCGCGTGTGCGCATCCTCGACGCGAATGCGGACCCCGTCTTCATTTTCCGCGACCTCTTCTGCCAGGGCATCCCCTGCAGGCGTGTCGGCTTCCCCGCCATAGGCGAGAGGTGACACCATCGCCAGATGGAGCAAAATCGCGACACGGCCTGGAAGCCTGCGAAGGTGACGGGGTAGAATATCCACGGTCTTGGGACGCGCACCGATGGGGGATTGTTCAAGAATCAGCCCGGTGGCAACGCCTCGTCGCCAGCAAACATGAGGTGGATATCCCCCGCTCCCGGAGCCTCCTCTTCGGAATAATGGTCTTCCACGGCAGTCGCCAGATTGTCACACAGTTCGGTGAGGTCAGCGCCGACGGTCGAAATACGGGCGTTCAAACAGCGCGCACGCAGGCTGCCGAACTCGTCACGGATGACCTCGAACACCAACTTCGGGTCGAGTGAGGATATCATAAGGTTCACACGGTGAGAATTTGTCGAAACCCCTGAGCAAGCCAAAAAGGCGTCCGGAACGCGAGCGAATTCCAGCCCGCAAACCGTCGCTGGAGCGCCTCCTCAAGGATGCCAGGCGGACCCGGCAACGCATTGCCGGCCTGGGTAGCGGGTGTGCAAGAGGCATGACCGGAAGGCATCGTCCCGTTCGGCGGATTCGGACGTCGCCGCTGCCCAAACACGCGTGTCGGATGGGGCGCGCCTATGGATTGAGCTCGATCATTTTCTGGCGGAAAAATTCCCCTTGGCGCGTTGGCGTGAAATCCCAATCGGCGATCAATTGCGGCGACCAGGATGCGTCGAAGACCCATGCGGTCCAGGAGATGCCGCGTTCCTCGAAAAAGTCGATGAGCGCGTTGCCATAAGTCTCGTCGCCGATGACAGGGGAGTGGGCGCCGGGGCCGTCGGCGCTCATGAATCCGAACTCGGTTGCCATGATCGGGTAATTATCGGCCACAAAGCCCCAGTCTTCCTGCCACTTCGGTTCCCACGGCTGTTCGCGTTTCTCGGGGTAGGGATGCGTCACGTAGGCGATTCCGGGAAACTCGATCGGATCCTGCCGAACGCTCGTCAAATCATAGCCCCAGTTAAAGCCGGCAACGAGAGGAATCGCGGTCGGGTCTATCTTGAAGATCATGTAGATCAGCTCCTCCATGTAATCCTTGAATTTCGACCATGGCATGCGACCCATCCGACCCCCTCGATTGGTCGGCTCGTTCCATAACTCATAGAAGGCGACGGTGTTATTGTTGCGATAACGCTCCGCAATCGTGTACCAGAACTGAAAGGTTTCCGCCCGCGTCGTTTCGTAGATGTCCCGATGGAAAATCTCCGTCAGCGGATTGCCGATCGTATGCCAGTCGATGATGACATGCATGTTGAGCTCGGCGGACCAGCGAACCGCTTCGTCGAGCAACTCGAGGTAGGCGTCTTCACCCAGTGCGCGCCACGAAGCGGGATGCACGGGAATGCGAACGATGTTGGCGTTCCAAGCCGCCGCCGCTTCGAAATATGCACGGTCCCAATGCCCGCGTTCAAGGAGCGCATGGGGGTCGGCAAGGGAAACGCCCCGAAAGACAACAGGTTTCCCTGACTCGTCCACAAAATGGTTCCCCTGCACCGAAACAAGCGGGCTTTCGACCGGCTGATCGGCGGCCTGGGGGCCGGCGCTGAAAGGCGTTTGAGCCGGGGCAAGGGCCACTGCGAGGATAGAATGGAAGCAGATAAGAGCGAGTTTTCTAGTCATGGTAGTTAGGAAATAGCTGGGGGGACGGTGGCTCACGGGACCGTCTCACCGGCTGCTTGAACAGGGATGAGCGCGAGCGCGAGGGTGCTTCCCGCGGGACGGCAGTGAACGACACTCCGGGATACAGTTAGTCACGGCAAGGAAAGTTCCGAAGTTGGGAAACTTCTCTCGAGAGCGGCGGCCCTACTTCGTCCCGTCCGGTTCTTCGGCCGAGGTTCCGGTGATATCGCCCGGTTCGGGGAGTGGAGACTCCGCTTGGCGGCTCTCGCGTTCCTTGAAGCTTTCGACGACGAGGCGGGACAGCTCCTGATCCGGTGACGCGGCCATCGCGGCGGTGATCTCGAATCGGTCCTGGCCGGTGTTTCGGGAGACGATCTTGAGGCCGTGTTCGAAGTCCTTGAAGCGCTCCTCGCAGATTGTCCGGATTGTCTTGTCCGAGTCGACCGCGGCATCGACAAGAGCCTCGTGAGCGTCGTCCTGAAAATCGAGGATGAGGCCGTGGTTCTCGTAGAAACGCTTGGCGAAGGCACCGATTTCCTCGCGCAGTGAGCTCCGCTGCAGATGGGTGTTGTCCTTGAGAAGTTGTTTCAGGGCTCCGGACGGATCAGAAATGGTCTCGGCGGTCACTTCAAAGGCCTGAATCCCGGTCGAGGGGAGTTCAAATTTGAAGTATCGGAAAACGCGCTCGAAGACTGTCATGAGGCCGCGGGCCCCGGTTTTTTCGAGGTTTGCCCGACGGGCGATCTCCTCAATTGCCTCCGTCGTCATGCGAAAATCGATGCCATACCCCTTGAAGTTCTGCCGGTATTGGTCGAGGAGGTTGCCCTCGGAGCTTGTGAGAATCTGCGCGAGGTCTTCCGTGCGCAGGTTTTCACAAGCAACGCGCACGGGAAGGCGCCCGACGAACTCCGGCTCAAAGCCGTATTTGATGAAATCCGGGGTGGCCGCTTCGCCAAGATATTCGGAGGCTTCCTTCTCCGCCGCGGCACTGCCTCCGAAGCCGATCGCGGAAGATTCCACCCGCTTTTTGATCGTGTCGGCGAGTTTGTCGAATGCACCGCTCACGATGAACAGGATGTGGCGTGTATTGATGGAACGCGCACGTTTCTTGCCGCCGCGCTGCGTCTCCATCATCATCTGCATCTGGCCCATCATGTCGGTGGGCGAAAAGAGATTCACATCGGTGTCCTCCATCAGCTTGAGGAGGTTGATCTGGACGCCGCGACCCGAGACGTCCTTGCCTCCGGCCGCGTTTCCGGCAGTGGCGATCTTGTCGATCTCGTCGATATAGACGATGCCGTACTGGGCGAGATCAACATTGTTTCCGGAGACCTTGTAGAGGTCGCGGACAAGATCTTCGACATCGTAGCCGACGTATCCGGTCTCCGAGAACTTTGTCGCGTCGGCTTTTACGAAGGGAACGCCAATGAGCTTAGCGACGGTGCGCATGAGGTAGGTCTTGCCCACACCGGTGGGTCCCAGAAGGAGGATGTTCTGCTTGTGGTAATCCTTTTCAAGCAGGCGTGGATCCTCGAGGCATTGGCGCACGTGGTTGTAGTGGTCGCAGATGGCAAC
>CAZVQJ010000079.1:0-12008 GCA_964629165.1 uncultured Puniceicoccaceae bacterium
GCAGGATATCGAGTACGAGATACCAGATGAGATAGACAAAGTAGGCGAGGATGGGAAACAGGCAGCCGCTCAGAATGACTCCAGCGCCGGCGAGCCCGTAGGGTAGATTGAGGGGAAGCGGCAAAGCAAAAAGCTGGACGATGGTGCGGGCAAAGGCCTGTCCGCTGTCGAAGAAGCTCGCGATGACGGCGAGGCCGCCCGCTACGACGATGAGGAAAAAGAACAAGGGCACGAGCTTGAGCATCGACTTGAAGAAGAACGAAATGAGCCCGATCGCCTCTTCGCCGGAGCTGCCGTCGGCGACGGACACATTGACGAGCGATGGATGCAGCGCGAGCGCCCCGAAGCAGGTCAGGATGGCCGCTCCGATGATGGCGGGGACCAGAGGCACGAAACTCTCGATCCGAATCGCTGTGCCGATGCCACTGATGAGCATCGCGGCGGCGGCCAGAATGACGAGCAGCCCGAGACATTCGAGAAAGGCGGGGGACCCGATCCGGCTGGGCGTGCTGCGAATCGTCCGGTCGCCTGCACCAAGGAAACGCTGGGCCGCAAACTGGGCGACGGCCAGGGCGGCGACGAAGCCGAGCCCGGCGAGAAAGAGGGTGAAGGAGTTGTATTTGATCGCCGCATAGATCGCATAGAGAAGCGAGATCGCACCGCCGACGAGCACGGCATAGTGACCGATCCGTACAGAGAAGGCGAGGGTGCGTTCGATGAGAGCGGGACTGAGGCCGCGAGTGACGTAATCGAGGACCTTGCCGACAAGATCGGCGAGAATGGTGCTGGATGGCAAAGGAAGGGGTTTTTTCGCGGCCGTTTCAGCCGGTGCGGATGCAGCTGGCCCCGCGACTCCTGCCGGTGAGCCGGCGGATGGGGGCGGGACGGATGAGGTCGCCGATGCCTGCGGGGCGGCGGCCGTCAGGGCAGAGAGGGAACGCCATTCGGTGGATCCTTCCGGAGCAACCTGTGGGTCGGGGGGAAGCGTTCCTGACGCCACGAGGGCGCGAATTTCATCGAGTGATACCGGGCCGGCCGGCTGGTTATTGGCGTCGAGATATTGGTAGTTCATCGTATGGCAATCAGGGTTGGTTCCGGTTTTGGTGAGGAGAATCGATTTCCCGGGCTGCGCATGAGACCCACCGGCGGATGGCTGGAGGGGGGCGTGGAGATGCCGCAGGACAGGGAGTTCCCTGATTCAGCCACGACGTCTCGGCACTTTCAATCTTTTCCTGACGACGTTGGCTGAACGCCTGCCGTGAGGAGGCGAAAGCGGTCCGGAAAGCGGCGGCACGGGCGCCCATGGCAGGCGGGCGCCGGTGCGTTCACATACGAGAGAGGGCGTTTTCAGGCGGCGTAGAGCATCCAGACCTTTCGGTCGCCGTAGCTCTTGAGCCGGACGTTCGCCTGTTTGACGCCGTGATGTGCGGCAATATTGGGGACAGGTGAATCGATGTAGGTCACGCCCGGTGGGCATGAGCTGCAGAGGCGACTTGCGAGGTTGATCGGCCTGCCGAGAAAATCGTTATCAATCGAGATCTTGCTCGCGAGGCCGAAGCTGACGCCGCTGCCGATGCCTTCGGGCGCACCATGGCTGAATTCCGGGCCCTGGATGATTTGCTTCCAGGTCAGGGGGAGCCGGGAGAGCCCTGCAATGCAGGTGTTGATCGCGACATCGCGGTCTTTGGCGCTTGTCTGCCAGATCGCGAGAACCCCGTCTCCGAGGAACTTCACCAGTTCGGGGGGGTATCGTTTGAACCCGCTGCGCACCATGCTGTAAAAGGCGGTCATGAGTCCGCAAGTGTAGGGAGACTCGATATTCGGCTGTTCGCAGAAGCTGCTGAATCCGCGGACATCGACGACCGCGGCAAGAATCTCGCAGGGCAGGCCGTACTCGATCTCGTTCTGCAGTTCTTCGGCGATGTAGTAACTGTTGTGGATGAAATCCTCGAACTGGTAGACGACCAGCTTGTTGTCATCGCTGGTGTGGAAATGCAGACCGGGCGGGAGGAAGTCGACGGATTCGGGAAGATATTCGATCTTGGCGTTCCCGTAGTCGCCCGGTTCCGAGAGGGAGGAAAGGTAGAAGCGGGCGATATATCGCCGCACCTGGTTGCGATTTGCAGCGATCGCCTGGAGCACTTCGGAAACGTCGGCTTCATTCTCGACGATGTTCTGCCCGAAACCTTCCACCGTATAGAGGATGTTCCGGTACTTCGGGCGCGTGCGCTGATAGTGGCTGCAAATATCCCAGAAATCCCTGAAGTTCAGGTCGGGGATCGCATAGTGGCGGTGCAATGTATGCAGAGCTGACATGTCGGGCGCGTTGGAGGTGGAAGGTCGCGGGCGGGGCGAACCTTACCTATCCTCTGGGAAATCGCCCGAATTGACGGGAAATTCACTCGGAATACGCTCAATCGGCCAGGACCGGCGGCGCCGTGCAAAAAGAATGCGACATTCCGCCGGAGGTCGGCACCGGTCAGGAGCGCTGCTGTTGCGCGCGGCGATGTTCCATCGCGACGACCCACACCATGTGCTGGGCGAGAAAGAAAACCCCCGCCAGAGGGGTGGCGGTAAAGGCGCTCCAGATATAGAGCCAAGGCAGCGCGTTGGTGGGCACAAAGGGCAGCAGCAGGAACGTAAAGACGACCCAGAAAATCAGGGTGGTAAGAATGGTGATACCGATGAACCGTTTGCCCACGAACTCGTTGTAATGATCTCCAGCTGACATGTGTCGAAGAAATGAAAAGGGTTGTATTGCCGGACCTCTACGATGCTGACAAGCCCTTGTTCGCGCAAGCGCGCAAGGGGGGAAACGAACGAGACTCCCACGCGATCGTTGCCGCGCTCTAATCCGGCCGTCGGGAAGCCCGGGGGTTCATGGGTCCCGCGGCGAGAGCCGTCTTGAGCTTCTGAACGATTCGATCGGGGCTGAGGCCGTTGGCGTCGATACGGATGTCGGCGTAGCGCTCGTAGAGAGGGCGGCGTTCGTCATAGAGGTCCTGCAGGGTTTGGCCCGGGGCAATCGTGAGTCCACGATCCGGAAAGAGGGCGATACGCTGCCTGACCGTTTCGGCATCGAGATCAAGCCATACACGGGGGCCGAGCCGCCCGAGAGCTTCCATGGCACGGGGAAAATAGACGACGCTCCCGCCGGTCGCAACGACCGTTCGGTCCACCGAAAGCTCAAGGCAGGTCGCTTCTTCAACCGCTCTGAACGCTTCTTGCCCAAGGGTATCAACGACATCCTGAAGAGACTGGCCATAGCGAGCCTGGATGAGCAGATCCGTATCGACGAAACTGTATCCGAGGCGTCGGGCGAGGAGAACTCCGAGGGTGGATTTGCCGACACCCGGCATGCCGATGAGGACAACGTTGGCTCCCATGCCTTATTGCGTGGGGTTTCCGGAGGGCTGCCAATCCAAATTGCGTGGGACGGGACTGGCGAGGCCGGTTGTCGGGTCGGTGCTGGTATGCACTTCGAGGCTCTGCCGTTTTGCGAGGGCGACAAAATAAGCCTGCGCGCCAAAAGGTTGTTCGTTCTTGGGAACCGGCAGTGGGCGATAGTTGCCGGACGGGCGCAGTTGCCTCGCATTGAGCGTGTCGCGCGCATAAGCCGGAAGAATCTCCTCGAGAATCCGGGCGCGCAAGCTCGGCTGCTCCACGGGGAAGACCACTTCGATCCGGCGGTGAAAATTGCGTGACATCCAGTCAGCGCTGCCGAGTAAGATGCGCGGAGCCTCGCCCCCGGAATTCTCGAAGTAATAGAGGCGGCTATGCTCGAGAAAGCGCCCGAGAATCGAGCGGACGCGGATATTTTCGCTCATGCCGGGAACTCCGGGCACAAGACTGCAGATCCCGCGCACGTACATGTCGATCCGCACACCGGCCCGGGAAGCGGTGTAGAGATTATCGATCGTTTCCTTGTCGATGAGGCTGTTGCACTTCACGACGATCCGCGCCGGTTTGCCAGCCCGGGCGTTCCGGGTCTCCTGCTGGATGTATTGGTTCATTTTCCGGTGCAGCGTATAGGGCGCCACGAGGAGATGCCGGAACTGCGGCTTTTTCGCGAACCCGGTGAGGGTATTGAAGACCTCGGCGACCTCCTCACACAGTTTTCTTCGGGAAGTGAGGAGGCTGAAATCGGTATAAAGGCGGGCCGTCTGCGAATGATAATTGCCCGTCCCGACGTGTGCATAGCGGCGAATCCCATCGCTTTCACGTCGTACGACGAGGCAGCACTTACAATGCGTCTTGAGCCCGACGAAGCCATAGACGACATGGATGCCGGCTTCTTCCATCTGACGCGCCCAGTTGATGTTGTTGGCTTCATCGAACCGCGCTTTCAGCTCGATGAGGACGGTCACCTGCTTGTTCGCCTTCGCGGCGTCGATCAATGCCTTCACGATCGGCGAGTCGCTGCTTGTCCGGTAGAGGGTGATTTTGATCGCGAGGACCTTTGCGTCGGTCGCCGCATGTTTCACAAAATCCACGACTGGCTCGAACGAATCGTAGGGGTGGTGGAGAAGGAAATCCTCCTGGCGGACGGCGTCGTAGATAGACGAGTGTAGCCGGAGGGCGGGCGGATGATAGGGCACAAAGGACTCGAACTTCAGGTCCGGCCGCGCGATCAGATCATAGACGCTCATCAGCCGAAGGAGGTTGATCGGACCGTGGATGAGAAAGACATACTGGCGACCCAGTCGGATGGCGTCGAGCAGCTCAGCGAGCAGCGGTTCGGGAACGTCATGCTCGATTTCGAGGCGAACGGCGGCTCCCTTGCGCAGGTTATAGAGCTCCTCCTCGATCGTGTGGAGAAGGTTCTCAACCTCTTCCTCATCGATATAGAGATCACTGTTGCGCGTGATCCGGAAGGCGTGCGCACTGATAATCCGGTAGCCGGGGAAAAGTTCCTTCGCAAAAAACTTCAGCACGTCGCTGAGGAAGACGTAACTGGCGGGCGTCCGCCGGGTTCCGGGAATCCGCACGACGCGGGGGAGGATCCTCGGAACGGGGATGAATGCCAGCATGCGCTCGGTTTCTGGTGTATCGGGGTCGTCGAGCCAGAGGAGAATATTGAGCGATTTGTTGCCGAACTGCGGGAACGGATGAGCGGGATCGATCGCGAGCGGGGTCAGGACCGGATGGACCTGTTCCTCAAAATACTGTCGCAGCCAGAGCAGCTCCCTCCGGGTAAGGTCTTCCCGCGTCTTGAAAGGAACGCCTTCGGCGGAGAGGGCGGGTACGATCTGCTCGTGCCAGCATTTGTACTGATTCTTGACAAGAGTCCCCACCGATTTGTGGATGCGCCGGAGCTGCTCCTTCGGATCGAGCCCGTCGATACCTGGCTGGGTAATCTGCGATTCGACCTGCTGGATGAGACCGGATACCCGGATTTCAAAAAACTCATCGAGGTTGGAGGCGACGAAAGAGAGGAACCGCAGGCGTTCGAGCAGGGGATACCGGTCATCCTCCGCCTGGTCGAGCACGCGGCGGTTGAATGAGAGCCAGCTCAGCTCTCGGTTGAAATAACACTGGGCGGGAGGGGAGGACTTCTCGCGGTGCGCGGCCATCACGACTATCGTCGGTCAATCCGGGTAAAGAGCAAGGCGAAGACGCGAGGATTCGGTTACGAAGGCGATCGTTGGCGGTCTTCAGAGGCAACGGGTTAGGGAAGGTGGAGCGGTTAGGTGAGAAAATTCATGCGATGCAGTTTTCAACTTTGCGTTGCCCTCTTTTCTCCAAGGCTTTTGAACGAGGGAGTCGAAACACGATGCGGTGGGCCCGCTGCCACCATCCGTCCCGCAGTTTTCTCTCTCTCTCTCTCTCAGTTCATGTTTCCGTTCTTCAAGCGGCTGTCTTGGTTGTACCTGCTGGCATCGTCCGCGTTTGCGTCGGGCCTCCCGGCAGGGACCGATCCGGTCCTCCTGACGGTGGCGGTGGGTGAAGAGCTTCGGGAATATTCGTTGGCCGATCTGCAGGCGCTGGGCACCGGCATCCTGGAAACCTGGACACCCTGGACGGAACGCAAGCATGTCTATGGGGGGATCCCCCTCCGGCTGCTGGTGCAGGATGCAGGATTGCCTCCTGATGCCTTCGTGCGCCTCCGGGCACTCAATGGGTACCACGTCACCCGTCCGCTCGGGGGACTCCTCGAGGCGGATGCCTTCCTTGCCTTTCGCTGTGATGGCAAGCTCATGGCGGTGAGGAACAAGGGCCCCGTTTGGCTCCTCTTTCCGTTTTCAGCGCAGCCTCACCTGAACGAGCGGGACTACCGGATGGCGGCCGTGTGGATGCTTTCCGAAATCACCGTTGTCGGTCGATGAGCCTCCCGCCCCGATTTTCGTTCCTGTCGCTGGGCTTGCTCGCCACCGCGTTGCTGATCGGAGGCGCTCTCCTTTATGTCGTCCAGGCCACCCGGAGCGAGATCAACAGCCTTGAAGTGCGCGCAAACAACGACCGCGTGTGGCATGTCAGTAATCTGCCCTTTGAGGAATCGCAGGTCGTCCGGGAGCTTTCCAACTACCTGAGCGACCCGAGTCCTGCGAGTGCGCGGGTTGCGGTGCGTCAACTCGAAATCTATTGGGCGCGCCTCGACGTGCTCCTCAGCGCCTTGAACCGGGATTTGCTCGCGGAGGATTTCCCGGAAATCCTGGAATATGTCAGGGATCAGTTTACGCTCCTGCAGGCACACCAAGAGATCTTCGAAACGCTGACTCCGGAACGAGCCCGTGCCGTCCTCGAGGTCTTCAAGGAGCAGGGAGACCGCTATTTCTCGACCTCTTTTGCCATCTCCCGGCTCGGCTATGACAACTACGCTCACCTTGTCACGCGGGCCACCGCGGCCTATCAGACGGCCTGTTTCCTCCTCAGCGCGTTCGTTCTGTGCATCATCATTCTCACGATCGTCCTTTTCGTGGAGGCGCGGCGAAATGGGGAGCTGACGCTGCTCGCGGAATCCGCGAACGAGGCTAAATCACGATTTCTCGCGAATGTCAGCCATGAGTTGCGGACGCCTCTCAACGGCATCATTGGCACCATTTCGCTCCTGGAGGAGGCATCATTCCCGGAGACGCAACGCTCCCTCATCGCCACTTTGCGCGCATGCAGTGAAGCGCTCCTTTCTCAAGTGAGCGCTGTGCTCGATTTTTCGAAACTGGAGCAGGATGCGGTTCCACTGATAAAGAAGATTATCTCCCCTCGGGCCCTCGCGGAGGATTGCTGTCAGGTCATCGAGGGGAGTGCGCGCCGGAAGGCCCTTGCATGCGAGCTACTCGTGGTTGGCGAGCTGCCGGAGGCGGTGCGAACGGTCCCGGACCGCATCCGACAGGTTCTGCTCAACCTGCTTGGCAACGCCGTGAAGTTTACCGACAGCGGCTGGATTCGCCTGTCGGTGCAATGGGAGGCGGGCACCTCCATCCTTCAATTTACGGTCGAAGACTCGGGGTGTGGCGTTGCCGCTGAAGAGCTTCCCCGCATCTTCGAGGCTTTTCACCAGGTCGATACCTCGTCGAGCCGCGCTCACGAAGGAACCGGTCTCGGACTCGCGATTTCCAAAGCGTTGGCCGAGTCGATGGGAGGCTCGATCTCGGTCGAGAGTGCATGCGGCGTCGGCACGACTTTCCAGGTCAGGATCCCGGTGCAAGTGGTTCCGGCGGATTCCATTCTCCCGCAGCCTGAGACTCCCGCCGAACCGATTCGCGCCCCATCGGCAGGTTCCGTTTTGAAAGGCGCGCGGGTATTGGTTGCGGAAGACAACCCGATCAATCGAAAAGTTGTCTCGATGATGCTGGCCCGGCATGGCGTAGAGGCAGAATCGGCAGCCAACGGAATGGAAGCGATTGCTCTTTTTGAGCAGGGCGGCCGATTCAACCTTGTCCTGATGGATTGCCAGATGCCCGGACTTGATGGCGTGACGGCGACGCAGCGATTGCGCAAAGCAGGGATCGGCGTGCCCATTATCGCACTCACTGCCGATGTAACGGAGTCGGCGAGGGAGGATTGTTTCGCGGCGGGCATGGACGATTTCATGGTCAAGCCGGTGGATCAGGAGCTTCTCATCGCGACCGTGTCCCGATGGCTGTGCCCGCAGCCGTCGGAAAAGATCCCCATCCAGAAGGCGTAGCGGGTTTTCGAAGACGGCCAGTGCTGTGAATTCATTGTAAGAATGGATGGACCTCCGCCGTGAAGTTCCTTCTTCTCTTTGACCATGGCCTACACCTTGACCGGTACTATCAAAAAGATCTTTCCGACGCAGACTTTCCCCAGTGGTTTCTCCAAGCGGGAGTTTGTCGTCACCTCGAGTGAGGATCGGTATCCTCAGGACATCAAACTGGACTGCCTCAAGGACAAGGAGGAGATCCTCAGTGGCGTGAAGGAAGGGGATGAAGTGACGGTGCATTTTGACATCCGCGGGCGCGAGTACAACGGACGTTTTTTTGTCGATCTGAACGCATGGAAACTGGAGGCGGGGAAAGGCACGGGCACCCCCGGAAATCCGCGCTCGGACGAATATGTGCCGGAGGATACGACCGACTACAGCGAGGATAAGGACGACGTCCCGTTCTGAAGCCCGCCCACCAGGGCGCCATCGTTCAACATCAGGATCCTCTCGGCGGAGGGGAGGAGACGGACTGACGGAACGGAGGTGTCTCAGTTTCTGGAACGGACGGCGGCAACAAGCTCATTCTTGGACATCTTGCTGCGGCCCGGGACGTCGAGCTGTTTCGCCCGGTTGTAGAGTTCCTGCCGGCTCCGATCCGCGAGAGAGCGGTTGGGATTCCCCGTTCCGGAAGTGGTCTTGTTCGGCGTGCGGCCTGATTCGCGCCGGTGTTTATTGACGGTTCGCCCAGCAATCTCCTTGGCGCGGTCCTCGGGAACGCCGCGGTCTTCGGCAGAGTCCTTGATATGTTCGTACTGACGTTCGTCCTTTTTCGTCCATTGGGGTGGGCTCATGCCGAGGGATAGCCTCACGCATGCCAACTGGCCAGAGTATCCGCCGAGAAAACAGGATCTCGCCTCCTCGATAGTGCTGGGAATGAAAAGGTCTATTTTCTCGGCCACTCATTCACCGCCGCCAGACGTTCTGCGGTGAGGCTTTGCCGGGTCGTTCGGAACCCGGCCCATGGATCGGATTCGCCCGAGAGGATAGCTTCCGGAAGATTATGGATTGTCCAGTGGTCGGAGCGGATCTTGGGATCCAGCGTCTCCCAGCTTGCGGGAACGGCGATCGGGAGGCGGGGACGTGCACGGGCAGAGAACGGCAGGACGGCGGTCGCTCCCTGGCCGTTGCGGAGGTAGTCGATGAAGATTTTCCCACCTCGCGCCGCTTTGCTGGATTTTGCGATGAACTGTTTCGGACTTTTCGCGACCATCGCTTCCGCCACCTTTCGACAGAACGGTCTCGCCACCTCCCAGTCCGTCCGGCGCACGAGGGGCACACAGACGTGGATGCCTTTGCCACCTGTCAGCTTGGGAAACGAAACGAGCCCGATCTCCGCCAGTAGATCGCGGACCATGAAGGCGGCTCCGAGGAGCTCGGTCCAGCGGACTTCATCGGAGGGATCGAGATCGAAGATAAGCTGGTCTGGACGCTCCGGACGATCCTGCCGGCTACCCCAACCATGGAATTCGATCGCTCCATATTGTGCGCAGGCGACGAGTCCGGCGGGAGAAGCGATGTAGCGATAGCGGGCTTTGCGGCCCTTTTCGGGCAGTTTCACCGCCCGGGTATGCGGCGGTGGAGATTCCTCAAAATGTTTCTGGAAGAAGCAGGGCGACTGGCGTCCCTGCGGACAGCGGACGAGAGAGAGGGGTCGCTCCCGGAAGTAGGGCATCGCGAGAACGCCGACATCCGCGTAGTAGCGGGCGAGTTCACCCTTGGTGGCCGCGCTCCCCGGATCGATCTCGCGGTTTGGGTTCGTGATCGTGATGCCTTCCAGTTCCAGCCTGCCGTCACTTTTCAGGTCGGCCGCAGACGGGGGCAGTGCGGCGGGTTTTTCAAGATGTATTTCGTCCGGAGACTTGTCCTCGCGCAGCCCTTTGAAAACAGCATGCCGGAGGTGTCCGTCCTCGGTCAGTTGCTGGAAAGCCACCTCTGCCGTCAGAACCGGATCCAGCCAGGTAATCGATGGATCCTCAGGATGGCCGGAAAGGCGCGGAGGAGGCGCGCGGCGAACATGGGACGCAATGGCCTCCTGCAACGATTTCAACGTGGCGGCGGCCACGCCTGCGCTCACCTTGCCACGATACTGCAGACGCGCGTTGTCGCAGGTTGCGAGGAGAAGAGCTCCCAGTCGGTTGCGGTTGCCCCTTTCGAGGGTGTACCCGACAAGGAGAAACTCCTGTTGGCGGTTACATTTGATCTTCAGCCATGACCGCTGACGTCCCGCCTGGTAGTTTGAGGAAATCCGTTTTGCAATGATTCCCTCGAGACCGTACTGACAGGCCACTCGGTGTATTTCCTGCGCGCGCCCGCGGAATCTCTCGGAGAAACGAAGGATTTCATTCGGGCCGATTTCATTGAAAAGGTGACGCAGGGCCTCGTGCCGGGTCCGCAGCGGCTCCGCTCGCATATCCACGCCATCGAGGAAGAGGAGGTCGAAGAGCACGTATCGAACGGTTGGGGCCGGCTGGCTGTTCTTGAGGGCATTCTGAAGTGCCTGGAAATCGGCGCGACCATCCTCGTCGAGAACAACCGCTTCTCCATCCACGACAAAGGAACTGGCAGGCACCCGTGCAAGTTGTTCCGCCACTTCCGGAAACCGCTCTGTCCAGTCATGGCCATTCCGGGTGAGGAGGCGACATCGTTGTCCATCAAAGGTCGCGATTACCCGGTAGCCATCCCACTTGATTTCATACCACCAGTCATCACCTTCGGGAACCTTTTCGACCAAGGTGGCAAGCTGGGGCTTGAGGTTGCGGGGGAGCGGTGTGGTTCCCCCAGCGGGGGCCCGGGAGGATTCTTTCGGCGTGAGCCTTTTTCGCGGGGAGGCACGTGCGGAGGCTGACCGCTTTTGCAGCAACCACTGGGTCTCGTCCTCGCCCTTGATCCGGAACAAGTCGTACACTCCCGATGTGCGCTCCCCGTTCAGCACAATTCGCAGGTGCCCTTTGGCGAAGCTTTTCCCGAAATCGTCGTCGCCCTCGATGGCATAAGTACCGCGATCCCAGATCTCCACCGTCCCCGCCCCGTATTCGCCTTCTGGAATGGTTCCCTCGAAATCGGCATAGGCGACGGGATGGTCCTCGGTCTGTACCGCCAACCGCTTTTCGGCCGGATCGTCACTGAGCCCTTTCGGGACCGCCCAGCTTTTCAGGACGCCTGCGTGGAACAGCCGAAGGTCGTAATGCAGGCGCCTCGCAGCATGTTTCTGGATGACAAAAATCTGTTCCGTGGCCCCCCGGCGACGTGTCCCGCGAGGCTCCTTCGTCTTTGAAAAATCCCGTTTTGCAGCATACGACTCGAGACTCGCTTTCACGCTGACTTCCGCTTGGTGGAGCGCTTTTTGGAATCCGATCTGGAAGCGGATTTTTTCGACGCTCCGGGTCGTTTTTTGGCGCCCTTCCTGGCGCTCGAGGCTGATTTTGAGGCGGCCTTCTTTTTAGACGCAGTCTTTTTCGAAGGACTGCCGCTCTGCTTGAGGCTCTTCTCGAGGTAGTCCATCAGATCGACAACATCCCCGGGCGCATCGTCTTTGTCGGATTCTTCCCGCGCCACCCCGGCCTGCAACTCCCCGCGACTCACCTTGTCCTGAATGAACTTCATCAGGTTGTCGCGGTATGCGTCCTTGTATTTCGACGGTTCCCACCTCGCGCTCATGCTCTCGACGAGCTGGAGCGCGAGATCGACTTCGCGTTTGGAAACCTGGATTTCGCCGCTTTCGGAAGAGGGAAGATCGAGGAAATCAGGCAATCTCAACTCGGCTGGAAACCGCATCAACTCGAGGACGAGGCAGTCGTTCCGGACCATCAGGTAACAGGCGCAGTCGATTGCCCGCTACGATCGC
>CAZVQJ010000080.1:0-11949 GCA_964629165.1 uncultured Puniceicoccaceae bacterium
CCTGCGGTGGTAGTTCGGTAATCTCGTTCAACCCATCGAACACGGCCACAAGGAGACCTCCCGCCGAACGATTGCTGAGCGCTTCAAACTGATCCGGACGCTCCGGCCGCGAAGACTCCCCGCGCAGATTCCTGTCCGCTTCCCCGATCGCTTTTCGGGAGCGGCTGACGGCCATCGACGTCTCCGAAAAGGAGGCGACCAGAAGGCCATTGCCAAGCTGAAACAACGGATACGGTTCATCCTGCACCAGCGTCGCTTCGTCATGGAGAACCTGATAAGAGAGCAGACCGCTCACCATCGCCGTGAGTTGCGGCTGCCCCCCGACAAGAAGCACCCCTGTGAGGTCATTCCCGCCATTCTGAAAATCGAGCCGCTCACCGAAGGCAGTCACTGAATCCGCAAGCTGCACCGCTTTGACGAAATCGAACTGAAAACCTTCAGCGGATGTATCGATCCGCGGCGCAAGAACCTCATTGATCATGTACCGTCCGAGGGTGGTCTCGCGAGCGCCAGCCACGTCGAGATGAACCAGCCACCGCGCGTCGGGGGGAACGGTGCCAGGATCGAGAGCCGCTCCCGACAGTGTCATCACGAGGAAGTTGCCGCAGAGCGCGAAGAGGAATCGAAAGCGGATGTTGAAGCTCATAAGTGATCAGGTATTCGCGGTCTGCGGGCTTGCGGTTACAAGGGGCGAACGGTGCGCGAACGTCACAATTCGACCCGGAGTCCATCGTATGCGAATGCCATACCTTCCGGCAGGTCCCGGCTGTCTCTTGCATGATCGATCATACCGGTCATGTGCGTGAAATAAGTAGAGGTGGCATCCAGTGCCGTCGCCGCCGTCACCGCTTCCCCCACTGTCATGTGGGTCGGGTGCGGCATGGGGCGAAGCGCATCCAGAACGAGGAGATCGACCCCCTTGGCCATCTCGCAGGCAACTTCTGGCAGCTCCTTGCAATCGGTGAAATAGGCCAGCTGCTGACCGCTTTCGGCCTCCGTGAAAACGAGCCCGAGCACCTCCACCCGCCCATGTGGCAGGAGAGCCGCGTCGATTGTCCCCTCCGGAAACGCAAGCCGACGCGGCATCGGGTGCAGGGCGAAGGCCGGATATCCCATGAACTCCGGGCGGTCGCGGATGGCATACGGATAAATCGCGCGCACCCGCTCGAGTCCCTCCCCGGTGCTATAGACCGGCAGGGCCTCGCCCTTCCGCATGTCGATGAAGCGCCGCAGGTCATCCATCCCCATCACATGATCCGCGTGGCCATGCGTGAGAATGAATGTGTCGATCCGCGTGATCCCGCTGCGAATGCATTGGAGGCGGAACTCGGGAGCGGCATCAATCTGGATATGCCGTCCGCCCATGACAACGTGTGCGCTTGTGCGCGTACGCCAGTTGCGCGGATCGTCAATATCCAGATCCGGAGCTTCGTGAGCGATCATCGGCACGCCTTGGGACGTGCCCGTACCGAGAAAAATGATCTCCATGGGCGTTCGCGATTCCTGCACGACGATCCTCATTCAGCGAGCCCGAATCCACGCCAAAAAGCGTCGGTCGGCGAACTTTCACCGCCCGATGCTTGCCATCGCTCCCCCCTTCGGGACGCTGTCCGACGATGTCTGCCGACGGAACTTTCGACCACAAACACTCCCTCCGTGTCCTCGCCACAGACATGGATGGGACGATTATCCCCCTCCGTGACGAGCAACCTTTTTTTGATGCTCTCGACACCATCCGGGCACGGCTTGACGGTGATCCCGCAACGAAGCTGATCTTCGTCACAGGACGCCGCTATGCGACCGTGAAACACGCGATGGAGGACTATCCCCTGCCGACGCCGGACTGGATCATTTCCGATGTGGGAACGAGCCTCTACGAGCACATCGGTTCCGACTGGAAGCTATCTACCGAATACGTCGAGACGATGGCCGCGATTGTCCATGGCTGGGATCACGAGCGCATCTTCGCCTTCGTCGAACCCATCCATGAAATGTGGCCGCAGGATCCGGAACACCAGCAGCGCTTCAAAGCCAGCTTCAACGCCAACGGGGAAACCGTCGAAAGGATCGCGCTCGATCTTCAAGAGCGTTTCGATCAGGCCAACGCACCGCTGAGCGTGATCTTCGGGCACGATCTCGAATCGGGTGAAGGCATGATCGATGTGGTCCCGTCCGGAGTCTCCAAGGCATTCGCGCTGAACTGGATGATCGACCGCGGCATCTTCGCTCGCCACGAAGTCGTCTTTGCGGGTGATTCGGGCAATGATCTCGCCGCTTTTCTGAGCGGCCTGCATTCGATCGTGGTCGGAAACGCGCCGGAGTGGATCCACGAACGGGTTCACCTGCACGCCGAGACAGAGGGACATAGTGAATACGTTTACTCGGCGCGCGAGGAAGCCACTATCGGGCTCGTCGAAGGCTTGAAACACTTTGGCTGGTTACCGGTCGATTGACCCCCGGCGGACGGGAGGGTCGTCGCCCTGTATCTTCGTTCACAGCGGCCCCCTCCGAGCCCTCTCTTACTCTGCGGCCCGGATCCGGATACGGAGAATTTCACCACGGGACCAGAGCCGCATGCGCGGCCCCCAGGTACCCACGCCGCTCGAAACGATCAGGTTCATCTTTTCGACCTGATGGTGCCCATAGACATAGCGAAAATGAGTGCGGACGATCCAGTTGAATGGCCAGATCTGGCCGTTGTGCGTGTGGCCGCAGAGCATCAGATCGACTCCCGCCGCGGCGGCCGCCTCGATTTTCTCCGGAGTATGGGAAAGGAGGATCGTCGTGCTCTCCGGTGGGACACCCGCGAGGGCTGCATCGAGTCGGCTTTGGCGTCCTTCTCCGAGCGGCACCGCAAAGTCGTCCACTCCCGCGAGCACGAGCCCGGGAATCAGTTCGACCGAACGATCCCGCAGGACGCCGATGCCCGCTTCCTCCATCAGGCTGACGCTGCGCCCGAGACCGGCGTAAAAATCATGATTACCGGTAACCGCCCAGACCCCATCGGGAGCCTCCAGTTTTCCGAGCACCGGGGCCATCGGGAGGACCCGTTCCGCATCCCCGTCAACCACGTCACCGGCAATGAGAACGGCCTGTGGCTCCAATGCATTGATCTGGCTGACAATTCCCTCCAGCCACTGCTCTCCCAGGATCGTTCCCAGATGGAGATCCGAGACCGCGACAAAGGTGTACCCATCGGCAGACTCCGGCAATCCCGGCAGATGCAGCTCGTAATCCCGGACCATGGGTTCCCTCACCGCTTGAACGGACGCCAGGATCGCCGCCGCGAGCGCTGCAAGAGCCGCTCCTGATCGCAGATGAGGTGCGAGGCTCGGGAGGAACCATCCCCCCAGGGTGACGATGTCCACGATCAGGAAAAACGAGAAGAGGAGAAAGGCGACGCCAACCCACATGAGTGCAAAATACTCAAAAGGAAGGGCGAGTGGGTCCCAGCCTCGGGCGAGGAAAACCCGGGCGAGCGGAAAGCTCCCGGTGAAGAACACCGCAAGTCCCGCAAGGACGGGCCAGGAGACATGGTCGCTGATCCAGTTGACGGTTCCCAACCGGAAAAACACGTAGGCGTTCATCGCAGCCCAGATACTCAGTGCGGTAATGATAAACATAATGAAAAGTAGTGCCGTCCACTCGTCCGGCCCTTGATTCGCCCGCGACTTGCGGCGGGTGGTGCGGCGGCGGCGGCGTGGAAAGGACCCGCCCGACGCTTCCTCAGATCCGGGTGCCTCGGGTGCGCGCGACTTCCTGGAATCGATCGCGCAGCTCTGTTGTCTGGGCCCCCACCCTGCCGTCTCCAATCTTGCGGCCATCCATCTCGACGACCGAGATGACTTCCGCCGCCGTTCCGGTCAGAAACATTTCGTCCGCCGTCCACAGCTCGTAACGGGTGAGATTCTTTTCCACACAGGTGAAGCTCTGCGCTTCCATGAGGCCGAGAACCGCTTCCCGTGTAATCCCGCGCAACGCCCCGGCGAAGAACGGGGGCGTGAACCAGGTGTCCTTCTTGCGAATGAAAATATTGTCTCCGGTACACTCTGCGACGAGTCCGTCATCGTTGAGCATCACCGCCTCGAGACAACCGGCGGCCATGGCCTCCGCCTTTGCCATGATATTATTCAGGTAATTGAGCGACTTCACCATTGGAGGAAACGCCGCCGGATTCACGCGACGGGTCGCCGCCGTGATGATCTTCAAACCATTCTCGTAGAATTCCTCGGGGTAGAGGCTGATCTTGTCCGCGATAATGATATGCTGGGGATCCCGGCAGCTCTTGTGGCTCAGCCCGAGAGATCCCACGCCTCGGGTAACGACCTGGCGGATGTATCCGCTCCGCAACCCATTCACCCGGCACGTTTCGCAAACAGCGTCGCTCATTTCCTGGCGGGACCACGGCAGATCGAGGAGGATCGCCTTGGCCGACATCTCGAGACGCTCAAGATGCTCATCGAGCATGAAGACGTTTCCGTCATAGATGCGGATGCCTTCGAAGACCCCGTCTCCATAGAGGAGACCGTGGTCGAAGACCGAAATTTTCGCGTCCGCCGCATCGACGAATTCACCATCAATAAACACCTTCATACCCTCTCAAGATTGACCGTGGTCAAGAGCGGTGTCTAGTGGAGAAACAACGAATCTTCCGCGTTGCCCCGGATCTAACGGAGGATTTCCCGCTCCTCCAACCAATCCGCGAGGAGGGTTGTCCATACATCCACCGGGCTGTCGAGGGGGGTCATCCCGAATCCGTGCGGACCCTCCGGGAAGATATGGAGGGCAAACGGGATGCCTTGTTCGCGCAACGCGTCCGCAAAGAGCAGGCTGTTCCGCGCCGATACAGCCGTATCCGACGCACCATGCAGAAGAAAGACCGGAGGCGTCCGCGCGGTCACCTGGTTTTCCAGAGAGAGTGCCGTGACCAGCGCTTCATCCGGGTGCTCGCCGAGAAGGTTTCTGCGTGAACCCCGATGGGTGTCCGGATCCTGCAATGTCACCACCGGATAGACCATGACCGCAAAATCAGGGCGGGCGCTCACCGCGCCGGTGTCTCCGCGCACGGCCTCCCCGGAGTCCCAGAGCGTCGCCGCCATCCCCGCGAGATGCCCGCCGGCAGAGAATCCGAGGACACCGATCCGGCTCCTCTCGACGGCGTACATTTCCGCCTCCTCACGAACCGTACGGATCGCCTGCAAGACATCCTGGAAGGGCGCTGGATAACCGTACTCCTTGAGCCGATACTTGAGCAGAAAAGCGTTCACTCCGATCGAGTTCAGCCATCGGGCCACCGCAACGCCCTCGTGTTCAATCGCGAGCCGCGCGTAGCCACCGCCCGGACACACGATCACGGTCGGACGGGGTGCCTCCCCGAGAAAACTCGGGAAAAACGCGATCGCGGGCACATGCACATTTGAAACCCGTGAATTCTCCAGCTTCTCCTCACCGTTTCCGGGCTGGAAATCCAGAGTGCCCTCTGGATGGATCGAGCGCCACCGTATCTCCCTGAAGTCCGGTTGCGGCTGCTTCAGGTGGGCGGATATCGGTGTTTCGAGAAACTGTATTTCCTCCGCTGCCAACTGCGCGATGACGGCCGCCCCATACGCGGAAAAGTGCGTATCATCCTTCGCGCCGTCGGGAAAACGCGGGTAGCGCAGCGGCGGCGTCCACAGATAGAGCGCCTTCGATTTCTCCGGACCGAGTGCCTCGACGAGCTCCCTCGTCTTTTCGTTCAAGTCGATCAGGGGGACACCTGCTTCCGCCGCGACAGCCCGTGCGGCCGCCGGATAGTCGCCATGGGTTGGCAGGAGGGCATCGCCTTCAAACCGCCTCCGAACAATGGACGTGGCCACGATCACGTGCCCGTCCCGGGCGTGTACCTCATCGATAAACAGCCTGAGGTTCTCCTGATAGGCTCCGTTTGCAGGCGCATGACGGGCCGGATCCTCCGACTTCGCGTCGTTGTGTCCGAACTGGATCAACACCGAGTCTCCGGGACGAAGTTGCGCGAGAACCTTGTCCCAGTGCCCTTCGCTGCGAAAGCTCACCGTCGAGCGCCCGTTCAGCGCCCGGTTCTCCACCGCGACAGCATCCGTAAAGAAAGCCGCGAGCGCCTCACCCCACCCCCGCTCCGGATTGTCGGGCGGAGGCCGCTTGCTCGCCATCGTCGAGTCTCCGACGAGAAAGAGCCGCATCGGGCTCTCTCCAAAGCTCGTGCCGACAGTGCAGACGAAGAAGGCCATCAGACAAATCGCACGATTACGGGCGCCGCAGAAACGTCGTATATCCATAGAGATCACCGGTGCTTACGAGGAAACGAGCACCTTTGGGAAACGTGATCTTCGGCGCAATCATTCCTCTCGCATGCCCGCAAAAGATGGCACCTTCCGGCTGAAAAGTTGATCGCCCGACGTTCGTTGCCCCTTGCGCTCGTTCTCCAGTTTCGAACACTCCCAGGCGTGGATGAAAACGCCGACTCGCCGCTCCTCCGTCACCTGAGACGCGAGATCCTCCTCGCCCGCGAACGGGTTTATCGGGCGGGTTCGCCCACCCCGCTCGAACAGGTCCGCTCCGCCGGAGGGGCCGAATTCTTTGTGAAGAGGGAGGACATTTCGCCCATCAAGGCCTACAAGTGGCGCGGTGCCTTCAACCGGATGGCCGTCCTCGAACCAGGCGAACGAGCCCGCGGCGTAGTCACCGCCTCCGCCGGGAATCACGCCCAAGGGGTTGCCCTCGCCGCGCACCTGCTGGGCATCGAGGCTGTTATCTACATGCCGCGAACGACGCCCCAGGTGAAGCAGGACGCAGTCGCCCGCCTCGGTGGTGAGGCCGTCTCCATCCAGCTGCGCGGGGACAGCTATGATGACGCCTGCACCGCTGCGCTGCACGAGGTGGAGATCTCCAGCCGCGTCTATGTGCACGCCTACGATGACCTCCATGTGATCGCAGGCCAGGCGACGCTCGCGGACGAAGTCGTGATGTCGGGAGACGGTCCCTTCGATGTCGCCTATCTGCAAATAGGTGGAGGCGGCATGGCGGCGGGCGTCGCAACCTGGCTGCGCATGTTCTATCCGGGCATCCGTATCGTCGGTGTCGAGGGAGAGGACCAGGCATCAATGCGCGCAGCCATCCGTGCCGGGCGACCCGTCCGCCTGAACGACCTCGATATCTTCTGTGATGGCACGGCCGTTCGCGAGGCGGGCGATCTCCCCTTTCAAATCTGCCGCGAGGTCGTCGATGAGTTTATTACGGTCTCGAATGTGGAAGTGGCGGACGCGATCCGTTTTCTGTGGAATCATCTGCGGTGTCTCTCCGAGCCGTCCGGCGCGATGGGGCTGGCGGGAGCCCTCCAGCAGGACAATGTCCTCTCCGGCAAGCGGGTCCTCACCGTCCTCTGCGGTGCGAATATCGACTTCACGCGCCTCGGCTCGATCGCCTCGACGTTCGGCATCGGAAACCGCCGGCGGGCTCACCTGCGCGTCTGCATCCCCGAGCGTTCCGGCACGATGCTCAAACTGCTCGACGACTGTTTTGGCACTTTGAACATTGTCGCGTTCCAATATGGCAAGAACCATCCGAATGAAGCATGGCCCGCCTTCGGGTTCGCCGGCTCGGAAACGGAGATCCAGGCTGCCGAGGCAGCGTTGGCCAAGGCGGGCTACCCGTTCGAACGAATCAGCGATGACGAGGAGATCCGCTACCGCCTGATTCCACTCCGTCCGGAACTCCTTCAGCAACCGCTCTTTCTCGACCTCGAATTCTACGAACGCCCGGGTGCGCTCCATGCCTTTCTCGTCGAGACGATTCAGCAACGCGCCAGCTTCTGCTATTTCAACTACCTCTATTCCGGCGAACGGGTTGGACGCGCCCTCATCGGCCTTGAGTTTACTGACTCCACCGCGCGGAGCAGTTTCCTCTCGGATCTGGCCCCTCAGGGCCCCGGGTACCGGAGCTGTCGACCGCTTCGAGACGACGCCACCGCACGTTTTCTCGGCCTCTCGAGCTGAACGCGGGCCGTGGGCCGTGGGCCGGAAGCTTGTAGGACGGCTCCGGATCCACCGCAACCGCAGGCGCCGCATCCAAGGCGTTCGCCAAACAGGATGTGAGCGGCACTCCTGCAGCGCGCCCGCCGACGCCTTCACTGCTCCCGCCCCCGGTTCGGACATTCACCCCCCGTCTGCTCTGTCATTTGCACGAGTGACCGACCGTCGACCGTGCAATTTTGCACGGTTCGCAGCCTGTGACAACAGGAGGCTGCCCCCGGAACGGTTTCCTCGGACCGCATCGTGACGCGCGGCGCATCTGGTATGTTTCCAGCGGACGGGACGTGTCACCCTTCACGTCCACGCCAACTTCTTCCCACCATGCCACTGTCCGCTACAGCACCTCATCGCAAGTTCCACGCGATTGCGAATGCCCTGCGTCACGACGTCCTTGTGAGCACCAACGCTGCCGGTTCGGGTCACCCTACGTCGTGTTTCTCCTGCGCCGAGTTGATGGCGGTGCTCTTCTTCCACGAGATGCGTTTCGATGTGTCGCAGCCCGAGCGGCTCGACAACGATCATTTCATTCTCTCGAAGGGGCACGCCGCTCCGATCCTGTGGGCGGTGATGCGGCGCGCGGGGATCGTTTCGGATGAAGAGCTGCACTACCTGCGGGACATCTCCAGCAAACTGGAAGGACACCCCACCCCGCGCAACGAATGGGTCCGGGTTGCCACCGGATCGCTCGGTCAGGGTCTCCCCGCCGGCCTCGGCATGGCGCTGGCGGATCGTCATGACAAAAGGACGACGCGCACCTTCGTGCTTCTCGGAGATGGTGAACTGGCGGAGGGATCCTCTTGGGAAGCCGCACAACTCGCTGCCTACCACCAACTCGACAGAGTCTGTGCAATCATCGACGTCAATGGACGCGGTCAAACCGGGACCACGATGCTCGAACACCAGATGGAGACGCATGCGCAAAGGTGGGAAGCCTTCGGCTGGCATACCCAGGTGATCGATGGGCATGATCCCGATGCCGTCGCAGAGGCCTATGCCCGGGCGGATGTCGAAGCGACGCGACCATCCGCGATTCTCGCCCGCACGATCAAGGGAGCCGGTGTGCGATCCCTCACGGATGCCGAAGGGGAACATGGCAAACCTGCGCCGGCGTTTGAGGATGCGCTTGCCGAGCTGGGAGAACCGAATATCGAGGAACCTCTCCGCATCGCCTGGCCGGCGTCGGATGCGCCTGTCCTCCCCGACCTATTTCAGGGAACCGTCCAGATCGAAGCCCCGGAAGTGCTGACGCGTGAGGCAATCTCGCCGCGAAAGGCGTTCGGACTGGCTTTGCGGGACGCGGGACACCAGCACCCCGGGTTGTACGTACTCGACGGAGACGTCAGCAACTCGACCTACACGAACCTCTTCGCAGAGTCGTTTCCCGAGCGGTTTGTCCAGAGCTTCATCGCAGAGCAGAACATGGTCGGCATGGGGCTTGGCTTGGCACAGATGGGAAAACTGCCGCTGGCCGCCACTTTTGCGGCGTTCCTCACCCGCGCATACGACCAGATCCGGATGAGCGGAATCTCGGGTGCAGGCATGCTCTTCGCCGGCACGCACGCGGGGGTGGCCACCGGACAGGACGGGCCTTCCCAAATGGGCCTCGAAGATGTGGCCCTCTTCCGCTCGATCCCCCAATCGGTCGTCCTTCAGCCCTGCGACGGGGTGTCCACCTTCGGCATCCTGCAGACGCTTCTCAGCCACCGCCGGACCGGATATCTCCGTCTCTTCCGCCCCGACGTTCCCCCTGTCTACCAGGCGCCTTGGCTTGAGTTTCCGATTGGTGGGAGCCACACCGTGCTCGCGACAGAGGACGATCTCGTCGCGATTTTCGCCTCCGGATACACCGTCCACACCGCCCTCCAAGCGGCAAAAACCTTACGGGACGCGGACATCGGTGCCTGCGTCATCGACCTCTATTCAATCAAACCTCTCGACATCGCGACCGTTCATGAACTCGAAGCAAAGCTGGGGTCGATCGTGACGGTGGAAGATCATTATCCGGAAGGTGGCCTCGGCGAAGCGGTTGCCGCGATCAGCTCGCTTCCGGCCGACCGACGGCGGCATCTGGCCGTCATCGAGGTTCCTCGTTCGGGTACTGCGGATGCCCTCGCCGATCGATACGGCATCTCTGCAAATCATGTCGTCGCTGCGGTGAAGGAACTCCTGTAAGGGCCGGGAGCTCCCCGGGCGCGTCCGCCGACCAACCACCTGCGGTTCGGACGGGGCCTCACGGCGCCCTCTCCGGGCGATAAAATTGGAAAGGCGGGAATGGAATCCATTCCCGCCTTTGTTGGTTTCTACTTAAACCGACGCGCCGATCTTATCCGAGGTTTGGACGCGGTCCAAACCCGCTGACCTGAAGCGTGTGTCCGGTGCTCCGGCGAAGGAGCCTCGAACGAGCGCTGAGCAGGCCAGTAGCGCGCCGTTTGGTTTCCGGCTGGCGTGTCGTTTTCATCATGTTGTAGTGTTGAAGCCGCAGCGAATGCTGCGGAATTCTGTCGTGGGGCCGACACGCCCGATGCAAAGAACAAGTAACTATAGGATGTTCTTAACGCCCAAATATTCCAGTTCAATGCTAAATTTTTAGCAGAATCTACCGGTTTCGCCCGGGGCGACGGTTCCCCGCGGGGCCGGTTCAGGCGAAAAACATCGCCTCAGCGAGTTCCTGGGCGGCGCTCAACGGTTCGATGTGGATCGGCTGTTGAACCGGTCCCCCACCGAGGTTGGCACGCACCTGCCCGCTCCGTTCACGGGGATGATATTCCCAGACAAACGACTTTTCCGGCCGGGCATCGTAGACCCACGCCATCGAGATTCCGCGGTCGAGGTTCCCCTCGTCGGGGATCAACTCATAGCTGACTTCCCCCGAACGATTCGTGAGAGCGGCGCATTTCTGCAGGGCGCCGTGCGCCCAGTCGAGGAGGAAGGCAGCCTCCGCAAGGGCATCCGGGGGGCATCTCACTTCGACGCGCACCAGGTCGGCAATCAGTTCTTCCGGCGAATAAGCGCTCGCGATCTGGCCGAGCGACTGCCGCAGTCGCAGCGTGCGGGCGTAGGCCAGGTCCCGTTTGCGTTCGGATGCCACGGTCGCAAGCGAACCGTAGTGTCCGCCGTCGATATTGCGATCGAAGATAACGCGCCGCGCCTGCTTCAGGAGAGTTCCGAAGGAGAGTGCAGCGACCTCCGCGGGTTCCCGGTGAAGCCAGTAATAAACCGGAAGATCAGCCTCCAGCCAGAGGGAAGCCTGATGTGCGACAAGGTCGGCAAGCTCCTGTGGATACGCCAGCATGAGAGCTTCGCAGCAGCAGAGATCACGAAGATCCCGCCCGACGTAACATTGGCTGAAGAGCTTTCCCTTCAGTTCTTCGATCTTCTGGCCAGGCCCGGATTCGGCGAGCACGATGATCCGGCACGGGTAACGTTGCGCGAAGGCGATCCCTTGGTCGAACCGCTGCTTCGCTTCCTCCGCACTTGTTCCCGGTCCAAAATGAAGCACGAGATTCATCTGCGAAGCGCGAAAGTCCGACATGGGGGGGCCTTCCTCACCCACGCTTTGATCCCACATGTGTATCATTGTGTGCGTGACTTCGCGCACGCGCATGGGCAGACCCGGAAGTGCATCGAGTAACGATTTCATCGATAGCCTCCTGTCAGGAAATTCCGATCCGGCGCCATTCGTGGCCATTTGCCCAAAGCATCCCGTCAGATTCGAGGGGACCCCAGCTGCCGGCTGCATACTCTGCCATCCCACGACCCCCGCATTCATCCCAGTGCTCGAGTATGGGTGAGATCAATTTCCAGGACGCCTCCGTTTCATCGCCCCGGATAAAGAGCGTCGAGTCACCGATCATGCAATCGAGGATCAGGCGCTCGTAGGCCTCTGGAGTGTTCGAACCGAAGG
>CAZVQJ010000081.1:0-11793 GCA_964629165.1 uncultured Puniceicoccaceae bacterium
ACCAGCGACCTCTTGCGTGTCATGCAAGCGCTCTAACCAACTGAGCTAATCCCCCGAGCAACGTCTCCAACGGACATAAAAGCATTTGAAAAAAGGATCCGGCCCTCGCACTTTCAAGCACAAAATCCACCCTATGCTGCAACATCTGAGGATCCGCAACCTTGCCTTGATTACTGAAGCCACGCTGGAATTCAGCGCGGGGTTCACCGCAGTCACCGGTGAGACCGGGGCGGGAAAGAGTATTCTGCTGGGAGCGCTGAACCTGCTCGCGGGTGGACGGGCGGAGAAAACCCTGATCCGTGCAGGAGCGGATGAATGCGAAGTGGAAGCCATCCTCTGGCTGGCGGATCCGGAGCTGGTCGATGGCGTGCTCGCTTCTCTCGGACTGCCTCCGTGCGAAGAGGGGACGTTGATCATCAGTCGTACATTGGCCCGGAACAAGGCACCCAAGGTTCGGATCAACGGGCAGTTGGCGACGGTTGGCAACCTGCAGGTCCTCGGGGAGCAGTGGATTGATTTTCATGGTCCCGGTGAGCCGCAGAAGCTCCTCTACGAAAATCAACAGCTGTCTCTCCTCGACTCCTTTGCCCGCAACGAGAGCGAGCGCGGGGCCTATCGCGCGGAGTATCTCGCCTGGCTCACCTGTCGCGAGTCGATCGAGCAGTTGCGGCAGACGGCACAATTGTCTCCCGAAGAAACCGCTTTTCTCGAGAGCCAGATCGCAGCGATTGATGCGCTGGACCTGAGCGTGGAACGCGTGGAGCAGCTGGAAGCCGATTTTCGTCGCCTCCAGAACGGGCAGGAGCTGGGTGAAAAAAGCCGCGTCGTGACAGAGATCCTGCAAGGATCGGACGGCGTCATGGAGCGCTTGGCGACAGCACTGCAATTGGCCCGGGAACTGGCGGCGCTTGATCCGCAAAACACCGGTCTTGCAGACCGTCTGGAATCTCTCGTCATCGAGGCCGAAGACCTCGGGCAGGAGTTTGAGGACCTCTCGGGTGCGGATGAGATCGATGAAGAGACGGCGGTGCAGATCCAGTCATCGATGGAGGAATGGATGGTCTTGCGCCGGAAATACGGGGGATCGCTCGAAGCGGTTCAAGAGCGACGCGAAGAAATGGCGGCCCGGCTTTCGAGTCAGGGGGATATCGAAGGCAGCCTCGCAAAGCTTGAAGTGGAGAAGGCGGAGCTGGAGACACGCCTGCAGCATCACGGTGAAGCGGTGCGGGAGACGCGCGTGCGTGCGGCCCACACGCTTGCCCGCGATGCCGCCGCCTTGCTCCAACATCTGGGATTCAAGAAGGCGCGTCTCGAAATCGAGATATTGCGCGAGAATGTCTGGCGCGAACACGGTTCGTCCCGCTGCCAGTTTCGTTTCGCGCCCAACCCGGGGGTGGAGCCGCTTTCTCTCGGAAAAATCGCATCGAGCGGCGAGATCGCACGGGTGATGCTGGCGTTGAAGGCCGTGCTTGCCCGGGTGGACGCGACTCCTGTCCTTGTTTTTGACGAGGTGGACGCCAACGTGGGCGGCGAAATTGCGGCGGTCGTCGGACGCGAATTGGCCAATCTGGGATCGCGGGGTCATCAAGTGTTCTGCATCACCCACCTCCCGCAGGTCGCGGCGACCGCCTCCGCCCATTTTGTCGTCGAAAAAGAGCAGGGGGAAAACCGCACCCATGTTTCCATCGCCAGTCTCGGAGGGGTTCGCGACGCGCGGGTGGAAGAACTCAGCCGCATGCTCGGCGATCGGCATTCTGCAAGCGCACGGAAGCACGCCGAGGAGTTGCTTCTGGGTGCTTGAGGGGTCGGATTTGACGGACCGGTTCGGTTGCGGGCGGTTCCTCGTCTGCTCAAGAACGACACCTTAGCCAGCCGGGGGCGGGGAACCGGAATGCCCGAGGTCGTGGTGTGGATCGACGAACGGTTGCAGGCGCTGTTTCAATTCTTTTGGCTGCGGAAAGCCGCCGTCCGCCTTCCGTTCCCAGACGACGGCGTCGCCGACCCGGATTGAAAAGTGTCCGGCATCCGCGGTGATCAGGGCAACCTCACCCACCGCGTCCCCGAAGGTGGCATAAATCTCCTGGGCCATCCAGCCGGCGCGCAGCCACCAGCGACAGGCCGGGCAAAAGCGGATTTCGATCCGAGGACGGGGGGTGGATGCCATGATCGACCGTCTTCAACGCATCGCGTCGATGAACGCATTTGCTTCATCGATGGCGGCTTCCATTTCGCTGATCAGCGCAGCCACGGTATCGCGGATCTCGATCGATTCGTTTTCGAGCGAGGCGACCGCTTGGGCGTTCAGGTTGTGTTTGAGAAACAAGACGCGGTCCTGAAAGGCTTCGAGCACGGGTGGCATCCGGCTCTCCGCCCGGCGCATCGCAGTGAGGAGGTCGGTATAGCGGGACCGCGTCTCGCGGAGCTGGCGTTCGCTCTCCCTGCGCAGTTGATCATTGGAATAATCGTCCAGCTCTTTCTCCCATTCCCGGAAGAGGGCGCCGCCCACCTGCTCAATGCGAGCGATTCGGTCAGAGACGTTTGCGGCGGCTTTCTGACTGTCTTCGAGGCTGTCGCGAAGCCGGTCGTAGAGATCTTCCAGCTCGCCTCCGTCAAAATCGATCAGGTTGGAAAACTCTTCGAGAGAGGAGCGAAAAGTTTCTTTGGTGTCCTCTTGGGCGTCGCGCGCTTTCTCCACCCGATCGACGAGAATGTCCCGCTTTTCGATCCCGAAGCTCTCCATCGTGGCGTAATAGGTGGACTGGCACGCGGGAAATGTCAGAGCGAGCACGATTGGGGCGAGAAGATGAAACCAGCGCATACCCTCAGGTTGGTCCTGACGGTGGAGCTGGCAAGCCCGCCTGAGCGGAACTGGCGCGCCAGGGAGCCCGGCAGTCTCCAAGGCCACAGGATCAGCTCCGATGGAGGTCACTCGACAGCACCGAATCAGTGTACATCCCCTTTTTCGTCGGGGGAACGATAGCGCATTTCGTGGGGAATGAGCGAGTAGTAGAGCCCGATCCAGAGCTGTTTCGTGAATCGGAATGTAATCACCGGTAGAATGATCACGCCGATCACGCCGACGATCACGGCGGTGCTGAAGGAAATCCAGCCGAGGACCGCAAACGCGGAGACCGGAAAGGTCCAGAAGAGGCAGGCGAGCATATAGGCGAGCGGCACGCTCCCGTAGCTCCAACCGTCCTCCATCTCGATGGGCAGGTCACACTGCGGGCAACGCTCGTGCAGACGATAGTGGGTGCGAAAGAGATCCCGGGCGTCGCAACGGGGGCAATGCCCGGTGGCGCCCCGGTAAAAGGCCGTCCACCGGTCGATCGCAGGCAGCGGGTCAAGGGGGGGTTGTGAATTCATGGGTCGGGTGAGGATGGCTGCAGGGAGCGACCTTCGGTCGATCGTGAATGTGACAGGATCATCGGAGGAATTTGCAATAGCTCTGTGATGACCGCATCGGGCTGAACATGGCGGACGCGCGGATCGTCCTCGCGCCAGCGCAAGGATCGGCGGTCGCCCGCAAAAAGTGCCGTGCGCAGTCCGCGTCTCCCGGCGGGCCAGACGTCATTGCGCAGATCATTGCCGACATAGAGCACTTCGGCGGGTTTGATCCGGTGTTCTGAAAGCCTCGCGAGGAGTCGCTCAAAGAGCCGCACGGACGGCTTTGCTTCCCCCTCCTGAAATGAGTAGATGCAGCAATCAGCGGTGAACCCGAGGGTTTCAGGCGATGCTCCGAGGAGAGCCGGAAACATGAGCGGGGTGAGGAACTGGGCGTTTGAGACGATGCCGAGAGTCAGGCCGGCGTGCTGAAGCTGCGAAAGGGTGTCGCGCAACCCGGGCATGGGCCAGACCGGATTGATCCGACACTCGTAATCGACCGCCAGGCGAAGCAAGGTTTCCTCATCGGGCGGTGGGCGGTGCAGGCCGTCAGCGGCAAGGCCTTCGAGGAAATCGCGCCATACAAGACGGATATCCACCTCCGGATACTCGATTCCCGCCTTTCGACGCTTGTCCTGATGGTTGCGGATCGTCCCGAGGAACCGTTCCGAAAGGTTCGCGTTTGCGGGAAGGCTGGCCACCCCTGCCTGTTCGAGGGCATTGCGGAGCGCATCTTCCGGATCGTCGTGTCCTGTCAGGGAGAGATCGCCGCTTCGCGAGATAAAGAGGGTCCCGTAGAGATCGAAAACAACCGCCCGGATTCCCTCCATGGGCGGTCGCCGGGGCGCTTCCCCGGTGGGAACGGGTTGCATCGGCGAAGAGCGATCGAGCAAAAGACGGGAGAGGGTGCGCTCACGGAGTGAAAGCAGATGCTCGGTCGGGTTCATCGGTTCATAGCAGAGGCCGAAGCGAAGGACGAAGCAAGATTGCGATGGACGTGCCTCCCGGACATGCTGTTAATGCACATGGAATGGGAGGAATCCCGCCACCCCGGGGGCTCTCCGCCACGAATCCACTTGACTCACGGAGCACAGAAACCTTTGGTCCCCGGTTTTTCTCGAATTTTGCACCCACGTCATGGCACTTAAAATCCGTTTGCAACGAGGAGGCGCGACTCATGCGCCGCGTTATCGTGTTGTCGTCGCCGAGTCCAGCGCTCGTCGCGACGGCAAGTTTGTCGAAAAGGTCGGGACCTATGATCCCAAGAACAAGAAAGTCGAGCAGCAGGAAAACCTGAAGATGGACCGCATCGACTACTGGCTCAGCGTGGGGGCTCAGCCCACCGACACGGTGCGTGCGATGATCAAGCGGGCGAGGCGTGCGGCGGCGGCTGAAACGGCATCGCCGGAAACAGCGGCAGCTGAAACGGCGGAGGCCTGAACGGCGTCCGTGCCGGATGATGCATCCGGAAGCACGGGTCTAGGCGAGCATCGGGAAATGCCATGACAGCAGGGTTGCGATTTGATGTGCTGACCCTGTTTCCCGGGATGCTCAGTGGATTCGTGACTGAGAGCATGATCGGGCGTGCGATTGAACGCGGCCTGATCGAGATCGGTATCCACAACCTGCGCGATTGGGCGACGGACAAGTGGCAGATTACCGACGACCGGCCTTTTGGTGGCGGTGCGGGCATGGTATTGAAACCGGAACCGCTCTTTTCGGCCATCGATGCAGTCCGTTCGGACAATGCCACTGTCATCTATCTTTCTCCCGACGGGGAACGCCTCTCGACGCCGCTTGCGCGGGAACTTGCGCAGGAGCGGCATCTCGTCCTTGTGAGCGGTCATTACGAGGGCATCGACCAGCGGGTGCGCGACGCCAAGGTCGATCGGGAAATCAGTATCGGCGATTTTGTCCTTACAAACGGGACCCTTCCCGCCGCCGTTCTGATGGATGCGGTCGCGCGACAGGTTCCCCGGGTGCTCGGGCATGAAAAGTCCTTGACGCAGGATTCCTTCAGCAGCACTTTTCTCGGTTTTCCTCAATACACGCGGCCGGTGGAATTCGCAGGCATGCGGGTGCCTGAGGTCCTTCTTTCCGGTAATCATGCCGCCATCGAAGCATGGCGGCGCGAACGCCAGATAGAAAAAACCCGACAACGTCGACCAGACTTACTTTTCAACGATCAGAGCCCGTCATGAACCCGATCATACAAGAACTCACGCAAGACCAACTCAAGGACGACCGCGGCCACTTCAAGGTGGGCGACGGAGTTCGGGTTCACACACGCGTGCGCGAAGGTAACAAGGAACGTATCCAGGTTTTTCCCGGGATCGTCATCTCGCGCAAGGGACAGGGGATCCACTCCACCTTCACCGTGCGTCGGATCAGCTTTGGGGAAGGCGTCGAACGTGTGTTCCCCGTGCACAGCCCTAATATCGACAAGATCGAGGTCGATCGTGAGTCGGTGACGATGCGGGCCCGCATGTATTTCCTCCGCGATCGGATCGGCAAGGCAGCCAACAAGGTGAAGGAAAAGCGCCTTGTGGAAGCGGCCAACCGCTCATAGATCGACGATATCGGAACCAGTTTCTGGCCGTGCGAGTTTTCTCGTGCGGCTTTTTTTTGCGCTTTTGCCGCAACCGTCTTCGCTTCATCGTCATGATACGCTCCCTCCTCCGCTTCCTTGCGAGCCTCTTCTTCGCGGTCATTGCACTCGTCCTGACGGCGGGGCTGGTCCTGTATTTCAAGCGCGATTGGCAACGGAGTCTGATCGAAGCCTCGATCGAGGCGCGGACGTCGTTGCAGTGGCAGTTCGAGGAGGCCTACTTTGAAAAACCTCATCGTTTGCGCGCTTCATCGATCTTTGCCCTGAAAGGGAGTGAGGGAGTGGAAGCGGCCGAACTGGAGCTGGAGATCAATTGGGCGCGTTCCTGGACGGGGGATTTTGTGGCGGTTTCGGGTGGAAGGATTCACGCCTTGCGCCTCGACCTCTCGAATATTTCACCGGCGGCCCTCGGACTTTCGGAGGAGGCGTTGCGCTCGGCCGTTCCGCCAGAGCGGCAAAGCAGGCAGGCGGTTGGCTACCTCATCGATGCGGCCCTTCGCCGACTGGCAGTGGAAGGAGCCAATGCCGAGATCGAGAATCTCGAAATCGACGGTTCGGTCTTTCTTCCCTTTGCACGTGAACTGCGTTTTGCCCTGACACTCCGGCATGCACGCACCAGCCGCCCGGAGGATGCGCAGTTTCAAGTCCACCTCGCCGAGTTCAGGTGAGGCTGTGAAGATGCGCATGGGAAGAATCCGCGAATCGGGCGCTACTCGATCCGCTGGACGTTGCGTACTTCCGCCACCGTTCCCCAGCGCTTGGCACTGTGATAGTCAGGCCGGCGGATCATTTCCCCCGATACCCGCGTCCCGTCCTCGTGCACCGTGGTGGGAAGTTCCATCGGGTTGATGCGTCCGACGTGATCCACCGTAAGCGCCCAATAGCCCCGGTTCTCGGGGACCCAGACAACCGTTCCGGTAAAAGGCCTCCATTCGGCATCGGCCCCGGAACGGGATGAGGTTTCACAACCGCCCAAGGCGAGAAGGACGCAGGCACAAAGAATGAAGAGGGGTTTTGGAGACATGCTGAGTAGGATGAGAGAGAAACCTTTCGGACGAAAATGCGGAAGCTTCAAAGCCTCGGGAGTTTGCCGAGCCCACCGAGACCGGCGCCAAGATCGGGAAAGTCATCGCCGCCGGGGAAGCCGCCACCGCCCTTGCGGGCCATCGCCTTCATCATCTTCTTTCCTTTGCCGCCCTGCATCATCTTCATCATTTTCTTCATCTGGGAGAACTGCTTGATGAGAGCATTCAGGTCGCGAATTTCGAGGCCGGCGCCGGTGGCGATGCGTGCCCGGCGGGAACCATTGAGAACATTCGGATTCCGGCGTTCCTGCGGGGTCATGGAGAGGATGAGTGCCTCGGTGTGCTTCATCTTCTTTTCCTCCTGGTCGCCGATCTCGACGCCGCTCATCCCGGGGAGCATCTTCATCAGCCCGCCAAGCGGCCCCATCCGCTTCATCGCCTGCATCTGCCCGAGGAAATCCTCGAAGTTGAAATCCGCCCGTCGGAGTTTTTCAGCCATGCGGGTGGCTTCATCCTCGTCCACCACCTCCTGCGCTTTTTCGACGAGAGAGACGACGTCGCCCATGCCGAGGATCCGCTGGGCGAGGCGATCGGGATGGAAAACCTCAAGATCCGTCACTTTCTCGCCGGTCCCGAGAAACTTGATCGGGACGCCCGTGATCGCCTTCATGCTGAGCGCGGCCCCGCCGCGGGTATCCCCGTCCAGCTTCGTCAGGACAATGCCCGTGAGGGGCACGGATTCATGGAAGGTCCGAGCTACATTCACCGCTTCCTGACCGAGCGCTGCGTCGCCTACCAGAAAGGTTTCGTCGGGTAGCACCGTCTCTTTCAGGCGCGCCACTTCACCGACCATCGACTGATCGATCTGGAGTCGGCCCGCGGTGTCGAAAATAATGAGGTTAGCCTCCTCCTTCTTGGCCCACTCCCAGCCTTCTTTGCCGATTTTGTTGACGTCCTTCGTGGTGCGATCGCCGTAGAAGAGGAAGCCGTTGTCGCGCGCAATGGTTTCCAGCTGATCGATGGCCGCCGGACGATAGACGTCGCAGGCGATGAGGGCCGGCTTGTAGCCATTCTTGCGCAGGTGCAGCGCCAGCTTCCCGGCAAAGGTCGTTTTCCCCGAACCTTGCAGCCCAATCAGCATGACTCGCAGCGGTTTCTTGTCGATGAGCGCGGTGGAACCTTCGCCGAGGAGTTTGACGAGCTCATCATTGATGATCTTCACGATCATCTGCCCGGGGGTGACAGATTTCAGAACCTCCTGGCCCTCCGCTTCCTCCCGCACCCGTGTCACGAAGTCGCGGGCGACGCGGAAATGCACATCTGCCGCGAGGAGGGCCTTGCGTACCTCCTGCAGGCTCTCCGCCATGTTCTCTTCCGACAGCTTTCCCACGCCCCGCAAGTTACGCAGGGCGGTGCCCAGTCGGTCGGTCAGGTTTTCCAGCATGCCAGGAATCTAGGGAAGGGCGGAAACGGAGCGCAAGCGGGGAAGTCGCCTCGAGCGGCAAGAGCAGAGGGAGGTCCCCCGGCCCCCATCCAGGCTCACGAAAGAAAAGAAGTTTTCCTTGATCAAGATGAATACTTCTGCTTATTTCCGCCTGAACTCTCCTTTATATCTGTCATGTCACGTCCTCTATTGATTTTGCGCGGAATGCCTGCCGCGCTCGCCGCTTTCCTGCTTTCTGTGCTCTCCGTCCCTGCTGGTGTCCTCGGGGAGTACAACGTCATCGTTGGGGAGAATCTCACCTCCGGCTCGAATATCTATGGGGCCGCGCTGGTTGGCGGGAACGTCTCCGGCAATCAGATGAGCGTCGGTCAGGACCTGACTTCCCATGCTTCGTCCGATATCAGTCTGCGCGTTGGCGGAACGATTTCCGCCGGTCTGCATATGCAGAAGGGCAGCATCGCGGTCAAAGACAGCGCGAACGTAACAGGCTCCGTCAATTGGAACGGCGGTGGCTCCGTCGTGGTCGACCCAGCCATCGATATTACGCCCATCTGGGACGATCTGCTCTCGCTTTCCTCCGCGTTAGGCAATCTGCCCGCCACCGGCACGCTGGACCATTACCATCCATCGATCCTCAACCAGAAGCTGTTTGATGCTGGTTCCGAGCCTTTCTCGGTCATCAACATCACGACCGCCGATCTGCCTTCGGCAGCCGCCTTTCTGGAGATGAACGCAGCGGATACCTTGCTGATCAATGTCGCGGGCGAAAATGTGAATTGGCCCGGAACCAATCTCAGCGACGGCGGATTCGACGGGTGGCGCGACAACGCTTCGAGGATTGTATGGAACTTCTATGAGGCGGAAACCGTCCATTTCGATCGCTCCATCTATGGCAGCATCCTCGCACCTTTGGCGGACATGACGTTCTCGTCTGACATCTACGGCACGGTCGTGGCGCAGAACCTGACGATGGGTGCCCAGATCCACTTGCCGACTTTTGAGGGTGAGTTTCCGCCCCTCTTTCCCATTCCCGAACCGTCCAGCCTGCTCGCCCTCGGGACGGGTCTTTCAATCCTGTCGCTGGTCTTGCGCCGCCGCCGCAACGGATAGAGGCAGGCGTCATTCGGTGCCCTGGGGAGGGGCCGGGAGGGGTGGCCTCTCGGGCTACCGGATGCGAACAGGATTGGCCGCCATCGCTGCGGAGGGATAGCGATCCAGAATATTCTCTTTAGTATTGCCCGATGGGAGCATTCCCATTGAGTCGAATGCGCTTGCATGCGGACAGATGTTGCACCCCGAGGCTCCGGATTCGGAGAGCAGCGGTGCCGCGTCTTCTGCCAGTATCCTAACGTATTACCCCCATCCAGGATTCCCTCGCTCTGCCTCCTCATTCGGCCGTTGCGGGAGGTATCTGTCATCCCGAGATAATGACAAGCTCAGCTCTGCCCCCCGGTTCTGAACCTGCTCAGCCGGTTCTTCCGAACAAGATCATTGGTTTTCGCGAGAAGATCGGCTACGCCGCCGGTGACACCGCCTCGGTGCTGTTTTTCAAGACGTTTTCGTCTTTCCTGATGTTTTTCTACACGGATATCATCGGGATCTCGGCCGCGATCATCGGCACGATGTTATGGGTGACGCGTATCTTTGACGCCGCCAATGATCCGATCATGGGAATGATCGCGGACCGGACCAACTCCCGGCACGGCAAGTTCCGGCCATGGCTGCGGTGGATGGTGCTCCCATACGCTCTCAGTGGGATAGCCGTCTTCATGGTGCCTGACTGGGGTAGCACCGCGCAGATCGTGTATGTGTATATTACCTACACGTTCGCGATGGTGATGTATACGGCGATCAATATTCCCTATGGAGCCCTCATGGGAGTGATGACCCCGCACTCGCGGGAACGCACGGTGCTGTCCTCCTACCGCTTCTACGGAGCCTACATCGCAAACATGATCGTCCAGGCCTCGATCCTGATTCTTGTCGTGAAGCTGGGTGGGAGTGAAGATGGAGAGACCGCGACACAGGCTGGATACGTCCGGACGATGATTCTCTACGGGATGGGGGCGGGCGTCCTTTTCCTCTTCACCTTTTACACAACGAAGGAGCGGGTGCAGCCTCCGAAGGGGCAGACGAGTAACCTCAAGAAGGATCTCGCCCAGCTCGTGAGAAACAAGCCATGGGTGGCGATCGTGGTGATCGGTGTCACGACGATCATCTGGATCGCGATGCGGGATGCTGCGATTCTCTACTATTTCCGGTATTACGTCGTAGGATCAGTCGAAGAAGGCGGCCGGTTCGCGGTTCTCGCGACATGGTTCAATGTGATCGGCACGGCGGGCACGCTTCTCGGGGTCGCCTGCACGAAATGGTTCACCGATATTTTCCGCGGCAAAAAGAACGCATACATGGCGCTGACCATCATGACCGCGTTCACAGGCTGCATCTACTACTTCTCGGGCCCCGGGGACGTTCTCCTGATCTTTGTCGTGCAGGCGGTGACCTCGTTCATGATGGGACCCCTGATGCCGCTTTTCTGGTCCATGATCGCGGATACGGCTGATTTCTCCGAATGGAAGTTCGGCCGTCGGTTCACGGGTTTGATTTTCTCCGCTGGAACCTTCTCGCAGAAGGTCGGCTGGGCTCTCGGACCGGCCTTTGCCGGGTATCTGCTTGTCTACTACGGTTACCAGCCGAACGTGGCGCAGACCCCCGAAGCGATTCAGGGTCTGCGGCTGATGATGTCGGTCATCCCCTCCGCCTTGGCATTGGGAGCCGCCGCTCTCGTCCTGACCTACGGCATCGACCTGAAGCTTGAGCGACAGATCGAATCCGAATTATCCGCCCGCAAGCAGGCCGAGGGTAGCCTCGACACCTGAAGCCTCGATCCGGCAAAACCCGATAGGGCGCCCGCCGGTGCAGCGGGAGTGCGGTGAGCCACCCCCGCCCCCGGCCCGCCTCTCGGAACGGTCAACGCCTGGGTAGGGCGACGACCCTCCGGGCGCGCCGCAGGGGGGAGCGGGATTTTCCGCAGTTGCCTTGTGGATTTCTGCTGGGATCGTGGCAGAGATGATTCTTGCGGTGGAGAGTTCGTGTGACGAGTCGGCGCTGGCACTCTTTGATCCGGCAAAAGGATTGGAAGGGGAGTGGGTACATTCCCAGATTGTGAAGCATCAGCCGTTTGGAGGAATTGTTCCCGATGTGGCGAGCCGTGAGCATCTCGCGCAGTTTCCCGGCTTGCTGGAGCGGGTTCTGGAGCAACTGGGCCCGAGGGTTCCGGAAACGGTCGCGGTCACCGCAGGCCCCGGATTGGCCGGTTGTCTCGCCCTCGG
>CAZVQJ010000082.1:0-11772 GCA_964629165.1 uncultured Puniceicoccaceae bacterium
TTCCTGTACGCGCCGGGTCTAATGTTAGTATTGGTTTTTGGTTGGGTCTTTGAACGCTTTGCATGTTACTGTATTCACGCACGACTGCTGCGTTGTTCACCTCCGCCCCTTTCACCCCTTTTCGAGCACCTTCTGTCGACCGGGGTTCCTATTCCCAACCAAACTACCTAGGACACAATGAAGAAATCAACCCTTGCACTCTGGCGGCGACTGGCATTGACGATGCCGCTTGTCGCCGCTCCCGGGCTTATCGCTCAGGAAATCGATGATGAGGAAATCATCGAACTCAGTCCGTTCGAAGTCAGTGAAGACTCGGACGTCGGTTATCTCGCCACGAGCACCTTGGCCGGGACTCGTATCCGGACCGATCTCCGTGATGTCGGTTCGGCCATTTCGGTTGTGACCGAAGAGTTTCTCAAGGACACCGGAGCGACTGACAACCAGTCGCTTCTCATGTACACGACCGGGACGGAAGTCGGGGGAGTCGGCGGCAATTACGCCGGCGCGGACATCGGCGACACGGCTTCGGAAAGAAGCACGGCCTTCACCAATCCGAACAGCAACAATCGAGTGCGTGGGTTGGCACAGGCCGACAACACCCGCGGGTATTTTCGGTCGAATGTCCCATGGGATGGGTACAATGTCAGTCGTGTGGACATGCAGCGCGGTCCGAATTCGATGTTGTTCGGTCTCGGCAGCCCGGCCGGTGTGATCAACGTCACGCTGGATGGGGCAAGCTTCTACGACGAGGGTGAGATGGAGTTCCGCTTTGGGTCGTATGAATCCACCCGCTTTTCGCTCAACGTGAACCGGGAAATTCTCGACGATGAACTTGCCATCCGCGTGGCGGGCCTCATCGACCGCGAGAAGTATCGGCAGAAGCCAGCCTTCGAAGACGACACCCGGTTGTATGCGGCGGTCCGTTATGAGCCGAGTTTCCTCAAGACGGACTGGGCGAGCACGACGATCACGGCGAACTACGAGTTTGGTCGGATTGATCGCAATGCGCCCCGGACGCTGACTCCGATCGACAAGATTACGCCGTGGTTCCGGTCTTCGCGCGACGGCGATGATTTCGCCTACGGTCTCGACCAGGGTGTTTTCAATCTGTATCATCTTCAGGACGACATCAGCCAACTGCCGAACCGCGGGCAGGCTCGTCCGAACTACAATGTGGGCGGTGCCCCGAATCCGTATTATCTGCCGGCGCTTGGAAATTTCGCCCAGATCTACAGCAGTCCGGTTGCCTTTTATCCGAACCACGACAGCGCCGAGATGAGTGGCTACGCGCTCACGGAGATGACGAATTCCCGCATGGGTGAAGGAGGACGCGCTGCTGACGGCACGATCGATAACGGCATTGGGGGTTTCCCTTACAATCGCTGGGCCAGTGTGGCCGGTTATTCCGAGTTTGGCCGCCGCGCCGGCCTGGAATGGTCGAACGACGGGATGTATCGCGATTACCATCTTTCCGACCGGACTGTCTTTGACTTCTACAACAACCTCATCGACGGGCCGAACAAGGAGTCCTGGACGGATTTTGACACCTACAACATCACCGTTGCCGAGAACTTCTGGAACAACCGTGCTGGTATCGAGGTCGCCTATGACGTCCAGGATTTTGAGGACGGTCGGCAGAGCCTGCTCGACGCCGGTCGCCAGGCGATCTTCATCGATGTCAATACGCACTTCCCCGACGGTCGTGAGAACCCGAACGTCGGCCGCCCGTTTGTCAGCGACAGCGTGCAATATGGAAACAACAACCGCGTGATCGATCGTGAGGTTCTGCGTGCGACCGCATATGCTGAACTCAATCTGAGCGATTTCATGGATCCCGAGTCCTGGATCACCCGCCTGCTCGGTCGGCATATGTTCACGGGTCTCTACAGTGATGACGAGTTCGAGGAAGAGACGCGGAACTGGATGCGCTATGGCACCGGCGATGACTGGGGTGCCCTTGTGGATCTGGACAATGACCCGTTCAACGCGAATGAACGCCAGGTGAACACGGTCTCCTACCTCGGGCCGTCCCTGCTCGGACGATCGTCCGCTTCCGGAGCCTACATCCCGCGTGTCCAGGCCTTGCGCCAGCCCAGCTCAGGTCCCATCGGCTACTTCAACGCGACCTGGAACGCTCCGGACGTGGCGTTCGATGCCCCCTGGTTCCAGCCAATCACCCTTCAGGATATCACCCAGTCGGAAAATCCGGAAAACTACGTGGGCTGGAGCACAACCGACCTCACGGTGATTCCGGCGAACGATCAAACCCGCGATTCACTGACCACGCAGGCCCGCAAATCCCGCCAGGTCGTCGAATCACAGGCGCTCATCTGGCAGGGGTATTTCTGGAACGGCGCCATTGTCGGCACCTACGGCTGGCGCAAGGACAAGGTCGATGACTGGACGGCGCAGGCGCCTCTCGCGAGCGACCAGCGCGCGCTCGTGAACGATCCGAATTACGTCCTTGAGCCCTCCAATTCTGGTGAGTATCAGAGTCAGAGTTGGAGCGTCGTCGCCCACGTCAACGAGCTCCTCGGCCGGAACGATATTCTGCCGGTGAACGTGAGCCTCTTCTACAACGAAGGCGAAAACTTCAATCCGGCAGGAACCCGTGTGGACGTTCTGGACAACCCGATCTCTCCCCCGATGGGACAGACGCAGGACCAGAGCATCCTCATCGCGACCAAGGACAACAAGTATTCCCTGAAGATCACCAAGTTCCGGACCTCGGTGCAGAACGCGAGCAGCGCCGGTCTCGGGGGATCCTGGTACATTGGCGCCCTCGAACGCTGGGGCGGCAACTGGGCGAACATCTTCGAGTATGACCTCGGCGGATCGACCCTCGATTCCCAGGGGCAGGGAGACGCGGGCCGCTACAACTATGGCCCCGCAGAAGGTGAAACGGCGGAGGATGCCGCCGCGCGTGAAGCTGCCGCCGTGGCCGCTTGGCGGGCTCACCAGCAGAAGGTCCGCGACCAGTTCCCCGAGTTCTACCCGGCATGGACGACGGAAGATCCGGGCGTCTATCCGCCAAAGGAAGTGGGTGAACGTTCCCCCGTCGGCTTCACCCTTACGGAGGATACCGTCTCCGAGGGTTATGAGTTCGAGTTTGTCGCGAACCCGACACCGAACTGGCGCATCTCGGTCAACGCGACCAAGGTGAAGGCCAGCCGGAGCAATGTCGGTGGCGTCAATACCGCCGCGTGGATGAACTTCATCAACGATGAGCTCAATAATACCGCCGCCGGTGACCTCCGCATCTGGTGGGGCGGTGCCGGTAATGAAACAACCCTCTTCCAGTGGAATGCGAATGTCGGCTCCCAGTGGAACCTGATCCAGCTGAAGGAAGGCACCCGAGTCGATGAGCTTCGGGAATGGCGCTTCAATGTCGTCACGAACTACAGCTTCGACGAAGGCTTCCTTCGCGGGGTCAACGTCGGGGGCAGCTATCGCTGGGAAGATGATATCGTCATCGGGTATCCTGCGATCCGCAACGCCGATGGCACCGCCTCCTACGATATCGACAATCCCTACCACGGCCCGACCGAGGACTTTGTCGATGTCTGGATCGGCTATAGCCGACCGATCAACGATAAGATCGATTGGAGGATCCAGCTGAACGTGCGCAACCTGTTTGCGGAAGATAAGCTGATCCCGCTCTCGACACAACCAGACGGCTCGGTCGCCGCGTGGCGCATCCCGCCCAACCGGACCTGGATGATTACCAATACGATCAGCTTCTGATCGTCACTCTTCACATCTCCCGTCTTCGGGCGGGAGGTGTTTTTTTGTTTTCATCGTTCTAATTTTAGAACCAATTATGGAGGCGGGTGTGCCGGACGTGGTGCCGACGATCCCTGCTGCCTTTCCCTTTAACCGACCCCAGGATCCCCATGAAGAAACGCCGCGTTACGATGGCGGACATTGCGAAGGAAGCGGGCACGCATGTCACGACCGTCTCTCTTGCCCTGCGGAACAGCCAGCGTCTGGCAGACTCGACCCGTGAGCGCATTCATCGGCTCGCGAAGGAGATGGGTTATGCGCCGGATCCGTGGATGCGTGCGCTCGTTTCCTATCGCGACTCCTACAAGCAGCGCCAGAATCCGCCCGTCATCGCGTACGTGACGAACTGGAACACGCGGTGGGGTTGGAAGGAGGTGACGGCGCATCCGGAATTCTATGAAGGGGCGGAAGAGAAGGCGAACGAGCTGGGATTTACCCTCGATCATTTCTGGATGCGGGAGCCCGGCCTGACCCACGGGCGATTGAGCCAGATTTTCCAGAGTCGCGGGATCACAGGACTAATCATTGCGTCGCACGTGCGCGAGATTGACGACTTCCTGCAGTTCGAGTGGGAGAACTTCTGCGCGGTGAAAATCGACTATTTTCCCCACGAGCCCGAAATTTTCACGGTGACCAACAATCACCTGCACATTGTCCGGCTGGCGATGCGGCGGGTGATGGACGCGGGCTACCGCCGGATCGCGCTGGTCATGGATCAGGGGTGGGACATCACGGTCGATAATCATTGGTGCGCCGGATACATCTGGGAGCAACGTGAGTTGGCTCCGCAGGACCGCCTCGAACCTTACCTCATCCCTTCCACCGAGAGTCTCGAATCCTGGTTGTGTGCACACCGTCCGGACGCGATTATCAGCAAAGCCGAGTTTGTCTTCCCGGTCCTCGAAAAGATGAGGTGGAAGGTGCCCGACGATGTGGCCTTTGTGGATATCTTTCTTGAGGACGAAACGGGACGGATTGCCGGGGTGCGACAGAACTACCGCACGGTCGGAGGTCTCGCCGTTGAGACGCTTGCCTCGCTCATCCAGTACAACCAGCGTGGGGTCCCGGCATATCCGAGAACGAGCCTTGTCGAGGGCACCTGGATCGATGGTGCTTCGCTCCCGCGTGTCCGTCCGGCCGATGTCGCGACGGCGGAGCGTGCCCTACGTTAACCTGGGGGATGCGAGGGGCCGGAAGGGCCGGGGGATTTCATTCGCTTTCCGGGTGTCGGAATTTCAGCCTCGAAAGGACGCATGGATAAGCCAGAGAGGAAATCATCGAAGCCCGCGTGGGCGCCAGCGGAAGGCGGTTCCGGTTTTACATCGAGTGTTCGAGCGGGAACGACGGCAAGGCTGGAGAACTCGGGACGCGCACCGTGGCGTCGCCATCGGGCAAGGCTCCCGATGAGGGCGTATGCTGATGGAATTGCCGAGGGCGATCGCACGATGCTTGCGCGGGCAATCACGCTAATCGAAAGCGATTCGCCGGAGCACGAAGCGCTCGCGCAGGGACTCCTGCAGGAACTCCTGCCGCGCACCGGCGGGGCCTTGCGCGTGGGGGTGACGGGCGTTCCCGGTGCCGGCAAGAGCACCCTTATCGAAGCTCTCGGTATGCACTTGGTGGAGCAGGGAAAGCGGGTTGCGGTCCTTGCGATCGACCCTTCGAGCACCGTTACGCGCGGCAGTATTCTTGGCGACAAAACGCGCATGGAGCGCCTTGCCCGGCATCCGAATGCCTTCATCAGACCGTCCCCCAGCGGCGGGACCCTCGGCGGCGTGGCGCGGAAGACACGGGAGACACTGCTCTTGTGTGAGGCATTCGGATTCGACGTCGTCCTTCTGGAAACGGTGGGAGTGGGACAGAGTGAAGTGACGGTGCGGCAGATGACCGATTTCTTTCTCTTTATAGCCCTTGCCGGAGCCGGCGACGAGCTGCAGGGAATGAAAAAGGGGGTGGTCGAGATTGCTGACTTGATCGTGGTGAACAAGGCTGACGGGGATAATCTCCAGCGGGCGCAGCGGGCGAAGGCAGAGTACAGCCGCGTCCTCTCGTTCCTCCCCTCGGCCACGGAGGGGTGGACGACGAAGGCAATCCTCACATCGGCCGTCACAGGAGACGGGATTGCGGAATTGTGGAGCCGGGTGGAAGCATTCCGCGAGGCGACAATGGCATCTGGAGTCTGGCACCGAAGGCGTCACGAGCAGAGCGTCGCATGGTTTCGTGAGATGCTGCGTGACGAGATCCTCGCCCGTGCGCTTGCAGGACCGCGCCTTGCGACGGCGCTGCCGATGCTCGAAGAACAGGTTGCGGTCGGTGAACTCCCTGTCACATCCGCCGTGCGCCAGGCGGTTCACTTGCTTCCGGGACGCGAAAACTGAGAGGGTTGCCTCCCAGGTGGGGGGCTTCCGACTCTATGGGTTCGACGATTAGTCGATCATGACGCGGTAGAAGCGGGGAGCCTCACCTTCGTTGATCCGGAAGGTACGGGTGCCGAATTCATCGGCGACGACCGGGTTTGCGGTGGGTTCTCCGTCGGCATCGAGCAGAGGATGGATCTGCCAGTTCACGAGATCGGTTGACGACTGCACGAGATAGGAGGTCTCGGGTGCGGTTGGCAGTGCGAGCTGCAGACCGTCTTCGATGACATCGATCGTGATGTCGAGGGAGGGGCGGCTGAGGCGCCAGACGGCGGCCCGACCATCGTGAGCGGCGGAAATGAACGAATTTTCCGCGGTCGCGAAGGAGAGGTGGGCGACCGCACTGCGGTGGAAGCCGGTGCTGATCCGGGACTCGCCGGTGGCCGCATCGAGGACGGCGACGCGCCCATCGGCCCCACCCACCGCGATGAGAGAACCATCCGGGGAAATCGCCACCGAGAGAGGTGCTGTTACGGTGGTCTCGTGTGTGTGCTGCAGGGTGACGTCGAGCGCAGCGTCCACCGTAAAGAGGCTGACGGACCCGTCGGCGTGTGCGAGGACCCATTTGGATCCATCGGCGGAAAGTCCGGTGGCAACGGCTCCTGCAACGGTGGCCTCGGAGGGCTCGCTGATGTTGTCGAGGTCGTAAATCAATGCGGAGCTGTTTCGTCGGGAGACCGCCAACCGTTCGCCGTCATCGGCGAAGCGGAACTGGGTGCCCGGGGCGGGCGGAAGATCGAGCGCTTCGACCGTGGGGGCGTCCGCAGAGCCGACCTCCCAGGTGTAGAGTTCACGGGTGAGTTCGTCCACCGCGTGGATTCTGGTGCCGGATGCATTCATCACCATGACGCTGAAAGCAGCGGGGGCGGCGGCTCCTTCAAAGGTAGCGGTGTTGCTCTCCACATCCACGATGACGGGTCGTCCGCCGATGAGCACGACGTCCGTCCCGTCGTGGCCGGGGCGCAATCCAAAGGCCGGAACACCCCCGGGCCGCGCAAGCGCTGCGATCCATTCGCCAGAGTCGCCCTCCCAGAAGTGACCATAGCCGGTATTGCCGTGACTCGTGGAACGGCCGTGGCCGGTGACAAAGCGGTCGGCGGCGGGGAGATGAAAGGCGGCGTGTAGCGGCGGCGTGAAATACTGTGGCGTTTGATCGATTGTCTGTTCGGAGGGATTGAGGGAGATCAGGGAGCCGTCCTCATGGAGCACGAAAGCGTTTGGGCCGACGAATCCGAGGAAGTGACGCAGCCACCAGCCACTTTCTTCCGCCGCAAAGAGAAGGGTATCATCTGCGGCGCTGTAGAAGCGCACTTCGGAAGCGGTGAGTCCGGCAATGACGGCGTTGTCGGCGCTGATCGCGACCTGCTCGAACTCCTTGGTCTCCTCGGTGTCAATCGTCCTGATGAGCGTCCCATTCTCGCTGTTCCACCAGCGGAGGCTGCCATCGAGTCCGCCGCTCAGGATGCGGCTACCATCGCTCGAAAAACGGACACTCATGACCGCGCCGTCGTGCGATCCGATCTCATCGACGACGCCCGTGGCGAGATCAACGATCGCAACGCGCGTACCGAGCCCGAAGGCAATGGCATCTCCGGAGGGCGCGTAGGCCATCGTGATGACAGAGCCATTTGCCAAATCAATGACGTCCCCGACCGGGGCGCCTGTGGCGACATCGAGAAGATGGATTTCGTGAGCGGACTGAAAGGCGAGCGCGAGGACGGAACCATCCGGGCTGAGGGCGCCGGTTGAAGGGGCGACTTCAGGGAAGGGGAGGCGGTTCTGCTCGTTGCCGTTTTCGAGGTCGAGAACAATGAGGCCGTTTTCGGGATCTGCGAGAACCATGGTGGACTCATCCTGACTCACCGCCGTCCAGATCACATGGACGAAATTGAGATCGTTCGACCAAGCCACCGTGAGCGGATCACTGGCGGGCGCCCGCTCGGCGCCCCAGGGGCCCGCTCGGACAATCGCACCGCTCTCCGGGAGGACCGTGAAGGCCGAGACGGCTCCCCGGCCGATGGTCGAGGACGGCGTTTGCGCAGCGGCGGGAACAGTGGCTGTCAGCAGGGACAGCAGAAAAACCAGACGGACGGTAAGGTCCCATTTGGAAGGTTTGGACAGCATGATGACAAACAATCGAAGGTTCTGATGAAGTTTGCGAATGATAGGGGAATATCCGGCTGTTCCTGAAGCGGTCAATGGATGCCGAGTTGTTTTTTTGCGGATATCCGCGAGTATGTCCACGTCAGAAAGCAACGATCCAGCGGCTTGTGATATCCCGAAACCTGCGGGCGCCATCCGGTTCAAACTCGGGGGACGGGACCTTTCCGCTTGCGGCGGCGGGGGATTTCGCCAAGTCCTGCCTGTTTTTTCATGGCAAAAGATTGGCTCGCAGGTGTAGAGGCTTCCTACGATGTCGTCGTGATCGGCTCTGGTCTCGGCGGAATGACCAGCGCCAACGTCCTCGCCAAGGCGGGACACCGGGTGCTCCTCCTTGAGCACCACTACCAGTTCGGGGGACTGGCGACGTGGTTCAGACGTCCCCGGGGGCATATCTTTGATATTTCCCTGCATGGTTTTCCGCACGGCATGATCAAGAGCTGCCGGAAATACTGGAGCCGGGAGATTGCCGACCGGATCGAGCAGCTCAAGGATGTGCGTTTCATCAACCCGCAGATGGACGTGCGGACGACTTTTGATCGCACCGACTTCACGCGAATCCTGACGGAGGATTTTGGAATCGAAGGTGAGCGGGTGGAGGCGTTCTTTGCGCGTTTGCGGGCGATGAATTTCTACGACGACGACAGGGAGACAACGGGGGAGCTGTTCGAGGAGTTTTTCCCCGGGCGCAACGATGTTCACCGTCTTCTCATGGAACCGATCAGTTACGCCAACGGTTCATCGATGGAGGACCCCGCGATCACCTACGGCATTGTCTTTTCGAATTTCATGAATCGGGGTGTCTTCATCTTCAAGGGGGGGACCGACACCCTCATCCGGATGATGACGGCGGAGCTAAAGGCGAACGGTGTCGAACTCCGGAAAAATGCCCTCGTCGAGGAAATCCTGACGGCACCTGCGGAGGCCGGGGGACACCGCGTTGTGGGCGTGCGGGCGACGAGCCAGAATACCGGCGGAGACCAGGCAAAGCACACGATCCGGTGTCGTGCGGTGGTCTCGAATGCCAACGTGAAGAACACGATCTTCCGGCTCGCCGGGGAGGACAAGTTCGCCCCGGATTTCGTCGAGGAGGCGTCCCAGGTTCGCGTCAATTCCAGCTCTTGCCAAGTTTACATGGGGATTCGCAAGGGCGAGTCGATCCCCTTCATCGGCGACCTTGTGTTCACTTCGGACGCGGAAAAGTTCTCGATGGAGGAGCTTACCGGGATGCGCACATCGAGTCGCACCTTTTCGGTCTATTATCCCGACACCCGTCCGCACCTCAAGGAACCCCGTTATACGATCGTGGCGTCGATCAACGCGCGTTGGGAGGACTGGGCTACCCTTTCGGATGAAGCCTATGAGCGGGAGAAAGCGTATCTCATCGAGAGTTCGTTGGTGGCTCTCGAACGCTACATTCCGGATGTGCGGGAAAAGATCGACCACATCGAGGCGGCCACTCCCCGGACGGTCAACCGCTACGTGCGCCATATCGGGGGGACTTCTTTCGGCACCAAATTCGAGGGGCTCAAGGTCTCTCAATCGCTCCCCGAAGCATTGCCCGGGCTCTACCACGCGGGCTCTGTGGGGATCATCATGAGCGGTTGGCTGGGCACAATCAACTACGGCGTCATCGTCGCCAACAAGGTCGACAAGGCCCTCGTGGAAACGCGGCGCATGGCTGAATTCTAGCGGTCGCACCGGCATGGCGCGGTCGGCGACGAACTCTGGACGCGCCGAGGCTGGACCTCATCAGTTCTCCTTCTGTCGGATTTTCGCCTAAACTCCGTTCGCGTGGAATCTGAGAAACGTTCGGGCGGCTATCAATAGTGCGGTGGTTTCTGCGGGGCGGCGAGGGGATCGGCCTGCTCACCGGCGGCCAACCGATCGGAGAGCTCCGCAAGGCGGGTGGCCAGTTGGTCGATCGTTTTCTGCTGATCGTAGAGCACCTCGCTAAGCTCATTCACCGTCTGCTCGAGGAAGGTCACCTTGATTTCGAGGTCGGTCTGCGTTGAGTCCATGAGAGAACAGTCGGGGGGACAGCGGGGGTGAGACAAGCCTGATGGCGGGATTATCCCGTCGGAGCCGATGCGGGCTGACCGATGGCGAGTGCGGCGATATGCTCGCGTGAAGGAAGCTGAGGTGTGCGGAATGCCCACGAGAGGGTGCCTCCGGTGCCACCCGGATCCCGCATCCAGTGATCGTTATCGGCCTCGGAGAGGGAGACACTGAAGCGGTCGAGGGGGGTTTGCAGGCCCGTTCCGAGAGCCTTCACCCATGCCTCCTTGCGCACCCAGCCGCGAAGGAAGGCAATGAACCGCTCCGGCTCTGGTCGGGCTTTCAATTCCGCTTGCTCTGAGGCAGACCAGAAGCGATTCGCCAGATCCAGCGCAGGCCGCCGGCGTTGGAGGCACTCCAGGTCGATCCCCACGGCGGGGGCATCACAGATCGCGAGGATTCCGCAATCACCACTATGGGAGAGGTTGAAGGCGGGTGCATTCGACAGGGCGAGGGCGGGTTTTCCGTGTGGGCCGGCCCGAAACGGGAGGTCCGGCGCTCGAACACCGGTCCGGTTGGCGAGCAGCCAGCGGAGACGACTCCGGAAAAAGATGAACCGGTCACGTACGGTGCGATCGCGCAGGGCGTCGGCATGGATCCTTTCGGAGGAACGCAGGAACCGCCGCCCGGCGTCTTCGTCGGGGGTTTCCACCGAGCGTTCGAGCCACCAGAGCTCCACCGGAAGCGCATCCGCGAGGAGTGGACCGACTGATCGGATGCCGGAGGGAATCTGTCTCATGGGACTCTGGGTGCCACAGACTACCGACTCTGTTCCCGCCGATGCCCGGCAGGGTTGTTTCCGCCGAGAAACTGATTCTCGTAGAGGCGTTTGAAGGTTGGGTGAAGCATCACTTCATCGAGGCGGCCGTCTGCCGTGATATCGCCATCCTCGAAGAGCAGGATACGGTCTGCCTGTTGAATCGTGCTGAAACGATGGGCGATGACCAGGACGGTGCGCCCGCGGGCGTTGTGCACGAGGGCTTCCTGAATTCGTTTTTCACTCTCGGAGTCGAGGGCAGAGGTCGCTTCGTCGAGAACGAGAATGGGAGCGTCCTTGAGCAGCGCCCGGGCGAGGGCGATCCGCTGACGCTGGCCCCCGGAAAGGCGGACGGCATTCTCGCCGACCTGTGAATCGTAGCCTTCGGGGAGTGCGATGATGAATTCATGCGCATAGGCGGCTTTGGCGGCGGCCTCGATCAGGGAGCGTTCAGCGCCAGGTTTCGCGATCGCGATATTTTCGGCGACGGTGGCATCGAAGAGGACGGGTGCCTGGGGAACAATTGCGATCTGCTCGCGGAGCTGGTGCACGGAAACCTGTTCGATCGGCATGTTGTCCACCCGGATGGCTCCGCCC
>CAZVQJ010000083.1:0-11731 GCA_964629165.1 uncultured Puniceicoccaceae bacterium
GTGGGCACGCGCTACTGCTCGAACAACTGTCCCTACAAGGTTCGCCGCTTCAATTTCTTCGATTACAACAAGCGGGCGCTGGACGAACTCTACCTCGGACCGGTCGGTGAAGATCTGACCAAATCCGAAGCGGGCGTGCTCAAGTCGATGCAGATGAACCCCGATGTCACCGTGCGGTCCCGGGGCGTGATGGAAAAGTGCACCTACTGCGTGCAACGCATTCAGCAGGCCAAGATTGCCCAGAAAGTGAAGGCGCGTGATTCCAACAACGTGCGTGTGCCCGATGGTGTTATCCGGACCGCCTGTCAGTCCGCTTGCGTCAACGACGCGATCACTTTCGGGGACGTGAGTGATTCGGAGACGGCCGTCTACCGGTCGAAGCACAACGACCGGAACTACTCCGTCCTCGGCTACCTGAACACACGCCCGCGCACGACCTACCTCGCGCGCCTTCGCAATCCGAATTCCCGCATGCCTGATTTCGCACGTATCTCGGAGGCGATGAGCTTGCAGGAATACCACGAAGCCTCCGGTCATGGTGGTGGAAATGGACACTCCTCAGCGCCCGCTGCCCATGGCAACCATGGATAATCTCTCTCGAACCACCAACGGAATCCCGCTTTGAGCACCACGGAACATTCCTCGCCCTCGCCAGCTTCGAACGAGTGGCAGAATCCCATTCTCAAGGAAGTGCGTCCGGCGAACATGCCGCGGCGACCGATCATCGAGAACCAGCGCAGCTACGCGTGGATCACGGAAGCCGTCTGCGGTATCGTTGAGCGAAAGGCCCCCATGTGGTGGTGGTTTGCGTTCATCGTCGCTGGAATGACTGCCAGCTTCACCGCGATGGGTCTGGTCTACCTCGTCTCCACCGGGATTGGCGTTTGGGGCGTGACCCATCCGACAATGTGGGGGTGGGCGATCGTCAATTTCGTTTTCTGGATCGGAATCGGCCATGCCGGGACCTTGATCTCCGCCATTCTCTGTCTCTTGCGGCAGAAATGGAGGACCTCCATCAACCGGGCGGCGGAAGCGATGACGATCTTTGCGGTGGCCTGCGCAGGCATCTTCCCGCTCTTCCACGTCGGGCGCGTCTGGTTCGCTTGGTTTCTTTTCCCGGCCCACTACTATCAGGCCGTCTGGCCCAATTTCCGTTCGCCCCTCGAATGGGACGTCTTTGCGGTTTCGACGTATGCGACGGTTTCCGTGCTTTTCTGGTACATGGGGATGATTCCGGACCTCGCGACGATCCGGGATCGGTGCACGATGATCTTTGAGAAACGGTACTCCGCCGCGACCGGACGCGTGGCGCGGCAGTTCGAGCGGTTCTTCTATGGGTTCCGCAAGCTCTTTTACGGAACGCTGGCGATGGGGTGGCGTGGCTCTAATCGGCACTGGAGCAACTACGAAATGGCGTATCTGCTCCTCGCCGGGCTGAGTACGCCCCTCGTGCTCTCCGTGCACACCGTCGTCTCCTTCGACTTCTCGATCGCGAACCTGCCGGGCTGGCACACGACGATTTTTCCTCCCTACTTCGTCGCCGGGGCCATTTTCTCAGGCTTCGGGATGGTCCTGACCCTCATGTTGCCGCTGCGTGCGGTTTTTGGACTGCAGGACCTCATCACCCAGTATCACATCGATTGCATGACCAAGATCTGCCTCGCGACAGGATCGATGGTCGGTTATGCCTACGCGATGGAGTTCTTCATCGCTTGGTACGGGGCCAATCCGTACGAGGGGTTTGCCTTCATTAACCGCGCCTTTGGCCAGTTCGCGTGGGCCTACTGGATCATGATTTCCTGCAATGTGATTTCGCCCCAGTTCTTCTGGTTCAAGAAGGTGCGTGAGAACCTCTGGTTTGTCTGGATCGTCTCGATTTTCATCAATATCGGCATGTGGTTCGAACGTTTTGTCATCGCGGTCACTTCGCTCGCGAACGACTTCCTCCCTTCCAGTTGGGGATACTTCAGTCCGACCTTCGTCGATATCTTCACGTTCTTCGGCACGTTCGGTTTCTTCAGCGTGCTTTTCCTCCTCTTCATCCGCTTCCTGCCGCTTCTCGCGATCGGTGAGATCAAGGCCGTCGCCTCCCAATCGGAGATCCATGGTCACCACGATGAATTTTACGGCAAGGCCGACTGATAGCCTCACGTCATGAGTACACCATACGGAATTCTCGCCCTTTTCGAAACCCCACAGGCGGTCTATGCAGCCGCCGAGAAGATGCGCGATGCGGGGTTCAGGAAATGGGATTGTTACGCACCGTTTCCGATTCACGGGCTCGATGATGCGATGGGCCTCCGGCGCTCCAAGGTGCCGGTCTTCACGCTTCTGGGAGGGCTCATCGGCTTTACCGCCGGGATGTCAGTGGTGTGGTTCATGAACAAGGTCAACTACCCGCTGATCGTTGGAGGGAAACCATACTTCGATTTCGTCTTTCCATTTCCCATCGCCTACGAGCTGACGATCCTCCTCGGCGCCTTCGGCACGATCGGAGGCATGTTCATTCTAAACCGGTTGCCGATGCACTATCATCCGGTCATGAACTACGAAAAGTTCCGCCATCTAACCGATGACAAGTTTGCGATCGTAGTCGAATCGACCGACCGCCAGTTCGACGAAGCAAAGACGGCCGAATGGCTCGAAAGCCTCGGGGCATCGGAAATCGCGACCCTCCAGGAGGAGCCAAACTGATGCTGCGCCAGTTTTTCATCCTTTACGGCTTCCTGCTGCTTCTCACGGTGAGCGTGATGGGGTTTCGTGGATGCAAGAGCAGCCGCTCACCTCTCGAACTTTTTCCCGATATGGACCGGCAGCCCAAGCGCTTGGCGCAGGCGGCGAATCCATTTTTTGCCGACGGGCGCGTGGATCGGCCGAAGGTCCCCGGCACCGTGCCGACGATGACGGAGATGGGAGAAAATTATCCGCACCTCGTGGCCCCCGGGTCGTTTTACGAGAATGCCTATTTCACCTCGGGTCGGAATGACAACGGGGACTTCGGAGACGGACTGCCGATCGAGATCACGAACAGCGCGATGGATCGGGGCGAGGAATACTTCAACCGCTTCTGCACGGTCTGCCACGGCCTGACCGGGGACGGCAACGGGGTGATGAAAGATCCCCGCTACGGATTCGCGACAATCGCCAGCCTGCTGGACCAGCGCATTGTGGATCAGTCGGACGGGGAGATTTTCAACACGATCACATGGGGCAAGAACACAATGGGCCCCTATGGCGCCAAGCTGCATCCCGAACAGCGGTGGGACGTTGTCCTGTATGTGCGGGCGCTCCAGCGGGCGGCCAATGCGTCGATCGATGATGTGCCGGTTGAACGGCGGGGAGAACTTGGATTATGACGACGAGAAGTGACATCTATCCGGCTGCCGTCAGCGGTTCTAGCGGCAGAAAGGATCCGTCCGCCATCTTTGGCATTGTCGGGGCGATCTGCATCGTCGTCGCCCTGGGGCTCCTCTTTCTGCTCGATAACCCGTCCGATCCATCGCGGCTTTTCGCCGGGTATCTCCTCGGCGTGTCCTTCTGGATCTCGATCCTCATCGGGTTTCTCTTTCTCACGATGATCTTCTGGCTCTTTGATGCGGGCTGGTCCGTCATCATCCGTCGCCAGATGGAGCATGCGCTCAGCGGATTCCTCTGGATGGGAGTGGTCCTCCTGCCCCTCATGCTCTTTGCAGTCTTCAGCAGCGAGTCCGAAAAAGTGGTCTGGGTCTGGATGAATCTCGAGGCGCTCGATCCGGGCGGCCATGGTACCGTCGGCAGTGACGTGCTGTGGCAGAAAAAGTCGGCTTACCTCGATGTCGGCTTCTTTGCCATCCGCTTTATCGGGGTGTTCGCCGTGTGGAGCGCGCTTGCCTACTTCTTCCGTCGCTGGTCGTTCCGGATGGACGAAACCGGTGACCACAAATACATCCACTGGTCCCGTCGCCTGGCCGCTCTCGGGGTCTTTGCGTGTGCCCTCGCGACAACCCTGGCCTCGATCGACTGGTTCAAGTCGCTGAATTACCACTGGTTTTCAACCATGTATGGGGTGTGGTTCTTCTCCGCCAGTATGCGGGCCGGGCTATCCGCCATCGTGCTCATCCTGCTCTGGCAGGGGAACCGGAAAGAAGGCCTGGCGGGCATCCTGAAGCCTGCGCACACCTACCTGGTTGCCTGTCTCATGCTGGCGTTCACGGTCTTCTGGGCCTACATCAGCTTCTCGCAGTTTTTCATCATCTACAACGCGAACATCCCGGAGGAGACCTTCTGGTACAACATTCGTGAACTGATGACCGACGGCAGCAACAGCGGTTGGCACCATATTTCGCGTATGCTGATCTACCTCCATTTCTTTGTCCCGTTCCTCTTTCTGCTCTGGTACAAGAACAAGTTCGGGTGGCGGCTGAAGGCGATCGCGATCTGGATCCTCTTCTTCCACTTTATCGATCTTGTCTGGAACATCCTGCCGCAGAAGCTCGGGGATCCAACCCACGGGACCTCCGGCGGATACATTATTCGTCCCCTCGGAACCGGCGTGACGATTGTCGATGTGCTCGCCTGGGTCGGCGCAGGCGGCATCTGCCTCTGGGCTTTCCTTCGTTCAAACAACCGGTTCCGCCCCATTCCAATTCGTGATCCGCGGATCCAGGAATCGATCCATTACCATGGCTAATCCGAATCAACCTTCGACGCATTCGTCCTCCGAACCGTCCGACCGGAAGGTTCTCTTCTCAGCGATCGCATGGGTGGGAGCGATGCTCATTTTCGTGCTGATCACGCTGATCGCCTATGTGGTCCCCCAACGGGGCTCCGAAGACTATGGCGGCGCGCTCTATGACGATGCGCGCGTCGAGATATACGATCGGGTTTCCTCCAGCCAGCAGCAGATCGCCCAGAATTATCGTTGGGTGAACGAGGATGCTGGGACGGTGCGCATTCCGATCGAGCAGGCGAAGGCGATCATCGTGAGGGAATTGCAGGCGGCGCAGGACGGACGTCCGGAATGAGCTGGATCCATTACATCTTTGCCTTCTTCGGATTCGCGGGCCTTTTTTTTATCGGGGCGTCCTATGCGTTGTACTGGGCACACAAGAACAAACAGTTGGAGAATCTCGAAGAGGGTGCCCGAAGCATCTTTGACGAGGAGGAACCCGAAGGCGAGCAAACGGACTTTTTCCCGTCCAAGGGCGGTCAGCGCCCCAAAATATAATCAGCGATGAGTGCTTCCACCTCTTTGATCGATTCTTTCCGTCCCGCGGACCGTCCGGATCTCCATGTGCGGGCGAAGCTCAGCGAGATTGATGCCTCGATGCGTCTGCCTGCAGTGGTCTTCATGGCGCTTGGCATCGCATGGCTCCTCGCGGGCACCGTTTTCGCGATTCTCGCAGCGATTGCCTTGCATCCACCGGAAGGGAACCTCGTCGCGGAACATCAGGCGGGATCATTCGGCATCCTGCGAACAGCGCACCTCAACGCGATGGTCTATGGCTGGTGCAATAATGTCATTTTTGCGGTCGCTCCTTGGATCATGGGACGGCTTTGCCGCGCGCGCATCCGCCATACTTCGATCCTCGTGACGGCCGGCGTCTTCTACAACGTAGGCGTCCTCATCGGGGTTATCGGAATCCTCCGCGGAGACATGCACGGGGTGGAGTGGCTGGAAATGCCGCAGTATGCGACGCCTCTCATCGCGATCGCCTTCGCCCTGGTCGGGGTGTGGGTGATTATCGCGTTCCGTTGGCGGCAATCGGATCACATTTATGTCTCCCAGTGGTATCTCCTGGCGGCTTTCTTCTGGCTGCCGTGGCTCTACACGATTTCCCAGATCATGCTCATTTTTGAGCCGGCAACGGGTGTCGTCCAAGCCATTACGAACTGGTGGTTCGCGCACAACGTGCTCGGCCTGTGGCTGACTCCGATCGCCCTCGGTGCCATCTACTACTTGATCCCGAAAGTCCTCGGACGCCCGATTTACAGTTATTACCTGTCGATCATCGGGTTTTGGTCGATCGCCCTCTTTTATAATTGGGCGGGCATGCACCACCTTGTCGGGGGGCCGATTCCCGTCTGGGTCATTTCCGCCGGCATCGTCGCCAGCATCATGATGGTGATCCCGGTCATCGTCACGGCCATCAACCACCACATGACGGTGGTGGGTCTGCACCGCGAAGGATGGGCGAGCCCCACGATTCGCTTTATCGTGTTTGGCGCGGTGAACTACACGATGGTGAGTTTCTCGGGATCTGCGATGGCCTTGCGCAGTGTCAACGAGATCACGCACTTCACGCATTTCACGGTCGGACACTCCCACCATGGGCTCTATGCGTTTTTCACCATGTGCATGTTCGGTGCCGTCTATTACATGATGCCACGTCTGCTCTTGCGCGAGTGGCCCAGTGCGATGCTCATTCGCATCCATTGGTGGGCAACCGCCGGCGGCATCACGTTGATGCTGGTGGTGCTGCACATCGGAGGCTGGTATCAGGGCCTCATGCTGAACGCCATCGCCGACGACGGTGGCGTGCAGGCGGCGGCACACGCGTTTTCGGAGACCGTTTCCATGCTCGAACCCTATATGATTGTTCGCTCCCTTTCGGGGACGCTCATCATGATCGGACATATCGCGTTCGCGATCAGCTTCTTCTGGATGCTCTTCCAGCCTTCGCGAAAAGGCATGGATACGCAGCCAACTCTGCTCACTTCCCGCAAATCCTGAGCAATGAAGTCTCTTCCACTCCTTTTTCTCGGAATCTTTTTCACCCTCGCATTCTCTTGGGCCGGTCTGATCCTGACGTCCAACCGTCAGCTCAACACGAGCGAATCGACACGTCCCGCAACGAGTGTTTTTGTCGACGCCGAAGGAAATCCGATCAGTGGGCCGGTTTACACGGACCCGGAAACGGGTGAGACGCGTCTCGGAGAACTTCAGCCGAACGAAACCGTCTATCCGATCGCGATGTCCGGGGCGGCCTTGCGGGGAATGCGTGTCTATGAGTCTCTCGGTTGCCTCTACTGCCATTCGCAGCAGGTCAGGCCAAAAGGCTTCGGATCCGACATCGAACGCGGTTGGGGTCGGCGCCAATCGGTCGCCCGCGACTATATCTTTCACGATCGTGTGATGCTCGGGACGATGCGGACGGGGCCGGATCTGGCGAACGTCGGGACACGCTACACCGAGTTATGGCAACACCAGCACCTCTACAGTCCGCAGAGCGTCAACGAGTGGTCGATCATGCCGTCCTTCGCATTTCTCTATGAAGTAAGGGAGAGGGATCCCGGCGGCTCTTCTCCCGACGCCATTGAGCCCCTTGATTCGTGGGGAATTCCCGAGGGCGTTGAGGTCGTCGCGACGCAGCGGGCGAATGACCTGGTCGCTTACCTGATGAGCTTGCAGCAGAACTACGAGCTCCCCGAAGCAAAATTTGCCGAATAGCCATGAGCGACGACGAAGATCAGAATAAGTTTTTCCCTCCCACAGGCGAGTCGAGATCGACGTTCGAGGGCAACCGTTTCGAGGATGAAGACCTGCAGCAGGTGCACGCGCAACTTATGCGCGAGAAGGAAGAGCCGTCGGAGAATTTCTCCTACCCGCCGCTCATGCTGATCTTCCTTTTCATGCTCTTGTCCTTCGGGACGGGCATCTATTTGATTCGTTATTCTGGAGATTTCAGTGTTTTCGCGTTCGACATTCATACGAAGGTCGGAGCGGAAAGTGGTCCGGTGGCGCCCCCCGATCCTCTTGTCGTGGGCAAGAGCGTCTTTGTCCGGCAGTGTTCCGCCTGTCACCAAGCGGACGGTTCGGGGCTCGGAAGCGTCTATCCACCGGTGGCTGCATCTGACTGGGTGCAGGATGGCCCCGAACGTCTGATCAAGGTCATCCTCTCCGGACTGCAGGGGGAAGTGCAGGTCAATGGCACAACCTACCGCAACGCGATGACGCCGTTTGGCGCGCTGCTTTCCGACAGCGATGTTGCCGCGGTTCTGACCTATCTTCGCACCAGCCCCGAAATGGGAAATGATTCCTACGCCGTCTCCGAGGAACTCGTTGCCCAGGTGCGGACCGAATACGGGGATCGCTCAAGTGCCTGGACGCAGGCCGAACTGGATGCGATTCACGGGCCGGTGACGGGAGAGTGGGCGCCGGAAGAAGGTTCCGAAACTCCTGAAGATTCTTCCGACGCGGCTGGAGAAGATGACGCCGAGGAGGAAACAGGACCGGCCAACGGAGCGCCTGCTGAGAATGATCAGGGCGAGGGCGAAGAGGAAAACGGGACGATGGCGCATCAGCTCGGAGGCGCCGCTTACATTTGACCTCCGCGGAGGAGGTGTGAGCACCCGATCTACTGGCCGCGAGCTAACTGACGCGAACGCTCGGCTGCCGCGAGGACGGTATCCCGAAGGATCTCCCGGAAGCGGCGTTCCTGCATCAACTCCAGACCGGCAAGGGTGGTGCCGCCGGGAGAGCTGACCCAGTCCCGATGCTGTTCGGGGGATTCCGGGACCTGTTTCAGGAGTTCAGAGGCGCCGCGGGCTGTTTCGAGAGCTAGTTGGTAGGCCAATTCCGGGGCGAGCCCGGCAGCAATTCCACCGTCACGCAGGGCCGCGACAAATTCAAAGAGATACGCCGGTCCGCTCCCGCTGACGCCAGTCACCGCGTCGAGTTGCGATTCGGGAACGGCAAAGAGAGCTCCGAGCGAGCCGAGAATGCCTTCCGCACGCTGCTGATCTTCATGCGATAGCGGCTTCAGGGAGGCATAGGCACTCACGCCATATCCGATCTGGCCGGGCGTGTTGGGCATCGCACGAATCAAGTTCCTTGCCTGCGAAAAGTGTCGGTTGAGCCGCTCGAGAGTGATGCCCGCAAGGATCGAAAGAATGAGTTTATCGGCGGTTTGCGCCCCGATCGAATCCGGGAGCTGATCGATCTGTTGCGGTTTGATCGCGAGCACGACGATGTCGGCACCGGTAACGACCTCTGCAAAATCGGGCGTGTAGCGAATACCGAACCTCTTGGCCGCCTGTTCGCCGGTGCCGTCCGGCGCACTCGTACACACGATCTGCCGGGCATCGACGAATTTTTGTGCAAGGAGGCCCCCGATCATGGCCGAAGCCATCCGACCAGAACCGACAAATCCAATTCGAGAGTGAAGGAACATCGTGCGCAGGTAAGCGCGCATTTCTCTCGAAATCAATAGCGATGCCCGACGGCGGCGAGCGGAAGACCTGAATGGCCGCCTGTTCCCGGTGTCGTCTCGTCGGCGTCAGACCGTTCTCCCGTCGGATGGATCACAATGGCGCAGGTGCCGCCGCCCGAAACGGGCTCGAGGTGAAGGTCGCCGCCGAGGGTGCGCAGGCCGTGACGGGCAATCGTGAGCCCCATGCCCCGACCCACCGCTGGTTCTGTCGTGACGAACGGATCAAAGACGCTTTCGAGCATGTCTTCGGGAACGCCGCATCCTGCGTCGATTACCCGGATCTCGAGCGCCCGGTGGCCGAGATAGGTTCCCATATCCGCCACGATCGAGAGCGGGCGTTCAGCGGGGACTTCAGAAAGTCGTTCATAGCTCTCCCAAGCGTTCGTCAGGAGACGGGCAATGATCCCTTCCAGCATCTCGGCATTGGTATCGAAATCGATATCGTCGCAGCGGATCTCAAGTGTCACCGGTGAATCGACTCCATTTTCGCTGTGGAACCGCTGAATGCCCGTTTCAAGAATTGCCTCGAGTGAGTGGACGGTTTTCTTTACGTGGTCGAACTCAGCCACCATCGTCAACTGGCGGACAATTTCGACCATCCGCTTCACGCCGCTTTCCAATTGATTCGAGCTGCGCTGCAGCCGTTCCGGATTGTCGAGTGAGTTGCGCATCAGGTCGAGGTAACCGACGACCACACCAAGAAGATTGTTCAGGTTGTGGGCGATACCCTCCACGACGTGCCCGACCGCCGCCTGCTTGCGCATCTCGCCGAGGCGGCTTTGGAGCTCCAGGTTTTCACGGTGGTTCTGCTGAATGTGCAACTGGGTATTCACCCGTGCAATCGTTTCATCCAGATCGATGGGTTTGGTGATATAGTCGGCCGCTCCGCTCCCGAGACCTTTGAGTTTTCCTTCGCGGGAGGTTTTTGCGGTGATGAAAATCACCGGAATATGCTTCGTTCCGGGCTTTTCCTTGAGGCGTCGACAGACTTCGAAGCCGTCCACTTCCGGCATCATGATGTCGAGCAGGATGATGTCCGGACTGTGTTCTTCTGCAATCCGGAGGGCTTCATCTCCCCGGAAAGCCGCGAGCACCGTCATGCCGGCACGCTCCAGCTTGCGTTGGAGCAGCTTGACATTCACGGGTTGGTCATCGACGACGAGGACTTTCGGGAGTGGTTTCACGACTGGGAGGCGGCTGTGTGCTGGTGGTAGGCTTTGAGGGTGTTGGCCATGAGCATCGCCACCGTCATCAGACCGACGCCACCGGGGACGGGGGAAATGTACGCTGTCTTCGGTGCCACGGCATCAAAATCGACATCGCCGACGATCCGGTAGCCGCGAGTCGACTCTGGGGCATCAATGCGATTGATCCCAACATCGACCACAACAGCCCCTTCTTTAACCATCTCCTTACGGACAAAGGAGGGTTTTCCGATCGCCGCTATGAGAATATCCGCCTGCGCTGTAATGGAAGCGAGATTCTCTGTCCGGGAGTGGCATATCGTGACGGTCGCATTCGCGAAGGCCGATTTCCGCATGAAAAGGAGCCCAGCCGGTTTGCCGACAATGATGCTTCGTCCCAGGACGACGACATGTTTGCCTGCAGTCGGAATCTCGAGACGGCGGATCATTTCCACGATTCCGGCCGGCGTGCAGGCGACAAATCCACTGGGATCTTCCTGAACGAGTTTGCCCAGGTTTGAGCTGTGGAAGCCATCCACGTCCTTGCCTGGATCGACCCGATTGAAGGTAGCCCGTTCGTCGAGGTGGCTCGGGAGGGGCGCCTGCACGAGGATCCCGTCGACAAGCGGATCAGCATTGAGGGCGTCGATTTCGGCAAAGAGATCCTCCTGCGGGATCGATTCGGGGAGGACACGGAGCGCGCTGTGAATGCCTACCTCGGCTGCCCGCTTCTGCTTCGCATTCACGTAATAGACGGAGGCGGGATCCTCGCCGACGCGGACGAAGGTGACACCGGGAGGGCGCCCTTCCAGTTTGGCGACGTCTGCCTTGACCTCATCGAGAATCGCCCGCGAGAGCACTTTGCCATCTATCAGTTGCATGTTGATCACTAGAAGGAGGGGCGAATGGTCCTCACTTCAAGGACCATTTCGGCTTCATCCTCGGACGATTTCCACTCTCCGTAAACGGTCACGGTGGCGTTGAGGAGTTCGGGCAGCGGCCGGCTGAGGATCGCGCGGGAAAGATCAACCCATGCGATCCGGTTGCCGTCGATATCGCGGATCTGGTACGGGTAGGGCGAACGAAGGATGAGAAATCCTCTGCGGGATTCGGCCAACTCGCCCTTCAGCGTGATCGAGGCATCGGAGGCGGTGGGAATCGGGGGCGGCTGGGTAGCGGTGGGGGGAGGCGGAAGGGATTCGGCGTGTGCTGGCGTGTCCGCCGGTGGCGCCGTTGTCTCTGCAGGGGACGGGATCGAGGGGGGCGTCGCAGGCGCGCTCCCCGCCAACCCCTCCTCGGCGGCTTCGGTCTCTGCATCCATGATCGAATCGTCGGAGGCGGTGGTCGCGGTGCCGC
>CAZVQJ010000084.1:0-11578 GCA_964629165.1 uncultured Puniceicoccaceae bacterium
TGAGAACGAGGCACCCCGCAACCGTCGCGAGCATGATAAGGCCCTGAATCGTGTCGGTCCAGATAACCGCGGAGAGGCCACCGAGGAATGTATAGAGGGTGGTGACACTCCCGACGACGACGATCCAGATCCAGATATCGATCCCTGTGATGGCCGACATCGCAATCGAAGGGAGGAAAATGATCGGCGCCATCCGAGCGAGGATCTGGTTGATGATATAGATCAGGCTCCCGACCATCCGGGCGACGAGGCCGAAACGCAGTTCCAGGTATTCGTTCGCGGTCGAGATGTTCAGTTTGCGGACGAGGGGTGCGAGCACGAACATCGAGAGCGGCAGGCACATCACGGAGAAGATGCTGATGGAAAAATAGGTCCAGTCCGTCCCGTAGGACTTGCCGGGCATCGTCATCAGGCTGATCGCGCTGGCGGCAGTGGCAAAAAGGCTCATGCCCAAGGCCCACCACGGCACGTTATTGCCCGCCCGGAAATAGTCCTTCGTATTCCGCTCCCGGCGGATGAACCATGCGCCCATCCCGACCATGGCAACGAGATACAAGGCGACCACGATGTGATCGACCCAGCCGTAGTTGTTGGCGGGCGGAAGGACGGTTACGGCTGCCGCGGCCTGTCCCGAGACGACGATGATGCGATCGCCAATGCTCACCGCAGCGGGACGGCCCGGGGCCTCCTCGGTCCATTCTCCCGCCACGACCCAGCTGTCTGTAAGGGTGTGGTAGGCAATGATCTGTGGATTCGTATCGCCAGCCGCATCCGCACCCTCGAAAACAAAAATGTGAGATTCTCCGATGGAAGCTGCACGCGTGTAAGCACCCCAGGAGGGCGCGGGTGCGAGTGTTCGCCAGCCGTAGATCGGGTGCCAGGCGAAACCTTCCGTCGTGGGCACCCCGTCGACCAGTCCGCCCAGGATGTGGACGCTCTCGAACGAAAATGCGACCGTCGGGGCGACCCGTGGAGCCCCGGGCCATGCCGGAAGCTCGGTCCAGCCGTTTTCCGGTTTCCGGAGATCCAGCCGGAGAAAAAAGGATTCGGGAGTGCCTTCCGAGGCCAAGGTGGACCCGGCGACGTAGAGATTGCCCCCTTGGACGGTCGCACCAGGCCGGTCGAGGACGACCGGAAGGTTCGGAAGGGAAGCGACATCCACCCGGTTTCCCTGGAGGGTGAGCGTGAGGACGGATGAATTTGGGGTGCCTTCGGTCAAGCCGCCGACAAGGACAATATATCCTCCCGCGCTGGCCGTGGCTCCATGGGAACGAGCGGTTGGCAACTCTCCCATGGGTGACCAGATCCCGCTCCCCGGGACGAGCGCGTAGATCTGCGAATGGGGAGTGTCGCCATCCACACTTTCCCCGCCCGCCGCGATGACCGTTCCGTTCGCCTGGCCGAGAAAGAATCCTTCGATATTCTCGGGTAACGGGGGGAGCTCCTCGAAGGCAAAGGCGGGAGTCAGAATATCCTCGTCCTGCGCCGGGACCGAGAGGACCGGGACCAGAAGCAGGAGGAGGGCGTAGAAGAAAGAGCGATGATTACGGGGCATGAGCAGATGTGTGGAGGGAGTATTTCAGGAGCCGAGGGCGGTGGAAACCAGTGCGAGATTCTGGATCGCGGCGAGCCCCCATTGAGCACTGTCATTGGTGGAAACCCAAGCCGCTTCATCCACCGGATTGAGGACTTCAGGTCCTTCGATCCGGTGGGTTTCGACGGTCGGTCGAGGTCCCCATTCGTGGGCCGAGAATTCATTCCATGCCCGTTTCGCGAGGGCTGGATCATTTTCCATGAGGGCGGCATAGGCGGTCAGCCGGGAATGGCCAACGCGGAGGCTGTTGCCCCTCAGTGGACGACCGAGCGCGGCTGCCTGCTCTTCCGCAGGCGCATTGTAGAGCCTGCAGTATTGCAGCCATGCGCGCTTGAATTCGGGAATATCGAGCAGCTGGATCAGCTCCGCGCAGATTTCGAACAAACCAAAGACGGCGTTGAGGTGGGAAAGGCTGGGCCGGGCGTTTTCCGGAGGCGTCAGTTTCTTGGTCTCCGGGTCAAAAGCGAAGGTGCCGACGAAAAAGCCGAGTTCGTGGCCGCCGATCGTCTCCATCGCTTCGACCAGCCACTGGCGGTATTTTGCGTCTCCGGTCCGTTCCCAGGCGGTGAGCCAATTGGCGGCGGCGGCCCCCCAATCGGTGCCGACGCCGATGCGCGCTTCTTCGACCCGGAATGGCTGTCCGGCAATCTTCCGGACGGGGTTGATTTCCCCTAGTTGCCGGTCGGCTTCGATGACTTCGTTGAGCACATCCCCGGTGCGTTCGTCGGTGGTGATGAAATAGTGGAAACGACGGTTTGCGGCGGTGCTGATGCGCAGCTGTTTCGCGCTGCAACCCCAGTGTTGGACATTGTGGCGCGTTCCCAGTCCCGCGAATCGTCCGAGATGGTAGATATCGACATCCCGGGTGTGGCGCGCCATCGCCTCGGCGAGGCGGTAATCCTTAAGGTTGCCGGTGCGCAGGAAGGAGTACCAGAGCCAGAGATCGGGCGACAGCTCGGAATTATCCCATGCATAGCCCCCCACATCATACCGCCAGACGTGGCGGTCGTGGTCGTAGGTATGCATGACATCGCCGAAGTCCCAGAAGCCATACCAGTGGCGCTGCTCGACTTGGCGGGTGTAATAATCAACCGACCATGCGAGGCGTTTCTCGATCTCTGCCTTCGCCGGATCGGCGGTATCGGGCAGGCTCCAGAGCGCGCCGAAAACCTCCGCCTTCAGGTAATCCTCCGGCCGTGCCACCAGTTGCGGCGCTGATTGCACCGCTTCCGCGAGGTTGGCAAGATGGTCACGGTCGGGGGTGGAAGCCAGTGCCCAGAAGGTCAGATCGGTCGAGCGGGCGACCCCATGAGGCGTCCCAAATCCGGGTTCGTAATCCTCATAGGTGATATTGAGGGCATCCAGCTGCTGCTCGTAGGTCTCCTGGCCGAGCCCGTCATGGTAGAAGCGGATGTCCATCGGGCGGGCATCGGGCGACCACATCCAGAGTGTCACTTCAGCGGCGTCGGTGTGCGCGTGACGAACGTCCAGCTGGGTCGGGTGCAATTGCCAGAAGTCCCGCATACCGAAAGCGACTCCGCCGGAGACCCCTCCGATATACCCGAGACCGGAGGCGCGTCTCCCCTGATCAGCGGGAACCCATGCGTGCCCCTCTTTGGTCCGCTTGCGCACGGTAAATCCGTTGGCATTGGGCTGGGCGAGGGTGTAGTCGCCCCAGGCGGGAATCCAGTGAACCCGCGAGCTCACCGTCTCGGCCCACTGATCGATGGGCGGAACGCCTTTTCCGGCGACCTGCGCCCGCCGCACGTCGGCCCCGGCGTCCCGGCGAAGACCCGTCAGGCCTTGGACCGCTTCGGCCCAGAGACCCCGTTCTTCCCCGGCAAAGCGGACGTGGCGATTGTAGAGCTCGTCGCGCATCGGGACAGAGAAACGGACGCCGAGGGCGCTGATGAAATCGGTTTCCTCATCTCCGTCGAAGATGAAGGTATGGGTCATGCGCACAGCATCGCTGCCCGCGTGAAAATAGAGGCGCACGGTGAACGGCAGCCATTCGCGGCCCCCGCCCGTCCGGTGCATGCCGGTAACCTTGATCACTGCCCGCACCGGCCCGTCCTGCTCGACAGAGGCGGATTCGATCGTGCTGGTAAACGCTTCGGGCTCGGCACCCGGCTCCGGCGTGTCCTGGCGTGATCCGGTCAGGCAGCCGTTTTCGAGGATCGTCCTGCCGTCGCGTTCGATGGATCGGATGAGGTTGTTGCCGGAGCGAGGCAGGCGGCACCGGATGACCCCGGTATCGATCGTGAGGCTCCGGTTGTTGCTGGAAACCCGGACGGGGCGGGCGGGTGTTTCCGGGGTCCCTGCATCGATCACATATGCTTCACTGGCCGGTGCGTCGGAGGAAATCGCATGGCCCGTCCATTTCAGCGAGCCGTCCGGCCAATAGGCGGTCGCCCAGCTCTGCACCGGCACCGCCACCCCGTCAGCGGTTGAGAGCGCGAAACTCGTTTCGGCACCGTGAACGCCTCGCGGCCAAGCCACTCCCCAGGCCGTGCCCGCATGGGCGGATGGCGCCGTTCCGGAGAGCCAGTGGAGACGGGGGGGGCCGTCTGTTGCCCGGGGTCCTCCGATCGGGTTTGTCGCGGGCGTGGATTGAGCACGGGCGGCGAGGGGGAGCGCCACCCCGGCAAGGGTCGTTGATTTGAGGAAGTCGCGTCGGGTAACAGGTTTCATCATCATCCAGGAAAGGGGGTTACGATGCCGCGGCGGGACCATCCTGCCGGACCGCCATCGCAATTCAAGATCTGCTCACCGCATCGGCGGGAAGAAAACCGATCTGACGGAGCGAGGCACCCGTCCTGCAGGCATCGTCCATCGCGTCTTCGATCCCGCGAATGGTGGGGATTGCCTGCCCGGTATCCTCGAGGGTACGCCGCTCAATGGCAGCAGAATCAACGGTCGTGATGACGCCCGCGCGATGCACCGCCTCAATCAAACGGGCATGCGCCATCGCAACGAGGGTGTCGCAAATGGGGGTCTTCCCATCCCGCTGGCGTGCCAGCACCGCATCGAACATGCAACGCCGGGTGGTCGCGTAGTTGGGAACCTGCTTGCGCACGACCGGTCCCTTGTTCGGAGCGAGCAGATATTCGCGTTCGTGAAACCACTCCGCAACGCCGTGTTCTCCGATGATCCTGATCTCCGGCTCCCGCGAAAGATGGCAGGCATGGCTGACTCCCAACCAGAAATCGACCCCCGTTTCGGAGCGGGCCTTCACCACCGCAGTATCGAAACTTTCGATCGCATGGGCTCTGAGGAGTTCACATTCCGTTACCTCGACGACAGAGGACGCTTGAAACGTTTTTCCCGCGAGGAAGAGCGCGAGGTTGACGAAGTGGGCAAACGCATTGTTCAGAGGCGAGTCCATCGTCGCATAACCGTCACTGAAAAGCCGGCCCGCCCAGTGGTTGCGCGTGTAATAGGCCTCGGGTCGCGGCCAGAGGCCGATCATGTGCACGGCCTGGATCCGGCCGAGAGCGCCGTCGACCAGCTGTTCCTTGAGCCACGCAATCTCGGGCGCATAGATGTCCTGAAAGCCCACCGCGACCCAATGTCCGGTTTCGCGTTCACAGGCACGTACCGCTTCGCAGTCCGCAATGGAACCGGCCAGAGGCTTCTCGACGAGCACGTTGGTGCCCGCGCGCAGCGCTGCGATCGTCATCCGGGCGTGCCATTGGATGCCGGTGGGGATGAAACAGAGGTCGAGTCGCCCGTGTTCATCGCGCAGCATCTCCTCATAGTCAGCGTAGATCCGCAGCCCCAGTTCACGCAGGTTCCGGACTACGGGTAGCTCGAGCTGGTCCGGAACGACCGAAACAGCGACCAGCTCAACCGTTCCGCTCTCATGAGCGGCGAGGAGAAAATCGACGTATATCTGGGCGTAGCCGGTGACGCCGATCAGACCGATCCGCGGGCGGGATGCAGGAGTGGGCCTCATGCTCGGAGGGGCTCGGATGCCTCATCGGCCGCGAACAGAAGTTGGAAGAGCAAAGACGCGTCGCTTGGGGAAGCTCCGGGGTCGTGAGAGGGACGAGACGTACGTGTAGAGTTCATGCGGAACGCTTTCCTGCCGACCGGGCGGAGGAGGGGTCTTCAAGTGGCGCAGGATGGCCGCTTGGCGGGTGCAAGTTCCATCGCGCGGGAGCAGTTTTGAAACTGTTAAGCTTGCCTTCAGCTGCGATTCAGCAGATTTCTGACAGTCAGAGCGGGCGTGCGTGTCCCTTGACTGCGTTAGTAAACCTCCAGACCACATACCCATGGCGATTAATTCGGTGCGCGATCTCGCGCGATCTCTTGGAATCTCCCACACAACTGTTTCCGATGCCCTGCGCAACAGTCCGCGGGTGCGCAAGGAGACCCGCGAGCGCGTCCAGCAGGCGGCGCGGGAGGCGGGTTATCGTTACAATCCTCTGGCGGGAGCCTTGATGTCGGAGATGCGGCGTTCGGGGGTGGGCACATTCCGGGGGGTTATTGCGGTCGTCGATCTGGAGAACGAAGCGCACCGGGAGGAGACCGCGCAGGGGTATCACCGGGCAATTCTGGAGGGGGCTCGGGAGGCGGCGGAACGGCTGGGGTTCAAGGTGGAGCCGTTTGTTCTGGGGGCGATGAACATGACCGTATCGAGGCTCAGTTCGGTCCTCGATTCCCGCGGGATCCGCGGCGTCCTGATTCTTCCTGCCGGGCTCAGTCCGAACATTGTGGACCTCGACTGGGATCAATTTGCGGGGATCTATACCGATTACATCATTGATTCACCGCCCCTTGATTCGGTTTGTTCCGACCATTTCCGTTCGATGGTTCTGGCCCTGCAGAAGTTGCGGGACCTCGGATACAACCGTCCGGGCCTGGTCCTGCACCAGGCGCATGATTCGCGGCTGTTGCATCGGTGGGAAGCAGCCTTCCGGACGTATCAGGCGCATCATGGACCGGCCAATCCGCTTGCTCCGTTGATGCTTCCGGAGCTCACCCGGGGCGCGTTTATGGAGTGGTTCCGGACGGCGCAGCCTGACGTTGTCCTGAGCCACCGGTTCGAGGTCCTGGACTGGATGCAGGAAGCGGGGGCGAGGCTGCCCGAGACGCACGGATTCTGTTGTCTTAATGTCATGATGAGCCCGACTCCCGTGGCGGGTCTCGATCTGCAACCGCAGTTGATCGGGGCGCGTGCGACGGATGCCCTCATCGCACAGCTTCACCGGAATGAGTATGGGGTGCCCAAAACGGCCTCGACGATGACGATTCCGGCGCGCTGGAAAGACGGTCCAAGCCTGCGGGCGCTGAAGAACGATTCACCGCTGGAGGTGCGCCTGCCGGTTCCGGTGGTCCGCCACTCTGCCCACAAGATGTCCTGAATCGGCGATGACCTTCCCGACTGTCTTTCGTCTCGCATCCCTTGCAGGGATCATTTTCACCCCTTTTCTGATGGCCGAGAATGAGCATTCACGAACGTTTGTCGAAATCTGGCCGGAGGGCGCTCCCGGTGCAATCGCGGCCGCGGGATATGAGGAGGCCGCCCTGCCGGCAGACGGGGAAGTCCCTGTTCCGCACACCGCGGCGGTAAGTGCCCCCCAGCTTGTTCTTTACCTGCCCGAGGGGGGTGGCGGGCCGTATCCGGCCGTCATCGTCTGTCCGGGTGGGGGCTACGGTTTTCTCGCTGATCAGCATGAAGGGGCCGCTGTCGCGGAATGGTTTCGCGAGCGCGGGATCGCGGCCTTTGTTCTCAAATACCGGCTACCGAGTGATATCATTATGGAAGACAAATCGCTCGGACCCCTGCAGGACGCGCAGGAGGCGGTGCGCATTGTCCGGCGGCGAGCGGAGGAATGGGGCGTGGATCCGGGGCGGGTCGGCATCATGGGATTTTCGGCGGGCGGGCATCTGGCGGCGACGGCTTCGACGCTTTATGACGACGAGGCCTATCCGCGCAGAAGCGGCGATTGGAGCGCACGTCCGGATCTCTCGATCCTCATTTATCCGGTGATCTCGATGGATTTCGACATCACGCACCGGGGGTCGCGGGAAAACCTGCTCGGTGTGGATGCGCCGCAGGGTCAGGTGTCCCGGTTTTCGGCGCATCTGCGCATCGACGCGGCGACGCCCCCGGCCTTCCTTGTGCATTCTGCGGACGACGCAGCGGTTCCCGTCGAGAACAGCGTGCGATATTTCCTTGCGCTGCAGGATCATGGGGTGGACGCCGAGCTGCATGTCTTTCCCACCGGAGGCCACGGCTATGGCCTCGGGGCGGCGGTCGAGGGAGCCTCTCAATGGCCGCAACTGCTGGAGACGTGGCTTCGTGCCCAAGGGTGGTAGCTGGGCGGCTGAGAGAGATTGTGCCCGTGTTCCAGGCTACCGCTCGATGATGGCTTCGAACGGGGATGCCGGGAGGCCCGCTTGATTGTAAAGGTTCGCTGATGTGGGGTTGTCGGCCCACGCGTAGCGGACCGAGCGGGGGGACTGGATCGCGGGGCTCCACACCATCACCTGATTCCCTTCGATGCGTGCATGGGCTCGGACATATCGGCCGTCTTCGCCTGCGATGGTGAATCCCCGAGGTTCATCGGCATCCTTGGCGACGAGGCCTCCGGCGACGTCGGAGAAAGTGAGGACAGCCCGGGAAGCGTCCAGGCGCGCCGACGTCAGGTGTGGTCCGGAAGCGATGACGTCCGGGTCGCGATAGGCGAGTTTGCGGGCGGCAAGGGCAAGGCGTTTGCCCACGTCCTCCTTGTTCAGGGGGTGAATGTCATTCCATTCCCCGAGATCGATCGTCACGACCATGGCGGTCTTCGGGGCGTCAAGCATGCGCCGCTGCTGCTCCCGCAGTTCGGCCCATTGGCTGACCCCAGGCGCCGCCGGGGGTTCGCCGAAGTTGGCGAGCTGAACGAAGAGAAAAGGAAAGTCACCAACCCCCCACCGGGACCGCCAGTCAGCGAGCATCCGGGAGAGGAGGGCATGATAGTTTCCCGCACGTTCGACATTCGATTCCCCTTGGTACCAGATCGCCCCGGCGATGGGGAATCGGAGTAGCGGTGCGATCATCGCATTGAAGAGCCCGCCGGGTTCCCGCTGCAGGAAAACGGGCGGCGGGAGAGGGGGGAAGGTGGCGCCGGTGCGGTAGCGCCACGGGCCTTTCAGATCGAAGGGCCGGTCCCCGATGAGCAACTCGTATTGTTTGTCCGGAATAAAGGCCCCTTCGCCCGCATGGCTGAGAACCCGCACCGCGACGACGTTTTCTCCCGTCCTCAGAATTCCGGGAGGGATGGTGTAGATGCGTGGCGGATACCGATAACCGGTCTGCCCCACCTGCACCCCGTTTACGAAGGCGGTATCGGCATCGACGATGGCTCCGAGATAGAGTTTTCCTTCCCGCCCGGCGTGCGAGGCGGGGATGGTGACGGTTTTTCGAAACCAGACGACGCCGCTGAGAGGCCCGGGCCCCCCGTCGGTCCAGTCGCCCGGAACCTCCATCGTGTCCCAATCCGTCACATCGAGGGCGCTGTCGAACCATGGAAGGTCCCCGTTCATGCCGGCGTCCCCTGACTCGAGTGCCTCATACCAAGCACGTTGCGTGGCGGCGTTCTCCCGCAGGATGCGATCCACAAGGGCGTCGTCGCGGAAGCGTTTCATCTTCTCCCGGCTCTCCGGGAAATCCTGAAGCGCTTCTTCGCTCATCCAGGCTTCTACCGGAGTACCGCCGACGCTCGCGTTGATGATGCCCACGGGCACTCCCGTATGCAGGAAAACGTCCTTCGCGAAAAAGTAGGCCAGGGCCGAAAAACGAGACGCCGTTCGAGGACTTGTTACCTGCCACTCGCCGGATCCCACATCCTTTCGCGGACCCCTGAAGTCATATTCCTTGCCGACTTCGAAATACCGGATGGTGGGATAATCGGCGCGCGCGACCTCATCCGGATAACGTTCCTCCACGCGCGACATCGGAAGTTCCATATTCGATTGCCCGGAAGCCAGCCATACATCGCCGATCAGGATGTTGTGGAGAACAAGCTCGTTCTGCCCGGCAACGGTGAGAGTGTGCGGGCCGCCCGCCATTGCCGGTGGAAAAGTCACCTCCCAGCAACCTTCCTCGTTGGCAGAGACGGACCTTGATTGGTTCAGAAACCGGACGGTGACCTCCTCCGCCGGGTCCGCCCAGCCCTGGATCCGGATCTCAGCATCCCGCTGGATAACCATGCCATCGCTGATCAGCGCGGGTAGGCGAACCTCGGCGTGGATGGCGGCGGGGAGGAGAACAAGGAGGAGGAAAACGAATCGATTGCGCGGCATCGTGACAAGATCCTCGGTCGCTCCCGAAGGGGGCGCACGTCTCTTGTCATTCGAACAATCGCAATCGCCCGGGAAGAGGTGCATAGAGCCCGTGTCCCAACTGTAAGATTTTACGTAGTTGTTTTTACACGGTGTCCCATTATTTCAGGGTCTCATGCATGCCAGGTTTCTATCTGCAATTCTCCTTGCCCCGATCCTCACCGCCACCGTTCCCCTCCATACCCACGCCACCGCGGTGGGGAAGGTGGAAATCGAGCTTCGGGCCGATGAACCCGGTCCGACCGTCGATCCGGAAATCTATGGTCATTTTGCGGAGCATCTCGGGCGGAGCATCTACGATGGAATCTGGGTTGGCGAAGACTCGGAGATCCCGAACACCCGAGGCATCCGGAACGACGTCGTCGCGGCATTGAAAGAGCTGAACATCCCCGTCTTGCGCTGGCCCGGTGGCTGTTTTGCCGATGAATACCACTGGCGCGATGGGGTGGGGCCGCGCGGCGAACGGCCGGAGCGGATCAACTCATGGTGGGGCCATGTTCCCGAAACCAACGCGTTCGGAACCCATGAATTTTTCGATCTCGTCGAGATGCTCGGCACAAAAGCCTACATCGCGGCCAACGTGGGCGGCGGCACGCCCCGGGAAATGATGGAGTGGATCGAATACATGACCTCCGATTCCAGTTCCGAGCTGGCCGAAATGCGCCGGAAAAATGGTCGGGAAGAACCATGGCGGGTGGACTACATCGGGATTGGCAATGAGAACTGGGGCTGCGGTGGCAATATGCGTCCGGAGTATTACGCCGATCTCTACCGCCGGTTTGCCACCTATGTGAAACACTACGGCCCCCGCATCTATCGCGTCGCGGGAGGTGCAAACGGGCACGACGTCAACTGGACGGATGTGTTGATGGATCGCGCAGCACGCCACATGGACGGTCTCTCCGTTCACTACTACACGCTGCCGACAGGCGACTGGGGCGACAAGGGGCCTGCCACCGGATTCGACAAAGACGCCTACCACAACACGCTGGCGAACGCCTACTTCATCGATACCGTGATCAGTGATCACGCCGCCGCGATGGATCTCCACGATCCGGAGAAACGGGTGGGCATGCTCGTCGATGAATGGGGCATCTGGACCAATGTCGAACCGGAAACCAACCCGGCGTTCCTCTACCAGCAGAACACGATTCGCGACGCCATCCTGGCGGCGATGCATTTCCACATTTTCCACGACCACGCCGACCGGATTCACATGGCGAACATCGCCCAGACCGTAAATGTCTTGCAGGCAATGATCCTGACCGAGGGGCCGCGCATGCTGCGCACACCCACCTACTGGGTATTTGAGATGTACAAGGTTCACCAAGGCGGCACCTATCTGCCGCTCGAGGTCGAATCCGACGATTACACCGTGAACGACCGAAGCATCCCGCGGGTAACCGCAACCGCGACGAGAGATGCCGGGGGCAGCGTGCATGTTTCGCTTGTCAACACCCATCCTGACGAGCCCGCGGCCGTGCAGGTCTCGCTCGCCGGTGTGGATGCGGACAGCATTTCGGGCCGAGTCCTGACCGCAGACACGATCGATGGGCACAACACCTTTGATCAACCCGATCGGGTGAAACCGGTTGCGTTCGCGGACTTCTCCCTGAACGGCGAGCAACTGGCGATCACCCTGCCGGCCAA
>CAZVQJ010000085.1:0-11555 GCA_964629165.1 uncultured Puniceicoccaceae bacterium
GCGGTACCGAACGAACCGCCGTTCTAGCCGTTGCGGCCGTTGCGGTTCTTCTAGGTTCCGCACAATGAAGCGCCAAACGTGAGCCACGCAACCCGCCGAGACCCTCCCCCTCAATCTTCCTCCTCTGCCTCGTTCTCGAAATCCGGAAACAACGGTTGCGCCAACCCGTTGGCATCGACGTAGTCCTGCAGGATCAGTGCGGCTGCCCGGGAATCAATCTCCCCGGATGCTCGCACCCGGCGGTCTCGTTTGCCCCGACGCCCGGTTTCCTCGAGGCCTCGCTGGGCGGCATGCGTCGTGAGCGTTTCATCCATCCGATGGATCGGCAGCGGCAGGCGAGCGGCCAGACGATCGATAAAGGCATCCACCTCCCGTGCTTTGAAACCGATCGTGCCATCCATGTTGTAGGGATAACCGACGACGATCGCTTCCGCCCGCCGCCGTTGCACCTCGGCCTGAATGGCTTCGAAACGCGCTTCTTCAGTCGGTTGGGCGGCCGGAGCCACCGGGACGGCAAGGCCCAGTTCGTCGGCAAAGGCGAGGCCGATTCGCTTTTCGCCATAATCAATTCCGAGGAGGCGCATCTGTCCGCTCGAGCCCTTCTACACGAGGTGCCGGGTGGAAGCATCCTCTCCGAGTTTCCTCACGAGCGCCTTGATATCCTGGGCCCGGCCCTTGGGACAGATCAGGGTGGCATCCGCAGTGTGCACGACAATCAGATCATTGACGCCAATGAGCGCTATGGTGTGTCCCTCGCCCGCGATCACAATATTGTCGGCGGACTTGTCGAGGAGCGCGGATCCCCGCACGACATTACCGGCTTTGTCCGCTGCAAAGTGCCGGGCGACGGCCGGCCATTCTCCGACGTCGTCCCAGTCGAAGGCAGACTCGATCACCCGCACGGTTTCCGCCTTTTCCATGATCGCGAAATCGACCGAAATCTTCTCCAGCCGGGGATAATGTTCGGCGAGGAGCGAGTCGAGCGGCTCCCCCGCTTCGATACCCCCTTCGATTGCCTGCAGGGCACTCCAGAGCGACGGGGTGAAGCGCGCAAAGCAGTCGCTGATCACGGATACTCGCCAGAAAAACATGCCTGCATTCCAGTAGAAGTTGCCGGATGCGATGTACTTCTCTGCCGTGAGACTATCGGGCTTCTCCCTGAACTGGCGAACCGCATACACAGCTTCGCCCCCGGCCTCTCCGACCGGTTCCGACCTCTCGATGTATCCGTATCCCGTCGCCGGGTAGGTCGGCCGGATGCCCACCGTGACCAGCGCATCTTCGGCCTCCGCCGCGGCGAAAGCGGCTGCGACGATCCGCTGAAAGCTCGCCTCATCATGAATGACTGCATCCGCCGGGAGCATGGCAAACGTCGCGTTAGGGTCTCTCTGCTTTACGAGGATGGTTGCGAGGCCGACCGCCGCGGCGGTGTCCCGACCGACCGGCTCGGCGATGACGTTCTCCGCCGGAACCATGGGGCAAACCGCGCGCACGGCCGCCGCCTGCTCCGCATTTGTGATGATCAGGATGCGCTCCGGCGGCACGAGAGCCCCGAGGCGATGGACCGTCTGCGTAAGCATGGGGTCCTCCCCGACGATCGGGAGCAGGTGCTTCGGCCGGGCGAGGCGGCTCTGGGGCCAGAAGCGCTCGCCGCGACCTCCTGCCATGATAACCACGTATCGTTGGTTCATAGAGCGGTCAAGGTTGCGGCTTACCGTTTCCTTTTCAAAGGCATTCTGCAAGCGGGTGGTTTATCCTGCTACGCCCGGTTCGTAGGACTGCATGAGTTGCCCGAGTCGAAGGAGTCCGGCGCGCTGCGCCCGCTTGAGAAGCTTCAGAAATACCTGACCGGTCAAAAACGCATCTCCGAGGGCGGTGTGGCGGTCGTGCGGCGCGATCCCGAACCGTTGGCAGAGGCCATCGAGAGAAAAATCCTTTCTTTCGAAGGGCGACTGCGTGGCTGCCCCCATCTCCTCCAGCCTCAGTGTCAGATCCATCGTATCCACGATCAGGTTGGGCAGGGTCTCGATCCCGAAATGGCGGGCACAGGCTTTCTCGAGCATGCGCACATCATGACGCACGTGGTGCCCCACAATCACTCCATCACACAAGTAGCCGAGAAAATTTGCGAGCACCTCCGGTTCGGGGCGGCCACGCTCGGCCGCCATCTCCCGTGTGATCCCGTGCACATGCACCGCCGACGTGTTATATTCGATCGGGACAAACGCCTCGAAGACGTCGTCGAGATAGAGCTGAAAGTGCATCGAACTAAGAGCGCCCACCGAGACGATGCGATCGGTTCTCGAATCGAGACCGGTGGATTCGATGTCAAGGATCACGAAACGTGCGTTTTCCCAGCCAAGGTTCTCGTTCCAGCTGGGAGAAAAGCACCGCAAATAGCGGTCCCGGACCTGCGCGGCAGCCTCCATCAGGCACGCAGTTTCAGGTCGTACCGCTCCGCGAGGGCCTCGAGCGTCGCAAGGATTGTGCGGAAGGAAGTTTTCAGGAGCGGGCGCACTTCGTCTTCAAGGTCGGAGAGCCGGATGACGGTGCCGTCGGTTCCCCGGAGGAGACCCAGCCGGGTGCGCGTCGAAGCGAGGAACAGAAAGGCCTCTGCCGCTTCCCTCAGGAGCACCGCCTGTTCCTTCGAGACTCCGTGCAGCTGCCGTGCGGCGGCCTGGAAACGGCCTGAGGTCGAGGTGGTTGTCACTTCTCCCGCCGCAAGCGAAAACACCCGCGCGACATCGACCAGCGGAAGCATGGCATGGTGTTTGATTTCAAGTTCCTCCTTCTGCATGCCCTGCTCGTCGATCACATAGTGCTGGAAGATGGTGCGCGGTGGCTGGTTGAGGAGAGAATCCTTTGCCATATGCCGCAAAAATTCCGGATGCCGATCGAGCTCCCGGTTGATATGCTCGCGCAGGCCCACCGCGAGGGGGCAGTGATGAACCACCGGGCGAAAATCGAAGGCATCGCGAAAATTATAGACGAGCGACTCCACCGGGTACGCAATCATTCGGCTGTAGCGCGCGTGCATCTGTGATTGTGTCAGGCACCAATCCGGTTCCCGGGCGAGGATTCCCTGCGGACTTTCGAGGAAACCACACTGCCGCAGGCCTTCCGAAGCGCGCTTGCCGAGTTCTCTGAAGTAGCGCGCAGATTCGCCCGCTTCCACTTCCGGAGGATCCTCATACATCAGCGCGTGGTAGACAGCCGAACGGATGAGCAGCTCATCGCGCCCCCCACTCCCCATCATGAACCAGGTGTAGCGCGACGAAGGCTTCTTCCAGCCCACCGCCTCCATCTCCGCTTCGACAAGCGCGAGGATGCGGGCGGTGAGTGATCGGTTGAGCATGCCCGTCACCTGCATGAGCCACGGCAGGTGTTGACGATCTTCGAGAAATTCGAGAATGAGGGCTTCCACCCGATCGCGCAGGGTCCGCAACGCATCGATAGAAGGGGCCTCGCCCATCGCCTCTCCGAGCAAGGTGGGAAACCGCCCGTATTGCAGGAAAATATTGCGTTCGGTCACGAGGCCGATCGCGGGGCTGTTCAGCGTGCCGTCCTTCGTCACGACGAGGAAGCGTTTGCCCGAACGAATCATCCGCACGAGCAGTTTTCCCGTATTGTCGCTCGGCCTCGCGAGGACCAGATCCGTAAACATGATGTCGCCCGCTGTCTGTTCCGCGAGGACGTGCCCTTCGATAAACCGGTCGCGCAGATCGGCATCCGTCAGCTTGCCGAGCGGAAAACCCGCTGCGTCGACAACGATCACGCAGGCGATGCGCTTGGACTTCAGCAGCCTCGCCGCGTCGAGCGCCGGCGCATCCACCGGAACGGTGACAAGAGCCTCGTGCGCAACAGCCTGTGTTTCCGAAACCTCCTCCAGGCCGCCCTTCAACAGGGTGATCGGCAGAATCGAATCGGACTCTCCCGTCCGTCCGTCACGCCCGCCAGCGCGGCGATAGGCGGGATTCAGCGAAAAATACGCCGCGAGATACCGCTGGGCGCGCGGAAACTTTTCGGCCACCTTGGCAAAGGCTTCCCGCGGGAGCCCGTAGAGAAGGCAGTCTGTCTCCGCCACCGCCGCGTTGATGTACGGTTCATCACTAATGACCCCTTGCAGTCCGAGGATTTCGCCCGGCCCGCGCAGATCAAGCAGCTTGGTGCCGTCGGCCGTTTCGTCGATAAGCCGTACCCGACCTTGATTGATAACGTAGAGAAAGCGATCTCGCGGTTGCCCGGCTGAAAAGATAAACTCGTCAAATTCGTGGAACTTCACCCGCCCACCCTCGGCCAACGCGATCAGATCGGCTTCGTCGAGAAACTCGAACGGCGGATAGCGCTTGAGGAAGTCTGCGATCCGCAGGGCAATGCTGGCGGTTTTCATCGAATTCTTGTGACGGGCCTCTCTACGGAAAGAGGTTGCCGAAGAAGGTGCAACCTCAACGTCAAGCAATGGCGCACCCGGGCGCAACGATGCCACCGCTGCGGTTGTGACCGTTCCCATTGAGCGTGCGCAGGATCAAAGCGATGAAAAAAGGGCAACTCCCGCCTCTGGCGCGCCTCTCCACAAGACGAAGCGGGCATGCGATCGACTTCATTTTCTTGCCAACTGGACCGCCGCCATGGAGTCGCCCATCCGCGCATATAGTTCGACCCCATCACGGGAGACCTCTTCGAGATCCCTCGAAAAGCGCATCCGCCCACGCGGCCAGATGGTCACGACACAGGATCCCCCGAAGGCAAAGAAACCCTTCTCCGCACCACGTTCCGCCACCGCCTGCCCCGGGTGAGTCTGGCAGATTGTGCCCACGTTCGTTGCACCGATTTCAACCATCACCCAGCGCCCGATCCTCTCGTCCTCGAGAATCGAAACCGTCCGTTTGTTGGATACGAGGTAACGGATTGCCTTCCGGATGGCGAGAGGATGGACCGAATAGAGTGGCCCCGAAAGGGTGGCTTGGGCGAGCACTTTGCCCTGCCACGGAAAATGAAACCGATGGTAATCAACGGGGGCCAGCCGGGAGACGACTGCGTCCCCCTGCAAGACCTCCGGCCCGACCGCGAAGGCAAGCGGTCCGAGGAGTGTCTCCACCGAAAACCGCTCTCCCTTTGCCCACAGCCACGGCTCACCGGCAAGATTCGAGAGCAGAAAATGCCGCCCGTCGGCCGGGAATACGACGGCGTCAGGATCGCTCGCGATGGGGCGCACGCCGGTCTTCAATCGGCGCGTGAAGAAGTGATTGAAACTCTCGTATTGATCGAGCGGCAGCTCCGCCTCGGCTGCGTCCACGCCGTAGTCGCGGACGAACGGTGCAATCAGTTTGGCACTCGATCGCCGGCGCATTTTCCAGCCGTAGAGCCGCGAGAACAGCGTCCTCGAAGCGAATGCCCATGTGGTGAACTCACCGAGACGTTTTTCGTAGGCCCACCGCAGCCACTGTTCGCCGTAGATCGGCTCGGCGATTCTTTCTTTGCGGTAGCGGTCAAAAACCTGCCACGTTTCGGTCAGCATGACTTATGACGGCATTGCCCATCTCCGATGTCAAACCGCCGCCAACGGGTTTCGGTATCTCGATCACAGATGATTCCCCCGCTTCGATCCCGCCCAGGTGATCATTCTCCCGCCCGCGCCGTCACGGCAACGCTCAGCGTTTCGCCGTCCATGCCGACTTCCACCGAGTCCCCTTCCGCGACTTCGCCCGCAATGATTTTCCGCGCCAATGGAGTTTCCAGCTCACGCTGGAGGAAACGCTTCAGCGGACGCGCGCCGTAGATGGGATCGTAGCCGCGCTCAGCCACCCACTCGACGGCTTCCGGCGAGAGCGTGACGGTAATTTCCTTTTCGTGCAGGCGTCGGTTGATGTCGCCCATCAGAAGCCCCACGATCCGTGCAATATTCTCAAGGCTTAGTGGCTTGAAAAGAATCGTGTCGTCCAGGCGGTTGAGAAATTCCGGACGAAAACTCTGTCGCAGCTCCGTCAGGACACTCTCCCGCACGCTCTCCGGAATCGTTTCTCCGACCACGCCTTCGAGCAGATACCGGCTACCGATGTTCGACGTCAGGATCAGGACGGTGTTCTTGAAATCGACCGTTCGGCCCTGGTTATCTGTCAACCGACCATCGTCCATGATCTGGAGGAGCGCGTTAAACACATCGGGATGGGCTTTCTCGATTTCATCAAACAGTACGACGCTGTAGGGCTTGCGGCGCACGGCCTCTGTCAACTGGCCTCCTTCGTCGTAGCCGACGTATCCGGGAGGAGCCCCGATCAGGCGCGAAACGGAGTGCTTCTCCATATATTCGCTCATATCGAGGCGTACGATGTTGTCCTCGGTGTCGAAAAGGGCTGCCGCGAGAGTTCTCGCCAGTTCCGTCTTGCCGACACCGGTGGGCCCCAGAAAGAGAAAGCTGCCGATCGGGCGCCGGGGATCCTTGATGCCGGCCCGCGCCCGTAGAATCGCATCGGAGACGACCGAAACGGCTTCTTTCTGCCCCACGACACGCTCATCGAGAATATCCTCGAGTCGAAGGAGTTTGTCCCGCTCCCCCTCCAGGAGGCGGGAAACCGGAATCCCTGTCCACCGGCCGACGATGTCCGCAATCTCCTCTGGCGTGACTTCCTCCTTGAAAAGCCGATTGGCCGTGCGACGGCGGGCCGCTTCCGTGGCCTCCTTGAGCTTCGCCTCGAGTTCGGGCAAGGTGCCATGACGGAGTTGCGCGACGCGATTGAGATCATAGATCCGTTCAGCCTGTTCCATCTCGCGCCGGGCCGTTTCAATCTGTTCGCGCAACTGCTGGGCGGCTCCCACCGTATTTTTCTCCTCTTCCCACTGCGCCCGCAGGCCGGTCAGTTGCTCCCGGACGTTAGCCAGCTCCTTGCGCAGCTCTTCCAGGCGCCGATGCGAACCTTCGTCCTTTTCCTTGATGAGCGCGGCTTCCTCGATTTCCAGCTGCATGGCGCGCCGGTTCAACGCGTCCAGTTCCTGCGGCATCGAGTCCATTTCCGTCCGGATCATCGCGGCCGCCTCATCCACAAGGTCAATCGCCTTGTCGGGCAGAAAACGATCGCTGATATAGCGGTGGGAGAGGGTAACGGCGTTGACCAATGCGCTGTCCAGAATGCGCACCCCGTGGTGTAACTCAAAGCGCTCGCGGATCCCGCGAAGGATCGAGATCGTATCCTCCACGCTCGGCTGGTCGACCAGCACGGTCTGGAAACGGCGTTCGAGGGCAGCGTCCTTTTCGACGTACTTCCGATACTCGTCGAGAGTCGTCGCGCCAATACAGTGGAGTTCTCCCCGTGCGAGCATCGGCTTGAGCAGGTTCCCGGCATCCATCGAACCTTCCGTCCGTCCCGCCCCGACGATTGTGTGCAGCTCGTCGATGAAGAGCAGAATTTTTCCGTCGGATGATTTCACCTCGTTCAAGACCGCCTTGAGGCGCTCCTCGAATTCTCCCCGATATTTCGCCCCGGCGATCAAGGAACCCATATCCAGTGCAAACACTGTGCGATCCTTCAGCCCTTCGGGGACATCGCCCCGCACAATGCGATGCGCCAAGCCCTCGACGATCGCCGTTTTACCCACGCCCGGCTCACCGATGAGGACCGGATTGTTTTTCGTTTTGCGGGAAAGAATGCGGATCACGCGCCGGATTTCATCATCCCGCCCGATGACCGGATCCACTTTGCCGCGGCGGACCGCTTCGACAAGATCGACCCCGTACTTTTCGAGCGCCTGGAAGGTCGATTCCGGATTCTGCGAGGTCACCCGCTGGTTGCCCCGCACCGCCTTCATCGCCTCGAGAACGCGATCAGCCAAGAGTTCAAAGCTTGCAAAAAACCGGCGTAACTTCGGGTCCTTTTCCGTCTCCACCAATCCCAGGAAAAGATGCTCTACCGAGACGTATTCGTCCTTTAGCCGTTCCGCCGATTTTTGCCCGCGCGTGAAAATATCATTCAGGGTTTCCGTGATGTACAACCGGGAGGCGTCGATCGATCCGCTCACCCTGGGCAGCCGGTCCAGTTCCCGGCGGAGCGCCAGGAGCATTGCCGAATCGCTGATTTCCAGTTGGCGAAGCAAAGCTGGCACAAGTCCGTTTTCCTGGGTCAGCAAGGCCGCCAGCAAATGCCATCCATCGATTTGCTGGTGCGATCGCTCCCGGGCTTCCTGCTGCGCCCCCATGACGGCGGCCTGTGCCTTTTCCGTAAAGCGGTTGAGGTCCAGATTCATACCTCCCCCGCGCAGTTTTCGGGCCGATGCACCCAATGCCTAGGCCCACGCATTTCCCGCTGGTCATCAATTACTTACGAAGGACATCCCGCTTCTCCGGCTCGCAATTGCGGCGCATGCGGTGCCATGCCAGCATCGCGTCTGCGCCAGAATGTCACATGCCCTGCTGGGCCGACCCCTACGCCTTTCGGGTTTTCCGGGGCGATCGTCGGTTCGGATTGAACCGGGGACAGAAGAGGCACGCATAGGGGGAACCGTCACACCGCGTTCTTGCGGTACAGTGCTCGCGCCCGAAAAAGATGATCTGGAGGTGAAGCGTATTCCAGGATTCCACCGGAAAGAGGCGCTTGAGATCCCGCTCAGTCTGCACCACGGACCTCCCATTGGTGAGGCGCCAGCGCTGGGCGAGCCGGTGAATATGGGTATCGACCGGAAAAGCGGGAATACCGAACGCCTGGGAGAGAACAACTTGAGCGGTCTTGTGCCCTACTCCCGGCAGGCTTTCCAGCGCCTCCAGATTCGCCGGGACGACACCCCCGTATTCCGCCAACAATATCTCCGACAGTTTTCGGATTGCCCGCGCTTTCTGGGGGCCAAGGCCGCAGGGTCGCACGATCTCGAGAATTGCCGCCTCCTCTTGTTGAACCATCTCTTCGGGGGTTTCCGCGAGGGCCCAGAGTTGCGGCGTCACCTGGTTTACCCGTGCGTCCGTGCACTGCGCCGACAGGAGCACCGCCAACAGCAGCGTATACGCATCGCGATGCGCCAGCGGGATGGGCGGATCCGGATAGAGCCTCGGTAATTCCCGGAGGAGAAAAGCAACCCGCTCAGCTTTTTTCATGTCGATGGGGAAGAACCTCGTCCTTCGAAAGCCACTCCGGCTACTCCCCGCTCAGCCCACCTTGCGATGGCTCGTAAACGTTCGTAGAAATCCGATTATCCGATCGCGCATCTCCAAACGTGGCACGATCTGATCAAGCAAGCCGCGCTCGAGGAGGAACTCAGCACGCTGAAAACCCTTCGGAAGCTCCTCGTTGGTCCCCTCCTTGATCACCCGTGGACCGGCAAAACAGATAAGGGCTTCGGGCTCCGCTAGAATGACGTCACCGAGGGAGGCAAAACTCGCGGTGACACCTCCCGTCGTGGGATGCGTCAGGACGGAAATATAGGGCAGTTTCGCTTCACCGAGACGAGCGAGTGCAGCGCTTGTTTTGGCCATCTGCATCAGGCTGTAAATGCCCTCCTGCATCCGGGCGCCACCGGAAGCTGAAATGACAATCACCGGACAGCGCTGCTCGAGGCCTCGTTCGATCGCCCGGGTGATCTTCTCCCCCGCCGCTGATCCCATCGATGCGCCCCCGAATCGAAAATCCATTACGGCCAGCGAGACTGGAATTTTTCCCATTGTCCCGAGGCCACAGACAACCGCTTCATTCAGCCCGGTCGCCTTCTTGTAGACTTCGAGGCGGTCAGCATAGGCCTTGTGGTCCTTGAAGCCCAGGATATCGACCGATGTGATCCCCTCGTCAAATTCCGTCCAGCTCCCCGCGTCCACGAGGGAGGCAATTCGGCGCGGAGCATCGAGCGGAAAATGATATCCGCTGTTCGGCGCGACCATCAGGTTCTTCTCCAACTCTTTTGTATAGATCAGTTCCCCCGATTTGGGGTCCCGTGTATACAGATCCTTCGGAATATCTTTCTTCCGAGTGGGCGTGATAGTGGAATATTTCGGTTTCGAAAAGAAGGCCATGCGTACTGGTAGCCGGATTTAGATCGAGAGGTTCAGCCATGGGCCAAGGTCAGCACCCGCAACGACTTCACCCCTGCTCGCCGCAGGATGCGGCAACATTCATTTAATGTTGAACCGGTCGTAAACACATCGTCCACAACTATGTATGTCAAATCTGCTCTGATCCCGGCCTGACCCCTCAGCGCGAAGGCCCCGCGGATGTTCTGCTGCCTTTCGGCGCGGGAGAGACGGGTCTGCGAATGGGTCCATGCAATCCGCTCGAGAACATTTTCCGCCCCTGCCACGGGGAGAACCTCGGACCATGCGCGTGCGAGCTCGGCACTCTGATTGAACCCCCGTTCGCGCTCGCGCGCCGGATGCAACGGAACAGGCACGAGGATGGCGCCACGCACAAAGTCGACCAAGTCAGGTACCCGCGCCACGGTGCACTGGAGGTCCCGGCGCAGGTAGCGGGCTCCCTGATACTTCAGTGCGCGGACCAGCGTCGCGCCGACCTCCCGGTGCAAAAAGCAGCATCGCCCTGCCTCGAAGACCGCGTCCAGCTCCTCGCAGCGATCACAGCGCTGCCCCCACCCGATTCCCGGGAACGGATGCCCGCAGATCCCGCACCACGGCGGATGAATCCAGTCCAACCGCCGCACGCATTCACCGCACAGGTAGGACCAAACGCTGTCGTCCTCGACGAGTCCGCCGCAATGCTCACAGGACCGCGGAAACACGAGGTCGAGAACGCATTCCTTCAGCGCCCGGTTCATCAATCGTAGTCGACCCTCTCCAGCGTGAGTCCCTTCGCCGGTGCCGTCACGACAAGCGACGTGCGTACCCGGCTGTGCAGGATCTCTTCCACCGCATCAGCCGTCAGCTTGCCCGTTCCCACATCGATGAGGCAGCCCGAAAGGCTGCGCACCATCTTGTAGAGATATCCACTGCCTTCCGTCGCCACCGCAATGCGCGGGCCCGCACGCTCGACTGCGAGCAACCGGACGTCCTTGACTGGATTCTCCTCGCTGTCGTCGCGCCGGTTCGCGCCAAAGGCGGAAAAGTCGTGCCTTCCGCACAACCTCGCGGCCGCCTCATTCATCGCCGAGATATCAAGGCGGCGATAGCCGAGAGAATGGCAATAACGGTTTTCAAAAGGAGGCGCGTCCCCCTCGAAGAGCCGATAGACGTAACGTTTCCCGGTAGCTGAGAAGCGCGCATGGAACGCTTCGTCCACCTCTTCCGCCGCAAACACCTGAATCGAACGCGGAAAGCCCGTCCGCAGCGCCTTCACAAGGGCATCGCCACCATGGGACCACTGACCATCAAAATGAAAGACCTGGCCCGTTGCGTGGACCCCGCTGTCCGTCCGTCCCGACCCATGGATACGCACCGGCTGACCGATGAGAAAACTCAACCGACGCTCGATGTGCTGCTGGACCGTATTGCCACTGACCTGCGCCTGCCATCCCTCGAAATCCGTCCCGTCGTATGCCACTGTGCACTTCCACCGCATCGCCCCATTCCTCTCCATTCACCCGCGTCTGGCCAGAACTAACCATCTATCCGTTGGTCTTCTCAAAAAAAA
>CAZVQJ010000086.1:0-11538 GCA_964629165.1 uncultured Puniceicoccaceae bacterium
AACGAGTTCGAAAGCTTCGCGCTCCCCACCTGGCCGCTAGTCGATGCCGTTGGGCAACAATGGGACAGGGAGACGCTGCGGTAAAAACTCATTCTACCGTGGCGATCGATCGCCGACCAAGGGGTTCCTGTTCATGTCGGGGAATGGGGCTGTTACAACCGGACGCCGCACGACGTGGCCCTTGCCTGGATGGAGGATCTCCTTTCACTTTGGAAAGAGCAGAACTGGGGCTGGGCGATGTGGAATCTCCGGGGCGATTTCGGCATTCTCGACAGCGGTCGTGCGGACGTGAAATATGAGAAGTTTCACGGGCATCAACTGGACCGAAAAATGATGGAACTGATCCTCGCTTACTGACGTTTTGGGGATCGCAAGCCTTGCCCTGACTTCCATGAAACAACGGCGCCGATTGATGGAGGCTTTGCTCTTATGTGTTTGCACACCCTTTGTCCTCGCCTCCAATGAAGGTATGAATCCGATGACTGCTCCCGACAAACGCCATGAAGTGGCCGCGCAAATGGAACGCGTGCTGCGGGACAACCTCCTTGCGAGTTGGTACCCGCGCTGTGTCGACCGGGAATATGGCGGCTACCTCTCCACCTTTGATGCCGACTGGCAACCGGCGGAAGACCAGAACAAGATGATCGTGACGCAGTCCCGTCACGTATGGACAGCGGCACGGGCATCCGCATTTTTCGGAGGGGACGAAGCGCTGCTCGGGGTCGCAGAGCACGGATTTCGTTTCCTGCGCGACCAGATGTGGGACTCGACGCACGGCGGATTCTACTGGTTGGTCGATCAGCAGGGTGAACCGAAGCTTCATGGCAGCGGGCGCGAGCTCAAGCTGGCCTACGGCGTCGCCTTCGGAATCTACGGGCTCGCGGCGTACGCTGACGTCTCGGGAAACGCCGAGGCGCTCGAGCTCGCCAAGAAAGCCTTCCGGTGGCTCGACGACCATGCTCACGACGCCGAACATGGCGGTTACTACCAGTTTCTACAGCCCGATGGCACGCCCGTCCGGGAGTGGGTAGGGGGCGAGCCTCCAAAGGACCAGAATTCGTCCATTCACATCCTCGAGGCATTCTATGAACTCTATCGTGTCTGGCCGGATCCCCTGCTGCGGGAGCGGCTGCGGGAAATGCTCCTCCTCATCCGTGATCGGCTGACTGCCGATGCGGGGTATCTTATGCTCTACTTTGAACCGGACTGGACGCATGTTTCTTTCCGGAATGCGTCGCCCGAGGAGCGGGAGGCCAATCGCCTGATCGACCATATCTCATTCGGTCACGATGTGGAGACCGCCTATCTCATGCTGGAGGCAGCGGAAGCGCTCGGGATGGACCCGGGCGAAACGCTCGCGAAGGGCAAGCGCATGGTCGATCATGCCCTGAAATTTGGATACGACCATGGCATCGGTGGATTCTATGACGAAGGATACTATTTTGCGGGAGAGGATGTCCCCAGAATTATCGCCGATACGAAGAACTGGTGGGCGCAGGCGGAGGGGTTCAACACGTTGTTGCTGATGGCCGACCACTATCCGGAAGACCCTGCCGAATATGGCAAGCGGTTCCTCCAGTTGTGGACATACACGCAGCGTTATCTCATCGATCAGGAACGCGGAGGGTGGTACCTCGGGGGGCTGGATAAAGAGCCGGAATATCGCGAAGGTTTGAAAGGCCATATCTGGAAGGCCGCCTACCATGATTCGCGTTCCCTGATGAACGCTATCCGGCGCCTGCGCAAGGGAGTGGGCACGGACTGAGGCAGCAGGAGAATCGTCCGCGGATGGGTTCCCGATCAGTCCCGGTTTTCCGAGCGGTGGCGCTGGCGAAAATCCCTCGGGGTCTCGCCCGTCAGTCGCTTGAACATGACACTGAGGTATTCGGTATGTTCGAATCCTGTTAGCTCAGCGATCTCCGCCAGAGTCTTGTCCGAATCGATGAGGAGTTGCTTGGTCCGGTGGATTTTCGCGCTCCGGATTTCTTCTTGCGGAGTCCGCCGCAGGAGCTTGCGGAAACGTCGTTCGAGGAGGCTCCGGCTGATGTGCACCCGACGGGCGATATCCTCCACCCGCAGCGATCCACAGGCTTCCGCATGGATGATGCGCCGGGCTTCCACGATCGCGGCATCCTCGATCGCGAGGGCATCGGTGGAGCGGCGAACTTCGACCGTAAGGGGACTGATATAGGAGATCTCGGGAATGGATTCACCCATCAGGAGTCGATGCAGGAGGGAGGCCGCGCATCGGCCCCATTCGTGTGCGTTGAGCGGCACGCTCGAGAGTGGAGGGTGGGAGATCTCGACACGGATGCTTTCATTGTTGGCTCCAAGGACCGCAACGCTTTCGGGAACGCTTCGACCGAGCTCATGGGCAGCGTTTATCACCTGGAGCGCACGCATGTCGTTGCACGCCATCACTGCGGTCGGCTCCGGCAGGGTGTCCAGCCATTGCTCGATGCGGCGCTGCTCGCTCAGGTCCCACTCGGGGGTGACCACGGTGCAATAGGGAGTCTCGAAGATATCGCACCGGATCCCGACGGCGGCGAGCGCTTCGGCAAAGCCGTCGCGGCGCTCGCACGACCAGCTTTCGGTGTCCCACCCGCAAAAGCCGACACGCCGGAATCCGCGGTCGAGAAAATGTTCCGCGCCGAGATGGCCGATGGCGCGATTGTCCGGGCGCACTTTCGGGGCATGTGCCACGATGCGAGGGGAATCATCGAGATCGATGCACGGGACCCCGCGGCGGACGCATGCCTCGAGCACGGCCGTGTTCGGGTGCCGGCAGATAACCCCGTCCCAGTTCTTGCGGAAAAGCCACTCCGGGTCACGGACCGACATTGCCTGGTCATCAAGGAAGAAGTTCCAGTCAGCATGGGCGCGTTCGAAGGCTGCGATTCCCCGGAGGATGGCAACATTGTCCTCCATGCGGGTCTGCAGGATCAGTGCGATGGAGTGTGTGGTCGTTGACGACATGGTGGCGAATCCCTCCTGAGCCTGAAAGCGTGCCGAATAACGCTTGCAGGGCAACGCGATTCCAAGTCTTCGGATATGTTCAAAAAAATCTGGATTATCCGTAATTTTTGTTCACAGTGTCGGGCGTTTCCCGGAAACCGGGCGAAACTCTTTTAGAGTGCGTTCGATTTTTGGGAAGCAGGTTGCATCCACAACCTTACGAAACGACTGAGGTTTCAGTCATTCACCCAACTACCCCCCCATGAATAGATTCCACGGTAAAAGCTACCGGGCGTATGTGCTCGGTTTCACCATTGCGACAACCGCAGTGCTGAGTGCCCAGGAGGCGACCGATGACGACGAAATCATCGAGCTGTCTCCTTTTGAAGTCACTGACGGCAGCTCGATCGGATACCAAGCCCGTGAAACGCTTGCGGGTTCGCGTTTGCGGACGGATTTGCGCGACGTTGCCAATGCGGTTCAAGTCATCAATCAGGAGTTTCTCCAGGACACCGGATCGACCGATTCCGAGAGCCTCCTTGTCTACACCACCAACACGGAAGTCGGCGGCATCCAGGGCAACTTCGCGAACACCGGAGACAGTGGCAACCCGACAGATACCACCCAGCGCATCCAGCCGCAGAACAACACCCGCGTGCGCGGGCTCGATTCGGCTGATAACACACGCAACTTCTTCCTCACGAGCATCCCTTGGGACGGCTATAATGTGGAGCGGGTGGACATCCAGCGCGGTGCCAATGCCGTCCTTTTCGGAATCGGCAGCCCGGCCGGGATTATCAATACCGACCTCATCAAACCCCTCAATTTCAACCAGGGGAAGGTTGAGTTCCGGGTCGGTAGCTATGGTTCCCTGCGGGCCAACTTCGACCTGAATCGGGTGATCGTCGATGACCTCCTTTCCGTCCGTGTGGCCGGAGTGCACAAAGACACGAAGTTCCGCCAAGAACCGGCTTTCGAAGACGACCAGCGACTCTATGCTGCCTTACGACTGACCCCGGAGTTTCTCGGCGAGAGAAACGATACCCGCTTTGATTTCAGTTTCGAGACCGGCAGTATCGATGCAAACCGACCACGCATTCTGCCTCCGGTCGACAAGATTACCCCTTGGTTTAACAGTTCGATCAATCCGGGGGCGGGTGTCCTCTATGATCCGCGCACGATCACTCTCGGAGATTATGATGAATGGGTTTCGCTCGGAAGGCCGGCCACCTACGGTGCTGCCAGCCGCAACATGGAAAGCGAGGCAGACGGCATCTTCTCCAACATCACCCCGCAGTTCGGGGGCGATAATCCCAACGGTACTTATAATCCCTGGGTGGACGCCCGCGGGGCCGATTGGTTTGATGGTCCGATCTTCATCTTTCCGAACCCCCGGGAAGCCTACTTCACGCGGGCCATGCCAGGGCAGTTCATTAGTAACATGCCGGCAGGCGGACCGACGGGTGGACAGTTCAACCCCTGGAACGGCATTCCCAGCTATGCGACCTATGCCAACCGGGCCCGTTTGCCCGGTTACGAGATCGGCGCCTACAAGGACAAGGTCCTGACAGACCCATCGATCTTCAACTTCTACGAGAACCTGCTCGACGGCCCGACGAAGTATGAAAACGAAGATTTTGAAACCTTCAATGCGGCGTTATCGCAGACATTCCTGGATAATACCTTCGGGTTTGAACTCGTCTATGATCACCAGGAATACTCCCGCGAAAATTCAGAGAGCATCCTCGGGGGCGGTGGTTACGCGATTGCGATGGATATCATGACGCATTACGCGGACGGCACGCCGAATCCCAACGCAGGGCGCCCGCTGGTGGGCAGCCGCAGTGGAGGCGGTGGATCCTACGACTCGGAAGCGGATACCCTCCGCCTGACGGCCTTCGCGCAATTTGACTTCGCCAATGTCATGGACTCGGAAAGGTTCATTACCCGACTTCTCGGGCGCCATGTCATTACCGGTCTTCTTGCGTCCACCGAAAACGATGAAAGGCGTCGTTCCTGGGAACGATACGCGACGGATGATAACTACGTTGGCAATGATGGCCATATCACGGGTGCCGGTCGTCAGATTGCCACCGCCAACTATATCGGCCCGAACCTGGTCGGCCGGAGCGATGCGCGAGGGCTGAATCTCCAGCGGATCCAGGCGTTGCGGAATCCCGCTTCGACGACGATGCCCATCTGGGACTGGGCGGTGGCGAATCCGGGCGCGGAGGTCGACGATCTGGACCGCTATGTCGGATGGCGCAACTTCCCGCTGGGCGTCTGGAATGCTGAAACGGGGGACCGCGGGCAGCTGTATACGGGTGGCGGAACGACCGAATCCATCACCAAGACCGACTCGCTCGTCTTTGTCTGGCAGGGCTATCTGCTGGACGGGCTGATCGTTCCGACCGTCTCGTGGCGCGAAGACGAACAGGTCTTCCGGGGCACCGGCGTGGCTCCCGGAAATGTTATCGGACAGGATATCTTTGATCATCCCGAGTGGTACATCCCGGGGTCTGCAGAGGACGCACCGGAAGGAGGCAACCGCAACTACAATAGCGAGAAGGATGACAACGTCAGCTGGGGAGTGGTCGTGCATACGCCACGCTTCATTCGCGACCAGCTGCCGGCCGGACTCAACTTCAGCCTGTTCTATAATGATTCCAGCAACTTCCGTCCGCAGTCGGGCCGGGTGGATGCCTTTGGCCGTTCGGTTGCCTCGCCGAGTGGCGAAACGAAAGACTACGGCTTCACCGTCGGTGCGATGGATGACCGTTTCGTCCTGAAAGTGAACTGGTATGAATCGAATGTGACCAACGCCACGGTCAGCGGTGTCCTCGGAGGCAACTACCTTGTTGGATACAGCGATGCATGGGGTGCGATGTTTGCGCACCAGGCACGGATCGCAACGGAAGGAAATGCACCGTTCGGAAGTTTCAACCAGGATTATTGGGAAGATAATCCGGACGCGTTTCTGGCCTATCAGCCCGCTCCCGGCCAGACCCATCAAGAAGCGCTCGATCAGCAGATGGCGTCCGTCAACGCCCTCATTGCCAATCCGCCTCCGGTCGCGTTTCAGGATGCCTGGGGGGCCAACATTCAGGATTGGTTGAATTCCGGCCCACAAAACTGGTTCAATGTAACGGAGCCGAATGGCATGGTCGTTACCGGTGATACCGAGTCCGAGGGGATCGAGTTCGAATTTTCGGCTCAGATCACCCGGAACTGGAATATCACGATGAACGCAGCCAAAACCAAGGCCACCCGATCCAATCTGGCAGCTGGACTCGCCTCATTTGTGGAGGAACGTTACGCATTCTGGCAGGGACCCGCGGGCGATGTGCGCTTTTGGAACGGTGCTTACGGCGGGGAGACGCTCCGTTCGAAGTTTGAGGCGGAATTCTACGGAAACTATACCCTGCAGCGCCTCCTCGAGGGTTCAAATGTGCCTGAGAACCGCAAATGGCGCTTCAACCTCGTGACAAACTACAGCTTCACGGAGGGACCTCTGGAAGGGTTGAATATCGGTGGTTCCTACCGGTGGCAGGATAAAATCGTGATTGGCTATCCCCTCAACTCGGCGAGCGATGGCTATAATATCGATAATCCGATCTACGGCCCTACCGAGCATTCAGTCGATGCGTGGATTGGTTACCAACGCCCGATCAACGAACACATTGATTGGCGCATTCAGCTCAATGTGCGGAACCTGATGAACGACGATGACCTGATCCCGATCACCGCAAACCCTGACGGTTCGGGAGCAGCCTATCGCATTCCCGATGAACGGACTTGGTTCATCACCAATACCTTCATGTTCTAACTGAACACGTAGACTATTTATGTAAGGCGGCCCCGGACAATCCGGCGGCCGCCTTTTTGTTGGGTGAAAAACGGTTCGCGGTCGAAGACAGCTTCCTCTCGGAGGGGTCCCGGCGGCATATGCTTCGGCATCGAGCGGGCAGAATGCACGGTGCGGCCATGCGACTTGCAGGCTTTGCAGGTCGATTCTGGGTGTACGCTCCCGGTAGGGCAGTCGTTACCGGTCTTTGGTACGGATACTGATAGCGGGCAGCGTCTTTCGCTCTCGCGGCCGGGAGATTCGCCGGTCTTCCTTCGAATTCACCGTCGACAGGAAATTAAGTCCGTTGGCTCGTCTTTTGGCTCATGCTTTTACGTCTCTCTTCTGTTCCCTCGTGTCGCTCTTCGCGTGTGGACGAGTCCGTGCCGAATCCCCGGACCGTCGAGGCACCGCAACGCTCTCTTCCGAAGCTTCCGTCCGCGCGCGCACAATGAGGGTTTCGGTCATCATTCCGTGCCATAACGCGGCACCCTACCTGCGGCAGGCGCTGCGTTCGGTTCTCACGCAGACAAGGGTCCCGGATGAAATAATTGTGGTCGATGATCATTCGACGGACGGCAGCGTGGAAATTGCCCGGTCAATGGCGCCGCACGTTCGAGTCCTCGAGGTGGCGTTTAGAAACGCCTGCAAGGCTCGCAACCATGGTCTCTCTTGCAGCCGTGGCGATGCCGTCATGTTTCTGGATGCGGATGACCTGCTGGGACCGAACGCCCTTGCGGGCCTGCAAGACGCCCTCGGCGGAATCGGGGTCGGGGTTGCCGTAGGGCCCTGGTTTCGGCTCGAGCAGAGTGAACATGGGTGGGTTCGTCGACGTCGTTCCTGGCCTCCTCGCAGGTTTCGTGACCCCCTCAATGCATGGTTGACGGGTTGCTATTATCCCCCCGGTGCGACGCTCTGGTCCCGATCTGTCCTTGAGATGCTCGGAGGGTGGGATGAGACCTGTATTGTCAACCAGGACGGCGATTTGATGTTCCGCGCGCTCGCCCGGGGAGTCCCGCTCGTGGAGTCCACCTTCGGAGAGTTCTTTTATCGTCGAATGCCGGCGGCTCACGGTTCGATCAGCAGCCGCCGATCAACCGCAGAAGGTCTCGGCTGTCGGCTCCGTATTCTGGAGAGGTTGGCGCGCGAGCTGGCATCACACGATCGGCTCCGAAAGCACCGCCTTGCCTTGCAGATCGCGTTTGAAGAGATCAGCGCGGATGCCGAGAAACATCCGGAGATCGCCGCGGCGTGCGCAACGTGTGCGAGGCGGTATGGCACGCATCCGTACGTTCGCACGGTGCGCGACCGGTGCTGGCACCTGCGGCTCGGCGCGAGAAATCTTCTCCATCGGGTTCGCCTTCGTGTCGCCCCGTCCGCACGGGACCGATCAAGCGAGGTCGTCTCCAACCTCTCCTGAAGCTCCCGCATGCCCTGACCAATGGAGTTCCCGATTTCCTTTCCATATCTTCGTTATGATTCAGGGGGCAAATTCTGTAGTGTCACCCGAAATTTTACTGCTGGAGCGGGATTGCAGGGGACGGGCGTCGTCAATCATGCAAGCCTAACGGCGGGTGAATATAGCGTTATTCGGGGTCTGAACGGGCTCGTTCGACAACGGGAAGTGCTCCGTGAGCGGCCATTTTTCTGGCTGGTCGGTCGTATTTCAGAATATTCGGACAGCGTACGAGTGGATTTTTTACATGGACTTATCATTCATTAGTAACGGTAATGCTCGACTTCTTCCCTCTGATGCTGCCTGCGATCCCGCTCCAACGCGGTTACTCCTCAAGCTCTCCTCTAAATGCGTTTGGTAAAAAAAAAGATAGACGCCACGACCCTGTGTGCTACGTGAGTGGCTTATGGCAGAAAACCTATCCTCGACGGCCGGAGAACCGAGTGAACGGCATGCCGTCCACTTGGACTTTCCGTCGATCGCACCAATCTCCTTTAGCTGAAGGATGTACGGGACGTACCGAAATTCGCGAAAGCGCATCGGGCCGTTCCGGTCGGTCGAGGATTCTCTCCATTCCAGGAGCGTTCTTCATTATCGCTCGCCGGGCCGCCAGAAGGTCGCCCCGGAGCCATCAATCATTCGTTCGTCCGGACTCCGGACTTTCTGTTTCAGAGTTACATCGATCAGCAGCGATCTCTCGCCGTTACCGAGGTCCTTCGGGGCCCCCTGATACTGAGAGAATCACTGCTTGTACCCATCAGTCGCTAATCCTGTGTCCGGGCGTTGCCCACACAGCCTGAACCGAATGGGAGTGTCTTTCTCGGAGAGAGGCATTCCCGACCATTAAAACTAGCTATCGTTAAACGATCGGAATCCTATAGTTATGAGAACAAAATTCCGGAGTCATTTTATGAGAGCGGGTCGTTTGTCCCGCTTCTCGACTTCCACAAGCACTGCCAGTCTTCTTGCACTCGCAACGCTCGCCCTGGGGGGCGTCCACGCAAACTCTCAGGAGTATCAGTTCAGCGGTCGGGTTGTGTCCGTAGGAACTGGAGCAAACAAGCAACTTTCGGTCGGAGATCGTTTCTCCGGTTCATTCGCAACGGACTCGAATGCCTCGGTGTCGTATACGGGCAACAACTACCGTCACTATAACAGCGGTGTGTCGACGTTCACTATCAACTTCTCAAACGGCAAGAAGTTCTCTGCTACCAACAGCGTCTTCACGCTGGATTCGAGCCAATCACTCGCCATCCGCAATCCCAACTACAAGGTTTACGATGTCGATTTTGTCATGGTTTCGGCGAATCCCACCTTCAGCAACAACTTCAGCTTTGGGAACGCCCAGACAATCCGGTCTGCGGATTTCGACAAGAGTTCAAAGAAGGATCTGAAGTTGGCATCGGTTGTGGCCACCTTCAACAATCTGCCGGGGAATTACTTTAAGACCAAGATTCCCTCGATGCAGACGATCAACCCGAGCGCGTTTACCCATAACACGATTACGCTCACCTGGCTGGATCCCTCGCAGCAGTCGATCCTGCAGGCCGGGGCCCGTTATACGCAGGTCGAACTCGTCGTGGATTCATTCACGCGTGGTGGCAATTCCGGCGGTGGCAATTCCGGCGGTGGCAATGCGAATAGAGCGCCGACCCTGAACAACGTGTCCAACCGGACGGTCACGGAAGGCAGCTCTCTCAGTTTTAATCTTTCGGCCTCGGATCCGGACGGCGATCAGCTGACCTACTCAATGAGCGGTGCTCCCAGCGGTGCGATCCTCGTGGGCAACAAGTTCAGTTATTCTCCTTCCTACAACGTCGTCACTTCGGGGGGCAGCAGGTCCTTCACGGTCAAGTTCACGGTGAGTGATGGCCGGGGAGGTTCCGCCTCGAAGAACATGACGCTGACGGTCAACAACAAGAACCGCGCTCCGTCGATCAACTCGATCTCCGCCAAGACGGTGACAGAAGGCGGTCAGTTGCGGTTCGGCATCGCGGCGTCCGACCCCGACGGCGACAGTCTGACCTACTCGCTGAGTGGTGCCCCGGCAGGCGCTTCGATGTCGGGAAATACGTTCACCTATTCGCCCCAGGCAGGAACGGTGAACTCTGGCAACTCCCGTAACTTTCAAGTGAAGGTTGTGGTAAAGGATCCTTCCGGCGCAACCGCCAGCCGCACCTTCAGCCTCCGGGTGAACAAGAAGGCTTCTGCCCCGCCACCCGCCCCCGCCCCGAATCCTGTGCCTGACGAAGGCGACGATCGGCCGACCGGAGATTTCACCTCGGTGGGACAGACGAACGAATTCAAGGTGGAGACCTTCAATGACAATAATCGTGTGAACGGACGTCAGGAAGGGCTCCCGCAGGGGCTCGACGGCAACAAGAACACGAAGAACCTGCACTGGGCGCCCGAGGCCTTCTACCGGATTACGCCGAAGGTCAGCGGCAAACTGACGGCGATCAAGTTCATGACCGCCAATGACGCCCCGGATCGCGACCCGAAGAGGCTGCGCATCGATGGCGTGAACAACGCGATTACGGTCAACCCACCGAAGGGACGCTTCGCAAACTATAGCTTCAATCTGCCGAATGGGGGGCTCACGATCAAGGAAGGAGAGGCCATCTACATGAGCATCGAAGCGGTTGGTGATCTCCTCCTGCAGTATGCCGAGATGTCTTTCGAAGTGCAGGAGTCGGTGATTGAGACCGGAGACTTCACCTCTGTCTACGAAACCAGCCGGTTCGTTATCGAGACAAGCAATGACAACAACCGGGACAATGGTTTCCTCGAATCGATCGCCCAGGCATTTGATGGCCGGACCAACACGAAGGTTCTACACTGGTCGGACCAGGCTGTTTACCGGATCACTCCCAAGGCGAATGGAGTCCTCAAGTCGTTTGCGTTCGTCACGGCGAACGACCATGCCCAACGGGATCCTGCCGTGCTGCAGATCGCGGGCGGTCCCAAGTTGTCGGTGTCGGCTCCAAGCCAGCGCTTCAAGAGCTTTGAGGCCAAGTTGCCGGGAAATGGCCTTCAGCTGAAAAAGGGCGTCCCGATCGTGGTGACGATCCAGGCCAAGGGTAATGAATACCTGCAGTTTGCCGAGCTGGATCTGAAAGCACAGTTCTAAAGGAACCTTTCATCTCCGCATCGGAGGGCGTGCAGCCTCCCCGTTTCGGAACCGTTTTCTACGGCCGCCATTTTTAGGAATGGCGGCCGTTTTTTTTGTGTGCCCGGCGGGACGTCCGCCATCCTGGGCACGGGAGCCATCGTCAAGCGCCCG
>CAZVQJ010000087.1:0-11524 GCA_964629165.1 uncultured Puniceicoccaceae bacterium
GCGCTCGGAGATGGTGAGAACCACATGAAGCTCAATCGCTTCCTTCCCGTTCATTTTCCCCTGAAGCACGCGGCCGAACGCATCGAGTCCGGTGCCTATCCGGATGTATCCGATTTGGGAGGATACGGTGCCGCCGGTGGCGGAGGTATCATAGGAGGCCATCTGCACCGGACGCTGCTCCATCGAGGCGAGCTTCACCGGCTCCATGGCCCGATTCGTCGCTGAGGGTTTGTTCGTCAGAACCGTGTCGGAGTTGCTTGCGAGGAAGTTCAGCTGAACCGCGAGTGTCGGTTCATCCAGGACGGCTCCCCCGAAGTCAAAACCATCGTTGAGGGTTGGACCGGTAAAGTCGGAGAGAGAAAGGCGCTGCTTTACCGTATCGCTCCAGTCCACACCGAGATCCAGCGTCGGCTGCACGCTCGTCTCGAAGATGAAGGCGGTGTAATTGATGATCCGCTGAGGACGGTCGAAAGCCTTGATGACTTCTTCGGCATACTCGTGCTGTTGCCGGGTTGCATAGACCACCAGGTTGCCCGTTTCAGGAGAATACTGGATCTGACTCTGATTGGCCTGGCTCCTTTGCTCGGAGCCGTTTCGGTCGCGCTTGCCCCAGATCGTCGAATCAACATTAGGGGGAGGCAACTCGCCTCCGTGGTTGGTAATGTATTTGAGGAATAGGGAGAACGTAACGATGCCGCTTCCGATGTGCTCTGAAAACCATGCGAAAGAAGCGTTCGGATCACATTCGGGCACAGCGACCAAGGGGTAAGATTTCCTCAAAAAACCCAAACCTCCTGAACTACTGTGCGCGTATCGCAACCCTTCCAAGGCTCCCCGAAGAAGGCTCCCGGGAGATCCTCCGGCGGGCAAAGGCAGGAGATACCGCGGCCGTGGATCAGGTTATCAAGGCCCACCTCAAGCTGGTCGTCTCCTTGGTCATGGAATTCTATCCCGCTCATTCTCCGGTGGATCCGATGGATTTGATTGGAGAGGGCAACCTCGCCCTCTACCGGGCGCTCGACAATTTTGATCCCGAGCGGAGAGAGGCGAAATTCTCCACCTTCGCCTACTACAGAATCCGGAGGGTTGTGCTCGATTACCTTCGGTCCTTCCGCTTTCCACTCAAGCTGCCCGCCTCCTGGCACCACCGTCTTCCGATTCTGCGCGAAGCGTACGAGCGCTTACTGGGCGAGCGGGGGATGCCTCCGTCGGCTGGGGAACTCTCCGAGGAGACTGGCTTCGCTCATGAGATGGTCGTGCGGGCGATGCCGATGGTCTCGCAGTTCGTCTCCCTCGACGCCGACACGGGGACGAACACTCCGCTCGAGAGCACGGTCGCATGCCCCTCACAAAAGAGTGCTTTCGCCGAAATGTGCAATTCGGAACTGCGCCAGGCGGCGGATGCCAGCCTGCGAAATCTTGCCCCCCGAACTTCCAAAATATTCCAAGGCTACATTGGTCTGGATGAACCCCGTCGTTCCATGATTTCAATGGCGAAAGAGGAAGGAATCTCCCGCGAATACGTGCGTGTGATCTACCACCGTGCCCGCTCTGCAGTGCGCAGGGATCTCGAAGCGCTGCAGAGGGTCCCGCAGGCTGTGCGGACGCACCCGTAAGCGGATTTTTCGGAGCGATCGTCCACCGAGGTGCAACCGACGAACGGCTCCTCTCTGGGCACCTTGCGAGCGCTAGACAGGAGCTCCCCCCAGGAGCGGGAGCAGGAAGATCCCCCGGAGAGGCAAAAAGTTGGCTCTTCCGGCAAATCAGCCGTTGCCAGCATCGGGGCCGGGCTGCACTTCGGCAGATTGCCATCTGGCCTGTCCCATGTCCCATCCTTTGCAACGGTTCCTTTCCCGCCTGTTCTGTTTTCTCGTCGCCACCGCGATGGGGCCTTCGTGTGTGGCCTCCGCGATTTTTGGAGTGGTCGACATCGCCTTGGAGGGCGGAGGAAAGCGAACCTGGTTCTCCTTTCCCTTTCTGCCGCAGAAGGCGTTGCAAGCGCGAGTATGGCAGGCCAATGGCATGAACCTGATTCTCGACGGTCCTCCTCCGGAGTCGCTTGTCGACGGGGACTATGTGGAAATCCTTTCGGGGCGGGGCGCTGGACGGCTTGTCGAGATTGTTCGCAAACGAGGGCGCGTCCTCATGCTCGAGAAGCGGATCAGCAGCCTTGTGAAGCGCGGGGACCTGGTGGCCGTCCGGCGATTCGCAACGATGGATTCGCTCTTTGGCCCGGACAACCGTTTCGGATTCGCGGCCTCGACCGACGGGGGCCCTGAAGGGGCGGACCGTCTCTATGTCGTCGATGGTAAATCAGGAGCGGTTCGGGAGAATTATTTCGTCTCGATGAACGGGCGGTTGGGTTGGCACGACGCCGTCACCGGTTCCCCGACCGGAGGCACCCCGATCCATCCGTTCAGCGCCTTTTTTGCCTGGATCGGGGGAGAGAGTGTGACGATCACGGCGCTGGGAGAAGTGTCGGACCATGCGCCGATCCTGCCGGTGCGCCGCGGACTGAATGTTCTGACGGTTTTCGGGACACTCGACAGTCCGGAGGCCTCTCCCGCCGAGGGCATTCTCACCCTCGGAACCTCCGGTCTCCACACGGGCGACCCCGGCACCGGCATTGCGGGCATTCCAGGGCTCGCCTGGAACAAGGGGGATCTCGTGCTCGTGCCGCGGAGACAACAGCCGGGGGAGTTTGACACCTATTTTTTCAACGAAGCGTATGGCTGGCTGGACGCTGCCACCGCCGAACCCGCCAACGACCGGCCCCTGCAGGTGGGTTCCGCGATAGTCATCCTGCGCGAGAGTCCCTCCTCCTTCGAGTGGACGCGAAAAGATTCGTAAGACGCGGCGCGGGGGCGACAGTCCACCCAACCGCCTTTCAACCGGCCATCACGCGCTCCGTTTCTGCTGACGGGCGGGAGCGGGAGGCACGACACCGAGGGACTGGATCTTCACATCCGCCGGCAGTTCGATGTAGGAAAGGCATGTCAGACGCGGGAGGTGTCCCCCAAAGAAGCGCCGGAAGGCCACGCGAATCTCGGCGGAAACGAGCAGCGCGGGCGGCGTATCGCCCGGGCCGACAAGTCGATCAAAACCTTCGAGCCGCTCCACCAGATGTTGCGTCGTATGCGGGTCAATGACGAGGCTCAGCTCTGTTGGACCCTTGTGGATCTGTCCGGCGAGCATCTGTTCCAGTTCCGGGGCAAGGGTGATGACCGGAAGTTCACGGTCTTCAGAAACGAGAGATTCGATAAAGTAGATGCTGAGGCGTCGGCGGACCTGTTCGGTCAGTTCGTCCGGATGCTTGGTGATGGGCGCAAAATCGGCAATCGTCTCGAGGATAACGGTGAGCGGTTTGAGCGGGACCCGTTCGGCAAGGAGGTTGCCGAGGATCCGCTGGATCAGGCCGATCGAGGCGAGGTCGGGAATCAACTCCTGGACGAGGGTTGGGTGCCGGCTTTTCACAACATCGATCATCTGCTGCACATCCTCTCGATTGAGGAGAAGGGACGCATTGCGCTTGAGGACTTCGGCGAGGTGCGTGATGAGGATCGACTTCGGATCGACGACCGTCATTCCGCCGATTTCGGCGGTGCGCCGCTCGGCTTCCGTTATCCACATCGCGGAGAGGCCAAAAGCGGGCTCGACTGTCGGCACACCGGAGAGCTTCGTGCGGTCGGTCTCCTCCCCGATGGCGAGAAAACGATTGGGCAACAGTTCCGCTTCTCCGATGACCTTGCCGCGCATGAGAATGCGATAGCGCTCCGAAGGCAGTTCGAGGTTGTCCCGAACAACAATCGGGGGAACGAGCATGCCCAGTTCATCCGCCAGCGCATGCCGCAACTCGCGAATGCGCACCGTGAGATCGCCTTCCGCCCTCGGATCGGCGAGCGAGAGCAGGCCGTACCCGAGCTCCACCGCGAGGACATCGGTATGCAGAGCCTCCACTAGTTTGTCGCCGCTCTCACCGCCGGCGCCACCCCGTCGACCATCCGGACCTGGCAGACCGTCCGCCTCGGCCTTCTTTCTCGCCTCGAGAGCGACCGTTTTCTCCTGTCGGGTCTGGTTCTGAAGCCTTCGGGCGAGGAGGACGCTGCCACCGCCAAGAGCCGCAAACGGAATGAACGGCAGGCCGGGGAGGACCGCCATCACGCCCAACATCGCACCCGCCGTCATGAGCGCCCGCGGATAGGTGGTGAGCTGCGTGCGCATGTGTTCGCTAAGGTCGGAATCCCCCGAGGAACGTGTCACAAGGAGACCCGCTGCGAGTGAAATGATGAGGGCTGGAATCTGCGAGATCAGGCCATCCCCGATCGAAAGCAGCGTGTAGAGGCTCATCGCCTCCGTCACCGACATGTCCCGTTGGAGGATGCCGATCATGATGCCCCCGATCACATTCACCCCCGTGATGAGCAGGCCAGCGACGGCGTCCCCGCGCACAAATTTGCTCGCACCATCCATCGAGCCGTAGAAATCCGCTTCCTTCGCGATCGATTCCCGTCGTTCCCGCGCCGTGTTCTCATCGATCAGGCCAGCGTTGAGATCGGCATCGATCGCCATCTGTTTGCCCGGCATCGCGTCCAGGGTGAAGCGAGCGGACACTTCGGCGATACGACCGGCACCCTTGGTGATAACAATGAAATTGATGATGACGAGGATGACAAAGACAATCCCCCCGACGACGTAGTTACCACCCACGACGAATGAACCGAACGCCTCGATCACCTGACCCGCATATCCCTCGAGCAGAATGAGACGCGTACTCGCGATATTCAGGCCCAGTCTCAGCAGGGTGACTGCCAGCAAAACGGTGGGAAAGACCGAAAATTCGCTCGGGTTCCGGATATAGACGACGGTGAGGAGCACAACCAGCGACAGACCGAGGCTGAGGGTCAGGAACAGGTCCATCATCCACGGCGGAATCGGCATGATCAGCAGGCCGAGGATTCCGAAAATGCCGAGGGTAACGAGGAGGTCGGCATTGCGCTGCAGCAAGCCCCCTATCCGATCGATTTGTGCATTCATGAGCGTGACGGGAGATTTGTCTTCGCGAGAGCGCGCCGACGTTTCACTTCGGAGCAATGGAACTTATAGTGCCGGAAAACAAAGCTGAGAATCGTTGCGACAGCGGGAAAGAACTCGGCCGGAATGACTTGTCCCACGGCGACTGAACGGTAGAGACCGCGGGCCACCGGTTTGTTCTCAATCATCGGGATACCGTGTTTGGCCGCGAGTTTCTTCAAAAAGCGGGCCCGGGCGCGGGCACCTTTTGCCACCACCCTGGGAGCGTCCTCAAATTGTGGATCATACTTCAGGACGATCGCGTAATGAGTCGGGTTTGTGATGACGACGTCGGCGAGGGGAACCTGCTTCAAGAGGCGCCGCTGCTGCATTTCCATCGCCGCCCGGCGACGCGCCCGCTTGACGTTCGGATCGCCTTCCTGCTGGCGTGATTCATCGCGCACCTCCTGCTTCGTCATCTTCCATTCTTCCTGCTTTGTGCGCCGGTTCCAGAAATAGTGAATGGCTGCGATCGCACTGAGGCTGAAAACAAGTCCGAGGCTCAACTGCGTCGTCGCCTTACCGATAAATCCGACGAGGTAGCTCAGAGGCATGAGCTGCGCAAAGATAGCGTCATGGCGCAGGTTCCAGATGAGCGTCGAGAGGACAGTCGCAATGCAGGCAAATTTCAGAACCTCGATCGTGAGCTGCACAAACTTCTGCTTTCCGATCAATTTCTGGGTGCCCTTGAGCGGATCGATCCGGCTCCACTTCCACCCCAATGCCTTCGGGGACAGCTTGAGCTTGGTCTGGAGCGCGTTTGCCACACCCGCCGCGATTCCCACCGCGGCAAAGAGACCGCCCAGCACCAGCATCACTTCCAGGATCAGGCCACGCAGGCCTTCCACTACGCCCGCCTCGTGAACAATCTCGACATTCAGTTCGCGGAACCAGTTCCGGCAAAAGAGGAAGAAGCGCTCCACCACGGCACTTCCCTGCCAGCGCCAGAGGACAAACCCGACAATGATGACAAAGGCGGCGGCAACTTCGGGAACCTTCGCGAAATCACCACCCTCGTAGATCTCCGTCATCCGCTTGGATGTCGGCTCCTCTGTCTTTTCTCCGCCGGAATCGTCTGCCATCTCAGTTGGCTGCCTCCATCGCAGACGGGTTCACGGTGTAGGGAAGAATCCACGACGAGGCATCGAGGAAGAGCGTGCGGGCGAGGATCACGACAACTCCCAACGCAGCCAGTCCCAGCCCGATCCGCACCGCAAAGCTGAGCATGAGCACGTTGACTTGTGGCGCCACCTTGCCGAGAAAGGCAAAAGTGAGGTTCAGGAGGAGGATCAGCGCGATGACCGGAGCGGCCATCTGGACACCCATCGCAAAAACTGCGGCCATCATTTTCGGCAATCCGGCGACGCCACCGGAGAGGCTCCACCAGTCGCCGGGGGGATAATGCCGGAAGCTCAGGATCCAGTAGCCGATCGAATCCCGGTACCAGCCCGTCACGACGGCCAGGCAGATACCCCAGAAGTAGGCCCATGTCTCGATCACCGTCGCCGTGCTCTGGGAGGCCGGATTAAAGTTCTGGGCCATCGCCAGACCCATTTCCATCGCGATGATATGTCCGCCTACTTCGAGCAGGACGAACGTGAGGCGGGTTCCAAACCCCATCCAGAGGCCAATCAAAAATTCGCCAATCGCCGTCGTAATCAGGGCATCTTCGGCACCGGCCGCCCATCCCGGTTCGATCTGGCTGGCCGCCATCAGCGCCAGCCCGAGGGTCAAACCTATCTTCATCCGCGAAGGCATCCACGTCCCGGCCGCGAGCGGCCACCAGAGCATGAACCCACCCGCGCGGACGATCAGCCACAGATAAGGGAAAATCTCGGGAACCGGGACCGTCATGGCGCCATCTGCGGGATCAACCCCCAGACCTGGTTGATGAGACTGATGAAGGTTTGCAGAAACCAGGGGACGATAAGCCAGCCGAGGACCGACATGCCCACGATCTTGGGAACGAAACTGAGGGTCTGGTCCTGCAGGCTGGTGACGGTCTGGATAAGGCTGACGGTCAGGCCAATGACGATCGCGGTGCCGAGAAATGGCGCCACCAGAATAAGGCCCTGCCAGATAATCTGTTGAAAAAGATAGGTAGCAAAATCGACGTTCATCGTTCGAGGGATCAGACAAGATGAAAACTGCGCACGAGGCCTTCCATGATCAGCCGCCAGCCGTCCACAAGGACGAAGAGGAGAAGCTTGCACGGCAGCGAGATCATCACCGGTGGCATCATCATCATGCCGAGTGACATGAGGATCGAAGCGACCACGAAATCGATGATGAGAAAGGGGAGATAGATGAGCACGCCCATCTGGAACGCCGTCCGCAGCTCACTCAGGAGAAAGGCGGTCGTCACCACGGTGAATTTGGTCTCCCCTTCCACCGGCTCGACACGCTGCATCCCCTGGACAAAGGCGTAGTCCTCCGGACGGGTCTGCCGGAGCATGAAATCCTTCAGCTGCAGCGATCCCCGCTCCCAGGCCACCATGGCGGTGATCTCGTCCTGTTGGAGCGGTTCGATTGCGTCGGTCCAGATCGTCTCCCACGCCGGTTGCATGATGAAGGCAGTGAGAAAGAGGGCCAGGCCGATCACCACCTGGTTCGGGGGTGCGTTCTGCGTTCCCATCGCCTGGCGGACAAACCCGAGGACGATGACAATGCGGACAAAACTGGTCGTCATGACGAGCAACGCGGGAGCGAGGCTCAGCAGGGTCATGACCACAACGAGCTGAATCGCCACCGACCAGTCGCCGCCCGCCGAACCTTCGCCGACGGAAAGGTTCACCGCGAAGCCTTCGCTTTGGGGCGGAGGTGCGTCCGGGGCGAGCGGCGCCAGATCCTGGCCCCACCCCGCCGAAACGGTGAGGAAGAACCCGCAAAGAAGGCAGAGAACCCGCAAGAAAAAGACGTTCATGACGATTCCTGACCCGAATCGAGGTGATCGGCGAAGGGCGGATCATCCGATGCCGGTGACTGCGGGGGAAGGGGCAGATCACGCAGGAACCGGATACCTTGTGCGCTTGTCGCGATGAGACTGCGGTGCCCGGCGGTTTCCACGACCACCAGGTGATTCCTCGGGCCAAGGGCACGTGTAGCCAAAATCTGGATCTGGAGGTCCGGACGGGTTGCGGGCATGTGGCCGAAACGACGTCTCCAGTACCACCAGGCACCCGCTGCCAGCATGAGGATGAGGAGCAACCAGAGCGGACCCGTGGTCAACCATGGCATGCCCGGCGCGTCGCCGAGTGGTCCGGCAACCTCAGTTCCCATCGTTGCCCACCAGTTCGGTGATCTTGACGCCGAAGTTGTCCTCCACGACGACCACTTCCGCGTAGGCGATGCACTTGCCGTTCACCAGCAAGCAGACCGGCTCCTTGGCACTCTGCTTGAGCTGCAGGACGGTGCCGATTTCCAGCTGCATGATCTCGCGCAACGGCAAGACGCAGGAGCCGAGCTGCACTTTTACCTGAACGGTAATATCCTCTACCAAACTCAGACCATCCATATTCATAAATCATCCTCCGACCCGGAAATTTTACCGAGGACTTCGACCGCAACCTGATCGTCCTGCACTCCGACCTTTCCGAAGAATCGCAGCGAATTGTTGCACCATATTTCAGTTTTCCCGATGAGATCGGGGGAAAGTTTCAAGACGTCTCCGGTGCGCAGCGAGACGAGGTCTCGCACCTCGCATGCAAAGGCCGACCATTCCGCCCTCACCTCGACCTGAATCTCGTCGCACGACGACCACCAGTGGCGCCGAGCCGAATTCGTCGGCTGCTGGTTCACCTCGGCCTGCTCCTGCATTTTCTTGATGATCGGTTCGATCGAATAGTAGGGAACCCCGATCTGGATCGACTCGGAACAATCTCCGAGGACCGCTTCCATCGTCAGGACGAGAATCTGCGCGTCGCGCGGGGCCGTCTGGAGAAATCGGCCATGGTTTTCGTACCCGACGATCTCCGCGTGCAGGTTCTCGAAGTCCGAGAACTGGGCGCACCATTGTTCGAGAAGAATCTGGAGAAAGTCCTCCAGCAAAACCGTTTCGAGATCGCTCAGGAATCGTTCCTGCCGGACCGAATGCCCTCCGCCCCCGAGTAGCCGATCGACAATTGTCATGGCGAGGCGGGCACCCAGCGCAATCACGCCGACACCCTTGATCGAACTCAGGCGGAAGAGCACGATATGGGACGGATTTCCGATGTTGTCGGTGAAACTTTGATACGGCTGTGTCTCCAGTTTCGACATCCGCAGGCCGAAGTCCGTCTGCAGCTGCATCGAGAGCCGGGAGGCAGCATTGAAAATGAACTGCTCGTGACGCAGGCGCACCCGGCGCATCTGCGTCTCCGAGAGAAAGTGAGGATTGGCGAAGTCGTATTCGTCGACGGTGACCTCGGTGCCCTGCGCGACGCGCCGGCCATCGCAGAGAATGATGATCTCCCCAGCGGTGGCGGACTGACGCATGAGCGCATCGATGCTCGACTGGTCGAGCAAATCCTCCGCACTGCCACCCCCGGAAGAGAGGATCGCGGAGAGATCTTCGTCTTCATCGGTGCCGTCCATCGTGGCACTCTCGAGGATCGATGAAATATCATCGTCCGAGAGAAGGTCATCGCCATCGGAACCAGGTCCGCTTGCATTCAGAAAATCTTCGTCTTCAGGCACGGTAATCCGGGGCTACTGGGTGACAAAATCGACGAAGTAGAGATCCTCCACGAGGTCTCGTCCGAGGACTTGATTAAAGCGGGCGATGAGGTCGTTCTTCACGATGTTCTGAATCCCCGGGGACTGCGTATCGATGCGGGTGAGCAGGCTCAAAACCTTCAGCGTAGCGTCCGTCAACGGGACCTGGTACTGGTCGATCGTCTGCATGAAGCTCGGATCACTCCCCTGCACGCTGAACTTGACGATGATCAGGGTGGTCGAGGGGTTCGCCAGGTTCGTCTTCATCGTGTCGAAGTGGTAGAGCTGAATGGTAGCTCCCCCCTTCTCCGCTGCGCTGGCCGGAACCTTGCTCGCCGACGCACCCGGTCCCCCTGAAACAATCGAGGCGAGCGGGGCCGAAGCAGCGGTGTCCCCGGAGGCCCCGCCAAGAGCGCTCTGCATGCGAGGGATGAACACGAACTCCACGAGGGCAAAGGAGAGTACCGGCAGGAGCACGATCACCGCGATGACGGGCAGCCACGGGTTTTTCGCCAGTCCGCCGCCAGCCTTCTTCGGCAGGTCCTCGATTGCGTCTTCGTTTTCCAGATCTTCGGCCATGAAATTCCTGTAATGAGATGTTTTAGCGGCGCAGCTGGGTGAGCGAGGTGAGGAGTTCATCCATCACACTCAACATCCGCGAACTGGCCTGGTAGCTACGCTGAGAAGCCAGGAGGTCGGCGAATTCTTCCGTCAGGTCGACATTCGACATTTCGAGAGCACCACTCACGAGGCCGCCGCGTCCAGCCGAGCCGGGCTCATTCGTCTGCCAGTCTCCGACAAGGAAAGCTTCGTCGGTCGGGGCAAAGAGGCTGTCACCGACAGCCGCAAGGGCACCAGGGTTGCGCACCTCAGCGAGGCGGAGCCATGCTGCCGGAGCACTCGTGCCGTCGGAGAATTTCCATTCCACAAGGCCATCTTCCTGCACGGAAACCCCGAGGGCCTGCGGAGCGGCTTCGGCGATTTCCGCCATCGTGTAGGGAACACCCGTTTCCGGGTTCAACGGAAGCATGCCGACAAGATCCGACCACGTGCCTCCGATCGCCCCATCAAAAGTCTGTCCCCCAATCGTCAGCGGTGCGCCCGAGAGCGCGGTGTTGACCTGCTGCTCAGAAAGAAATCCGCCCTCCAGGCCACGGGCAATATCGGCGAAGGAATTCCATGCCGGCGCAAGACCACCTGGAGCGACCCCGAGGAGGGCCTCGTCCACTTCCGGCATGATGATTTCACCACCGTCGAGGGCAGCCCGGATTTCCGCGGCCGACGAGACGATCGTGCTGCCGATCGCGAGGCCTTCCCCTCCCGCACTATGGAGGATGGCAGCATCTGCCTGCGATTCCGAGAGGGCGCCTTGAGCGACCGCATTTTCAAGGGCCGTGAATGACGGATAGCGCAGATTGAAGTCGAGTCCCTGCCCGCCATTGAGTCCACCGAGAGCAGCGTTGAGGTCCCGGGAGGTCAGCATGGAACCATTCGGGAGGAGCGGGAAAGTCTTGCCTCCCCTTGATACCGTCTCCGCGAAGGAGAGACCATTGTCATCCCAACCGGCGCCCTTCCAGTCGAACCGGAGTTCGCTGCCGGTCGTTCCCGGCACCGCTGACACCACCGACTCGGCCACCGAGAAAACGAGTTTGTCCTGCGCGTCGAGGGACACCTCGAAGGCAGGTTTGGGACCCTGGATTCCGAGGAGGCGCTGCCCGTTCGGCAGGTGAAGGAACCCGTCGTCATCAAGGTCGAAATTGCC
>CAZVQJ010000088.1:0-11327 GCA_964629165.1 uncultured Puniceicoccaceae bacterium
ATGACCGCCGTCGCCAGTTCCTGCACGTTCATCATGAAGGAACCATCACCATCGATATCGACGACTGTCCGCTCGGGATTGGCGACCTTTGCGCCGAGCGCGGCAGGCAGTCCGAAGCCCATCGTGCCGAGCCCGAGGGAGCTGACGAAGCTTCGCGGCTGATGAAACTGGTAAAACTGTGCGGCCCACATCTGGTGCTGACCGACCCCGGTGGTGATAATCGCCTCGCCCTGGGATTCCTCGTGAAGGACCGCGATGGCGTGCTGTGGCTGGATCTGCGGGATTTCTTCGTACTGGAAGGGGAACTCATTCTGCCACTCCTTCACCTTGGCTGACCAGGCTGAGATATCAGGTTTTTCAAAGCCTTCGCGCCGCATCAGCTCCACCATCCGTCCCAAGGCGTGTTTGATGTCCCCGTGAACCGGGTATTGGACCACCTTGTTCTTCTGATGTTCGGACGTATCGATGTCGATGTGAACCACGGTCGCATCGGGGGCGAACTTCTGGATGGCTCCGGTGATCCGGTCGTCAAACCGGGCGCCGAAGGTGAGCAGCAAGGAACTTTCGCAGACCGCCCAGTTTCCCGCCACCCCGCCATGCATTCCAAACCAGCGGAGGCTCTGTGGATGATCCTCGGGAAAGCCGCCCAACCCCATCAGGGTTGTCGTGACGGGAAAGCCGGTCAGTTCCGCAAACGCTTGCAGCTCTTTTTCGGCACCGGCCGTAATGATGCCGCCGCCTGCGTAGATGATCGGGCGCTCGGCTTGCGCGCACTCCGCAATGACGGCTGCGAGCGCTTCATCGGTTGCATGAACGGTGGGCTCGTATCCTGGAAGGTCGATCGGTGCCTCGAGGGCCGCGCGGAGGGCTGCGCCGGAAAGAGTCGCCTGCTGCACATCCTTGCAGAGATCGATCACGACCGGGCCGGGGCGACCGGTTTGCGCGATGTGGAAAGCTTCCTTCACGATTCGCGGGATGTCCGCGATATCGAGGACAAGGTAGCTGTGCTTCACCAGCGGAAGCGTCATCCCGAAGACGTCCGTCTCCTGAAAGGCGGATTTGCCGATAAACTTCTGGTGGACCTGGCCGGTGACGGCGATGAGCGGGACGGAATCCATCAGCGCGTCCGCGATGCAGGTGACGAGGTTGGTCGCTCCGGGACCGCTCGTGGCCATGCAGACGCCGGCCCGGCCGGTTGTGCGCGCATAGCCGTGGGCCATGAATCCGCATCCCTGCTCGTGCCGCGGGAGGATCGTGCGGATCTTTCCCGAACGGACGAGACTCTGGTGGATTTCCATTGAGGCTCCGCCGGGATAGGCAAAAATCGTGTCCACCCCCGCCAGGCTGAGGCAATGGACAAAAAGGTCGGCGCCCTTCATCGACTCTGGAACCGATGCGGGATCGGTGGTGGGCGGGGTATCGGGGGAGAGAGTTTCTGTCTTCATTGTTCGTTCCCAGAAAAAGGAACCACTTCGGGGCATCGCCTCTGCGGTGGCAACCCCAGAGAGCGTTTACGATAGGGAAAAGGTAGGGAAGGCGCAAGCCGGCGACAGCCGGGAATTCGCGTTGCGCTCGGCAGAATGCTCGGAATGCTCGGAGAAATGCCGCGTTTGTTGTTTTTGGGTGATGTCGTGGGCCGGCCTGGGCGCCGCGCTGTGAGCAGTCTTTTGCCGTCGTTGCGTGAGCGCCACGGGATTGATCTCGTGATCGTGAATGGAGAGAATTCTGCCTCGGGAGCGGGGATCAACTCCAGTATCGTGCGGGAACTGCGCTCGGCCGGGGTGGATGGCATCACGCTCGGGGATCATTGCTGGGACCAGCGCGGGTTTGACCGCGAAATCGATGACCATGACTGTCTCTGCCGCCCGGCAAATCTGCCTCCGCAATGCCCGGGCAATCCGTGGCTGATCGTGGAGAAGGGCGGCTTTCGCCTCGGCGTCTTCACCGTTCTCGGGCGCCAGTTCATGAAGATCAATGCGGAAGACCCGTTTGCAACCTGTGACCGCATCCTGACGGAGTACGGCAAGGAAGCGGATGCCTGGCTGGTCGAGGTCCATGCCGAAACGACTTCGGAAAAGATCGCGATGGGCTGGTTCCTGGATGGTCGGGCGAGCGCCGTCCTCGGAACCCACACCCACGTGCCGACCGCCGATGCGCGGGTTCTTCCGCGGGGCACCGCCTATATCACCGATGTCGGTATGTCGGGCCCCTACGAGAGCGTCCTTGGACGGAATATCCAAGCCGTTGTGGCGCGGTTCATCGATGGTATGCCCCGGCGGTTCGAGGTGGCTACAGGGGATATCCGCCTGTGCGGGGCGATCGTCGATATCGAAGCGCGCGGGGGCCGGGCGACGGCGATTGAACGAGTGGAGGTTCCCGTCCAGGGGTCCTGAACGGTGAGCGCCTCCCGAGGCCCTGCGTTGCCGTGGAAATCATCAAGACCGAGCGCCACCGGAACCCGTCACGCGAGGAGCTACAGGTTTTCCTCGGTGCCTGCCGCGATGCGGCGGTAGAGGATGGTCACTTCAAGGTGGCGAGCATCTCCCTCGAGACACGGCACCTCGATCCACTCGCCGTCCTCGAGTCGATCTACGAGCGCAACGAGTTTCACTTCTATCTCGAACACCAGGCGCACGATTTTGCGCTCGCGGGGGCTGAGGCGGTGGTCCTCGGCTTATTCGACGGACCGGACCGGATGGCCGCGGTCAAACACTGGGCCACTCACATACTCGATCATACGGTTGCTGTCGGCGATCTCGATGCACCTGGTGCAGGTCCCCATTTCTTCACCGGATTTTCTTTCGAGGATAGTTTATCCCCGGAGGCTCCCTTTCGCCCCGCTTCGATTTTTCTCCCGCGCTGGCAAGTCGCCCGCCAAGGCCATTATGCGACGGCGGTCGCGAATTTCCGGGTCGATCCGGAGAGTGATCTCGAGGCGCTCACCCGGAAGCTGTGGGCAGCGTACGAGAAATTCAGCACATTTGATTACAGGGAAACTCCCGTGCCGGTCCCGAGCCGTGTCATCGGGAGCCGCGAAGTGGGGCCGGCGAACGGATTTGTGCAGCGGGTAGACACCTCGCTTGCCCATATTCAGCGGGGTGATTGTGGCAAAATCGTGATCGCCCGGGCGATCGACTTTCAGTTCGACCGCCCGTTTCGACCGCTCGTAACGCTCGCGGGCCTGCGCGAACGGTTCCGCGATTGTTACGCCTTTTCATTTGAGAACGATGGCGGCCAGAGTTTCATCGGGGCCTCTCCCGAGCGGCTCGTGCGGGTGGCAGACGGCTGCATCCTGACGGAAGCCCTCGCCGGGACCTGTGGTCGGGGCGGGACCGCCCGGGAGGACGCCCGGCTTGCCCGGACCCTCCTTGAAAGTGACAAGGACCGCCGCGAGCACAGCCATGTTGTCAGGACGATCGGCAGGCGGCTCGAGGCGCTTGGCATCCGGGCGACGCATGAGGCCTCGCCGGGGCTCCGGGTCCTTCCCAACGTGCAACACCTGCACACGCCGATCACGGGTGAACTTCCTCTTGGCGGCCATATTCTGGACATCGTGGAGGCGCTTCATCCGACGCCGGCGGTGGGCGGTGTTCCGCTCGATGCGGTCGTCGGTCTGATTGCGGAGCTCGAGCCCTTCGAGCGAGGGCTCTATGCCGGAGCGATCGGATACTTCGATGCCGTCGGCAACGGCGAATTTTGCGTTGGTTTGCGGGCGGGGCTTGTCAATGAGGCGACGGCGCGACTCTTCGCCGGGGCCGGGATCGTCGCGGGCTCGAACGCGGAAGCGGAATGGAGGGAAACGGAGATGAAATTCGGCGCGCTTCGCGATGCCATATCAGCGACGGAGGGCACCGGAGAATAGTGGCGGAATCGGCGGGCGAAGAAAACTCCGGCTCGCCATCCAACTCCGGCATCGGTGTAACGTTTGCAGGATATCAGCCGTGCCCCTGAACCGCGACAACGAGACTCTCGAAACGAATGCCCTGTGGGGGACCCTCACGGCGGAAGTGCTGGTGCTGCTCGGCGTGCGCGACGTCGTGATCTCACCGGGCTCGCGATCGACCCCGCTCACGCTGGGACTGGCCGAGAACCCGCGGCTCGAATGCCGGGTTGTCCTCGATGAACGATCGGCGGCGTACTTTGCCCTCGGCCTCGCCCAGAGCCGGGGACGTCCGGTCCTTCTCGTCTGCACATCGGGCACCGCAGGGGCGAACTATCTGCCGGCGGTGGTCGAGGCGGCGGAAGCCAATCTACCGCTGATCATCCTCACCGCAGACCGCCCGCCGGAACGGCGCTTTCGGCAGGCCGGGCAAACCATTGACCAAGTGAAAATGTTTGGCGGTTTTGTCCGTTTCTTCGCGGAGGCGCCGGTGCCGTCGGGGAGGCTGGAGGTGCTGCAGGCGTGGCGCGATCTGCTCGCGTCGGCGTTCGCGCGTTCCCGTGGATCGAATGCAGGGCCGGTGCACATCAACTGTCCCTTCCGCGAGCCCCTCGGTCCACTCGAACCGGGCAAGATCAATCTCGCTGAAGCGGTTGCGCCCCTGATTGCGGAATGGGCAGAGGCGGTGCCGGTCGAACCCGCCCGGGCCGTTTTGCCGGACCTTCCGGAGCGTGGCTGGGTGATTGCCGGGGCCGCTCGTCCGCAGGACCCGGAGGTCTACGTTCGCGCGGTGGGCAACATCGCGGAACAACTTGGATGGCCGATTGTCGCGGATGTGCTCAACCCCTGCCGTCACTTTTCAGACCTCCTCGCCACGCCTGTGCTTTCAGCCTACGACTGTGTTTTCCGTTCATCGGAGATCGCGCGGGAATGGCGCCCGGACGCGGTCCTGCAGTTGGGTCCACTGCCCACCAGCAAGGTGTTACGTCGCTGCCTCTCCCAATGGCAGGTACCGACCTGGGTGGTGGAGGTGGGAACCACTCCGATCAACGCGGCGGCGGCCCCGGCCCATACGATTCCGGTGGCGGTCGAAAATCTCCGTCTGGACACCACCCTGACCGGGGGCCGTGACCACCTCTGGTGGCAGGAGCTGGCGGCCCTCGATGCGCGTGCGCGGGACGCCATCGAGGATGCGCTCGAGGAAAATGACCACACCGAGCCCGCCATTGCCGCCACTGTTTTTCAGGCGCTCCCGGCGGAGACGCCTCTGTTCATCGCCAGCAGCATGCCGGTTCGCGACGCGGAGTATTTCTGGCGACCGGATGGGGAACACCGGAGATTGTTTTTCAATCGCGGGGCCAATGGCATCGATGGAACCCTTTCGACCGCGCTGGGCGTCGCCGAGGGCATGGGTCGGCCGAGCGTTCTCTACACCGGTGATCTTGCCCTGTTGCACGACACAAATGGCATGCTCATCGCCCGTACCGCCTTTACCGGAAGCCTGACTGTTGTCTGTCTCAACAATGGAGGCGGTGGGATCTTTCATCACCTGCCGATTGCGGCGGCGGGCGGCTTGTTTGAAGACTATTTCGCGACTCCCCAGTCGGTCGATTTTCGTCTTCTGGCGGCTGCGTATGGAGTCGAACACAGTCTCGCCAATAACGTGCGCGAGCTTTCCGACTGGCTCCAGAACCTTCCCGCACATGGGGTTCGGGTGATCGAAGTGCGCTCTGAGCGCGCGATTGATGCCGCCTTTCGTCAGGACCTCTTCCGCGAGATCGCCGCGACCCTCTGAAGCGTCGAGCCTGCCGGTGCGAACAATCGCCGCCTTCCCGGGGTGAAGGCGAGGTCCCGGACAATGGATTGCGAGGGCAGGCTCCGGCCAATCGTGACCGTGATTGACCTTGGCGGTTGGATGGGCTTCTTCGGAGGCGTGGCACTCTTGACGCGACGGAATCACCTCAGGCGGCGAATCTCGGCAATCGTCACGGGGTTCATGATGTGCATGACGGTCTTGGCCGTAGGAGAGGAGCTAGTGGAGGGCAATGCGATGACTGACGAAGAAATCAACGATCCGTTTTTGTGGCTTGAGGAAGTCGGGAGCGAGAAGGCGCTGGCCTGGGTGGAGGAGCGGAATGCGGAAACCGTTCCCGGGATCGAGAGTGCGGCCGGGTTCGCCGCATTGGAGAAACGACTGCTCTCGATTTACCACTCCAACGAGAAGATCCCCTACGTTACGAAAATCGGGGAGCACCTCTACAATTTCTGGCAGGATGCGGAACATGTTCGCGGCATCATGCGACGCACGACCCTTGCCTCATATCGAACGGAGAGTCCGGAATGGGAGACCGTCATCGACGTCGATGCACTTGGAGAAGCGGAAGGGGAAAGTTGGGTCTGGAAGGGCTGGTCGGTATTGGAGCCGGAGGAGGATCGTGCCCTCGTCCGCCTCTCGCGTGGGGGCGGTGATGCGGTGGTTATCCGGGAGTTTGATCTGCATGCGCAATCATTTGTCGAAGGCGGATTCGTCGTGCCGGAGGCGAAAAGTCGGGCGTATTGGCTGGATCGCGACACGCTGCTCGTCGGCAGCGACTTCGGCCCTGGGACAATGACGACATCCGGCTACCCACGCACGACGCGGATCTGGTCGCGCGGAACCTCCTTGAAAGAAGCCGAAGTTGTCTTCGAGGGACAATCCGACGATGTCGCGGCGACGGCCTGGGCCACTTGGGAAAAGGGTCGGCGGATCCGGGGTGCGACCCGCAGCATGACATTTTACACGAACGAAGAATACCTCTGGCACGACGGAGGCCTTGTAAAACTGGACAAACCGTTGGACGCGGAAACCAGTGTGTGGGGCGATTACCTGCTCATCCACCTGCGCACAAGCTGGATCATCGGAGACAATGTCTGGCCGGCAGGAGCGCTTCTGTCCACTCCAGTGGACGACTTCCTCTCGGGAGGACGCGACTTTACGATGATTTTTGAGCCGGCCGAGCGGACCTCGCTGGACGATTTCACGGGCACCCGCAACTACCTCCTGGTGACGGAGCTCGAAAACGTGCGCTCGCGGGTGTATTTGCTCCGACCAGGGGACGGGACGTGGGAACGTAAAGCACTGCCGGTGCCGGCATTCGGAACGGTCTCGGTCAGCGCCGTGGACAGCGAGCGGGAGGATGCCTATTGGATGGTGGTGACGGATTTCCTCACCCCGTCGTCGCTTTATCTCGGCGACGCTTCGTCCGCGAACGAGAGTGAACTTCTCAAGCAGTTGCCGGACTTCTTCAAGGCGGACGGGCTTGTCATTGACCAGTTTGAGGCGACCTCGGCCGACGGCACGAAGGTTCCCTATTTCATCGTCATGCGTGAAGATCTGGTGTGTGACGGGTCCGCGCCGACATTGCTCAGTGGCTACGGTGGCTTTGAAGTGTCCTTGCAATCGTCCTACAGCCCAACGGTGGGGGCGGCCTGGCTGGAGCGGGGCGGGGTGTTTGTACGCGCGAATATTCGCGGAGGGGGCGAGTTCGGTCCGGCGTGGCATCAGGCGGCGCTGAAGGAGAACCGCCAGCGCGCCTACGAAGATTTCATCGCGATCGCGAAAGACCTCATCGCTCGCGGAATCACCTCGGCGGAGCACCTGGGGATCACGGGAGGTTCGAACGGCGGCTTGCTCACTGGCAATATGCTCGTACAGCGCCCGGATCTGTTTGGGGCGGTCGTCTCAGCGGTGCCTCTGCTCGACATGAGGCGCTACCACAAGTTGCTTGCTGGCGCTAGTTGGATAGGGGAATACGGCGATCCGGACGACCCCGAAGAATGGGCGTTTCTTGAGCGTTACTCACCCTACCACCAGGTGCGGGAGGACGTCGATTATCCGCCGGTCCTCTTCACGACCTCGACGCGGGACGATCGCGTGCATCCGGCACATGCCCGGAAAATGGTGGCGCGCATGCGAGCGCAGGGTCACGACGAGGTTTTCTACTACGAAAACACGGAGGGCGGACACGGCATGGCGGCGGATCTGAAGCAGGCGGCCTTCATCCAGGCGCTGGAGTACACGTGGCTATGGCAGCAGCTCGCGGACGATCGGGAGCAGGATGATTAGTGCAGCGTCCGGAAGAGCCGCGGGTTGCGCTCGATAAACTTCTGAATCCACAGGTCGACAAACGAGTGGGTCCGCTGACGCATGTGCCAATAGCCCAGGGCGCTGATGACGAAGGCGCCGATTGTATCGACGATGAGGTCCCACATCGTATCGGTCAGGCCGGAGGGGTCGCCCAGCATGGGCTTCTGCATCTGTGTGCCTATGAGCTGATCCATGGAAAATTCGAAAATTTCCCAGAGGGCACCCATCGCGACGGCAAAAACAAACGCAAACAGTGAAACGAAAAACGGGCGCAAGTGCATATCGACCCGCCTCGTTTCGTTGAGGACATAGACGAGGAGGAACCCGAGAATGCCGAGGAGCAGCCCGGAAGTCGTGTGAAGCGCAATGTCCCACCACCAGAACCGGCCATAATAGCCGCGGACTTCGCCGAGAAAGAGGGCCGCATAGGCAAAGACGACGGCCAGTGTCTCGAACTCTGCCGGGATATCGATGTGGAATCGGCCCTCGAGGAAGACGGGCACGAACATCATGAGCATGATCGCGAATACCACTGCGGTCGTGAGCCACTGACGTTCATAGATAGCGATCACGATCGCGACTGCCATAGAAGCCTGCAGAGCGATGTAAATCCAGCGCTGCACACGTTCCGCGGGATCCGAATTCCGCTGCTGGATGGGCCCGGGTGTCGGTGATTTTCCATTCTCAGGCATGCTAGGGAGAAAGGTCAGGCAGAGTATGCATCGCAAACTTTTCCGCGTGCAATTATGTCGGGAGGCCTCACTCTGGAGGGATGGTTCTGGATCTGGATGGCATCAAGGCACTGATCCCGCATCGCGAGCCGTTTCTCTTTATCGACGCGATTCTGGATTTGTCCGATGAACAGGTAACCGCTCAGCGCACAATCAGGGGGGATGAACCGCAGTTCGCGGGTCACTACCCCGGGAATCCGATCATGCCGGGGGTGCTCCTCTGTGAAGCTTGTTTCCAGTCGGCAGCGGTTCTCCTTGCCAGGCGGCTGGATGTCTCGGCAAGCGGCGAAAGTGCCGCAACACCGGTCCTGGCGCGGATCGGAGATGCCCGTTTCAAGCAGATGGTCAAACCGGGCGACGTGATTGAAATTGTTGTGACCTACAAGGAGGCGATTTCCCGCTTTCATTTCCTCAAGGGAGTCATCCGCAAAGAGGGCAAAGTCGCCGCGACGCTCGAGTTTGGTCTCGCGATGATTCCGGCGGAGTGATCCCGCCGATGGGGGTACCCTGCGGCCGTTCGGCAAGGGCGGGGAACTGTTTTCCTTGCCGCGACGATTGAAACGCCAAGCCTAGCGCGATGGATTTCCTGCAACTGGCGGGCAAACGCTTCCTTGTGATGGGTGTCGCGAATCGAAAAAGCGTGGCATGGTCGATCGCGCAGAGTCTGGAAAGCCTCGGCGCCGAAGTTCTCTACAGCGTGCGGAACGAGGAGCGGCGGGCCCAACTCAAGAAGCTGCTCGGTGATCGGCCGTGCTTCACCTGTGACGTGGAGGAACCGGAAGGGCCTGCCCGCCTGGCGGAGGCGATTGCGGATCGCGGGCCTCTCGACGGATTTGTCCACTCCATCGCGTTTGCAAATTACAGCGATGGCTTCGTTCCTTTCCACGAAACCCGCCGGAGTGATTTCCTGCAGGCGGTGCAGATTTCAGCCTTTTCGCTGGTGGAACTCGCGAACGCCTTGAAAAGTCAGCTCACCTCCGGTGCATCGGTGGTCGCGATCGGCATTTCCTCCTACGTGACGGCGGCGAGCTATGGCTACATGTCGCCCATCAAGAGTGCCCTCGAGGGCTGCACCCGTTTTCTGGCAAAGGCGTTTTCGAAGGACACCGAAGTGCGTTTCAACACCATCAATGCGGGTCCTCTGAAAACAAAATCCTCGGCAGGCATCCCGGGCTATCTGGACAACTATCTCTTTGCGGAAAAGCTGACGATGCGGAAGCGCGCCCTGAGCACGCAGGAAGTGGCCAACGCCGCCGTCTTTCTGCTCAGCCCCGTGAGCAGCGGGATCAACGCACAGGGGATCACGGTGAACGCCGGGATGGACCTCAACTATTTCGACGAGGACGTCGTGCGGCTGGCGATGCGCCCGGAATGAGCCGCCGCCGCGCCTGTCCTTCGATTCTTACTACAGCATAATGATGCGGTTCCATAATGTCCGTCTGGCCGCACATGGCCATGTGATTCCGCCGCAGGCCGTGACATCGGCCGAGATCGAATCGCGCCTCGCGCCGCTCTACACGCGGCTGAAACTGCCCGAAGGGCGCCTCGAGCACATGACCGGGATCCGCGAGCGGCATTTCTGGCCGGGCCCTCAGCTGCCGTCCGCAGCGAGCGCGGAGGCGGGGGAAAAAGCGCTTGAGCAATGGGGCGGCGAGCGGTCGTCGATCGAGCTCCTTGTGCATTGCGGGGTATGCCGGGATCGACTCGAACCGGCGACAGCGGCGAATGTGCACCATCTCCTCAGGCTGTCACCGACCTGTCAGATTTTTGATGTTTCGAACGCTTGCCTCGGTTTCCTGAACGCACTCGTGATGGCGGCTTCGATGATCGAGAGTGGCCAGATCCGCCGTGCCCTGCTCGTCTCGGGCGAAGATGGCTGGCCGTTGCTCGAACACACCATCCGGACCTTGCTCGAAGGGAATTTCAGCCGGAAGGAGATCAAACCTTATTTCGCCAACCTCACGATCGGAGCGGGCGCGGTCGCATGGGTTGTCACACATGCGGAGGAAGCGGAAAACGCGCTCTCCCTTCAGGGCGGCGTGGTCGGAACCGATTCGAGTGCGAATGAGCTTTGCCAGGGAAACGCGGCGGCCGGCGCAGAGCTTGAAATGCTCACGGAGGCGGAGGCTTTGCTCGAGGCCGGGCTGGATCTCGCGGAAAGTTCCTGGGCGCGGTTCAGGGAACATCTCGGGTGGAACGCGGAGGATCTGGACCGGTTTATCTGCCATCAGGTCGGCCGGTCGCATCAGCGGCAGCTTGTGGAACGGCTGGGACTGGACCCGCACAGGGATTTCACGACGTACGAGTCTCTGGGGAACGTCGGCTCCGTGTCGCTTCCGCTGACGTTGGCGAAGGCCTGTGAGAGCGGTGCCGTGAACGTGGGTGATCGCGTGGCCCTGCTCGGCATCGGAAGCGGCCTGAGCTGCATGATGTTGGGGCTTCAGGCATGAGCAACGCCGCGGGACAGACGGAGGCGCTGCTTCCTCCATGGTTGCGCGAACTCTATCCCTTCCAATCGAGGCGGATCAGGCAACCCGGAGGATGCCAACACTACATCGATGAGGGCAGTGGGCACCCGGTCGTGATGTTG
>CAZVQJ010000089.1:0-11241 GCA_964629165.1 uncultured Puniceicoccaceae bacterium
CAGAACTTCTTGAAGATCGGTTTGAGGAGAGCCTCGTTCTTCTTGTAGCGGTTCAGCGCCCGCTTTTTCGCCGGTTCATTGTCGCCGTTCTGGAAATCGGACCAGTTCTTATCGAGCTTCTTCTCGAGGGTTTCGATTTCCTCGATGATCTTCGGAAGCGACTTGAAGTAGTTTTCGCGGCTATCGATCTTCTTGTCGAGAACGACGCGGTCGAACCGTTCTTCTCGATCAATCAGCTTCTGGCCCAGCTCTCGCTGGAAGGGAGAGGTGAACGCGACGCTGAAAAGCTCGTCCTGGGCACGCAGTTCAGCTTCCTCGATGCGCTTGGAAATGGCCACTTCCTCTTCCCGGGTAAGGAGGGGAACCTGCCCCATCTGCTTGAGGTACATGCGTACCGGGTCGTCGAGGATGTCCGACTGGGCGTTCCGCATCTCCTCCTCGTTGTGCTCTTCGAGGCGTTGCTTGTAGAGCTCCACCTCTTCCGCATCGATGATATCGATATCGAGGTTCTCGAGGATCGTGATAACGTTTTCGACCTCGGAGGAGCTTTCGACCGACTCGGGAAGCTCTTCGTTGATATCCGCGTACGTCAGGTATCCCTGTTCCTTGGATTTGCGGATGAGGGTCTGTACGCGCTCGTTCATCTCGGCGGTATCCTCATCGGCCTTGCGCGTGTCGTCCTTGCGTTCGCGCATTTCACCGGAACCGGCTTTCTGGACGGCTTCGGCGATGCGTGCGGTTTCCCGCAGCTTGGCCTCGTTCGGGGAATCCGCTTCGGGGGAGACGACCTGCTTGGTGGCTCGCTTCTTTGTCGCCGTCTTTTTGGTCACCGCCTTGGTTTTCGCCGCTTTTGAGGCGGCGGTTTTTGTCTTCGCGGTGGATTTCTTGGTGGTGGCTTTTTTCGTAGGCATGCGCGCTTGTCGGAAAGGTACCGCCGATTGGGCAGTCGATTGGAAAAAGGGGCTCACTCTGTGCAACGTTCAGTCGCTCGCAAGACCGGAACCGTGTGGGAACTGCGTCTCCGGCGCAGAGTGGCAAGTTCGACCTGGAGTTTCATCTGGCGTTCGAAATCCCCTTCAAGATTGGCGATCTCGGCCGCGATTTTCTTCACCTGGTGGTCGAGGTGGCGTTTATAAAGGATTCTGAGATGGGCATTGACGATATCAAAGGGATCGGCCGGTGTGGGTTCGTCGGCAAGGAAAGAGAAGTAGAGGTCCCGGTCGGACGCTTCTTCGAGGGCACCGCGCGGCTCCAGTTCCGCAAGTTTGTGTCCTTCTGCGAATTCACCGAGGATCCAGCCGAGAATGCGGCCGGCGGGCAGGGTGAAGTCGATCCATGCGGGGTCGAGAACTTCTGCGAGGAGCACACCAAGGTCCTCATGATGCAAAACTATCAAAGCTAGCTCTGCTTCCGAACTTGTCAACTTCAGACTTGACAGCCCGGCGGATCGGAGGGGTTCGGCGGGCGGTGGAGTAGCGTCGAGAACCCGTCGTGGAGCCCGCGCCGCCAGACGGTTGAGGTGATGCCGAAAGTCACGTTCGGCGGCTTCCCGATCGAGAGGCAGGCAGTCGAGGGCCTGCTCGAAATAAGCGAAGCGGGCGACCTCGGAATCGCATTCCTTGAGAATCTGGGCGAGTTCACCCACCGCATTGGCATGATCGCGGGGCGTCGCCTCGGGAGGCACCAGCGCCTCGGCAACAAAATGCATCGCGGGAGCCGCTTCATCGAGGAGTGCGCGAAACGCGTCGATGCCGTGCGTGCGCAGAAAGCTGTCCGGATCATCGCCGGCGGGGAGGGCGGCAAAGGATACTTCGAGACCGGCGGCAAGCGCGAGCGGAAGCATCCGGAGGGCGCCCTTGCGCCCGGCACTATCCCCGTCGAGGACGACGGTGAGGCGCTCGGTGTAGGGGCGCAGAAGCTTCATCTGCTCGGGGGTGATACTTGTTCCCTGGGGAGCGATGGTGTGGCGGAAGCCCTCGTGCCAGCAGCGGATCGCATCGAGCTGACCCTCCACGAGGACGATGGACGCGGTCTCCCGGACGGCTTCGCGGGCGCGTTCCAGATTGAAGACGAGGTGGCTTTTCTGAAACAGGACGGTGCCGGGCGAATTGATATACTTCGCTTCCCTTGCCGGATCGTCCGCCGGGGTGATCTCCAGTTGCCGCGCGGTGAACGCAATAACCTGGCCTTGACGATCGCGGATCGGAATCATCAGCCGTCCGCGGAAGCGGTTGCGAAACCGCAGGGGATCCGGATCGTAATCCTGCGCATAAAAAAGCCCCGAGTCCCGAAGTGCCTTGTCCGTGAACCCTTTGGCAATCAGCCGTTCGTTCAGCTTTTGGGAGGCGACAGGGGCAAAGCCGATCTTGAACTCCTTGGCCAGTTCAAGCGGGAAGCCGCGCTTGCCCAGCCAGTATTCGCGGCAGGCGGCGGCATCGGGATTGTCTGCGAGAAACGCCCGGTGGAAAAAATCGGCCGCGTGTTCATGAAGCTCGAGCAGTTGGCGCTTGTGCGAACGTTCCTCGGGCCGCGGTCCACCGCCCTTCTCATATTCGAGAGGCTGGTTGAAGCGCTCGGCGAGGACTTCCACCGCCTCAATGAAACTGAGCTTTTCAAGTTCTTCGACGAAGCGGAAAATATCTCCCGCCAAACCGGTCGAAAAGCACTTGAAGATGCCCTTGTCCGGCAACACGTAGAACGAAGGTGTCTTTTCAGGTTGGAACGGGCTCAACCCGACCCAGTTGCGGCCGGATCGCTTGAGTTGGACTTCCCGGGAAACGACATCAAAGATATTGATGTGAATCTTCAGCGATTCGATGCACTGGCGAGTGATAAGGGCCATGAGACCGTGATCCGGGGGCGCGCTCAGAGCCGGCTGAGAGCCTGCTCGACCTGGGCCCGCTCCGGATGACCGGGAGGCGCGAGGCGCAGGAACTCCTCGAAATAGCGGCGGGCAAAGCGCTCGTTGCCAAGATCCTCATGGGCGTGTGCGAGGACCAGGCTGAACTCGGGATTCTGGGGGAAATCGCGTTTGGCCTGTTCAATGTCGCGGATCAGCAGAGCGGTGGGGGTCGACCCCTCCTGGACGCGCAAGTGCTGCAGCCGGAACCGTGGATTGTTCGGGGCGCGTCTGACCGCTTCGCCGGCGGAGGCCGGAGCGGCATCGAAATTTCCAAAGCGGTATTGGGCCTCGCTCAACTCGCTCCAGATTTCCGGGCTGTCGGAGGTTCGCGCGAGGGCGCGTTGAAAATCCTTGATGGCGGCCGGATAACGGCCTTCGGCAAACGCCGTGCGGGCGGATTCGACGAGGGCGAGATATTCCCGGCTGGCTTGGGCAGGCACCATTCCGGCCGCATCTCCGGTGGGAAAGAGGGAGCGGGTGCCCGTGCCGGAGGGGCCGTCCGACGGGGGCGTGAATTCCATCGCGGCGACGCGTTCTTCCTTGTCGGGCGGCGACCCGAGGGGAGTGGAACGACCTTCCGCGACCGGAGCCTGCCCCGAAGCCGATCGGTTCGCCTCGGCGGTGGTGCCGACCCCGGCGGTCTCTTCGCTCCCATCGGCCACAGCCGGACGAGGGGAGGTCCGGGGGGCCTCCGGGCTCACCTGCGCAACCACTTCCGCGGTCGAGGAAAGGACGCCTTGGGCAGCCTCGCGAGCGGCCGTCTGGCGGAGTCTCCACGTTTCCAGCTGACCGCGGATGGGGGCGAGCCGACTTTCGTCGAGGCGACCGGGAAATTCGTCGTCGAGGACCGATACGAGGTTCTCGGCGTCCTCGAAGCGATCGGCCCGCACGACAACTTCGAGCAATCCAAGGAGGGCTTCGTCGCGTGCCTCATCCCCGAACCGGGCGGCGCTGTCGAACCAGCTTTGCGCTTGGGCGAGATTTCCGCCTTCGAGAAAAAGGGCACCGATGCGCACCTGGACTTCGCCATCGGGTTGGTTGCGGTTGGCCTGCAGGAGCCGGTCGCGCGCGGCGTCGAGGTTCCCCTGGTGGTGATAGGTTTCCGCCAGGCTCAGGCGCACACTCCGGTCATTCGGGCGGACCGCCAGGTATTGCTCCGTCACCGAGATCGCGGTGTCGGGCTCCCCGGCGGTTTCCCAGGCTTCCGCCGCCATCAGAAGGTACTCCGCCTGGGAGGGATCAATCTCGTTTGCGCGGGCAAAAAACATCGCGGCGGTCGCGGGATCCCCTTCCTCGAGGTAGGCGAACGCGAGGGACTCCACGATGCGGAGGTCGCCCGGGTTCGCCCGATCAAAATCTTCAAGCTGCGCGATCGCTTCGCCAATCCGCCCCGATGAACGGAGTGCTTCCGTTTCCGCGAGGACTTCATCGGCGGTCGGCGCGCGCTCTCCACAACCAAAGATGAACGTGAAAGCGGCAAGGAGGATCAGAAGAGAACCATGCCAGGTGTTTCGATGAAGACGTTTAGGGAACATGATTGCCTCGGGCGGATGTCACAGAGGGAAAAGCGGGATAAAGTGACGGCCAGTGCGAGTCAAACGCAAGGTGCTGATCGTCTGAAATGAAGTTACTTAAGAACAGTTGCTGTCGACCTGCGAGTGCGAAGAGCCCCGGAGGGGCATTCACCACCTCATCGATCGGGGACGGGCATGACTGTCTGCGGCCTTGCATTCAGCCCTGCCATCGTCGTGTTCTAGTGGAGAAACTGATAATTCTTTTCATCTTCTGCTCTGATGTCCTGTGCGTTCCCCCTGGGGGCGTTATGGAGCGTGGGCCTGTTGTTTCTCCATTCTTCTGAAACGTCCCCATGACCATGTTTCTTCAGTCAGCTTTTGGCTTTTTTCGTCTCCTGCCCCGGTTCGTCCTTGTTGTCGTTGTCATCGTTCCGCTTTTCGCCCGCGCCGGGTTCTGGGGGTATGAAGGGGAGCGGGCCGACTGGTTCGGGCAGGTGTGGGAGCATTCCCTGGCCTCCTTTGACCTGGCCAGCTACGAGGCGGCGGTGGAGAAGCTCATCTCCGGTTTCGAAGAAACGACGGGGAGGCCTCTTCTGCCGGGCGAAAAGGGCAAAGTGGGGCTCAAGGTATACACCAACTCGGGTGCCGGTCTGGATACGCCGCACGCGTTGACGGAAGCGGTTATTCGGGCGCTCGGGCGACGCGGATTCGCTCGCTCCGATCTGCTCATTGTGGATGCCTCGACTGGCCGGCTCCGCGAAGCCGGTTACCTGCCCGCCCTCGCCGCTCGGGATGATCCCATGGCGTTCCATGGCGTGCCCGTCGTTTCGGTCGATTCCGGCCGGATGCGCAGTGAAAAGTGGTTTTACGAAAGCCCCGTTCCAGCCGAGTTCTCCTCGCCGCTGGGGCGTGAAATGCTCGTTTCCGCGCTGGACTTCGACGATCCGGACCAGCGCAAGAGCATGCTCCCGACGACGCTTCTGACCGAAGTGGATTTCTGGATCAACTTGCCGATGGTGACCGACCATTGGGCGCTTGGAGTGAACGGTGCCCTCGTCAATTCCACGCTTTGGAACATCAGTAACCGGACGCGCTTTTTTGCAAGTCCGGCGAATGCGCCCGTTGCGGTGGCCGAAATTGCCGCGATCCCGGAGGTCCAGGATACCTGGGCGCTGACGATCATGCCGCTCGAGCGCTACCAGTTCGTCGGTGGCCCCGCCTTCAATTCCCTCTACACGCTTTCCGAGCCCCTCTTGTGGCTGTCGGCAGATCCCGTAATCCTCGACGCGTTGATTCTCCAGCGCATCAACCGCGCCCGCGAAGAGATCGGATTTCGCTCCCTCGGCGTGCTCTTGCCCATGATCGATTATTGCGTGGAACTGGGGTTGGGATACGGCCTCATGGAGCAGGCACACATCCATCGGGTGGAGTAGCGGTCGCGCCATCTTCACTCGGGCGGGAACGAGTCGCGCCTCCACCATCGGGAGCGTTCCCGGAAACGGCTCCTGTGGGATCCCGGGAAGAGGCCTTTGCAGAAATCACTCGCGTTCGTCGGGAGCATGGGTTTCCTCCTGAGATCATGGGCCAGCAGCTCCCCGATTACATTCCCGTCCTGCTACAGTTCACCATCGCGGTGGTGCTCGCCGTCGGCATCATCGGGACGAGCCAGTTGCTTGGGCAGCGGGCCCCGGCGAACAAGCTCAAAGACTCCGCCTACGAATGCGGCGTGCCCGCGGAGGGGAGCCCGTCGGCGCGCTTCAGCATCAAGTTCTACCTGACTGCGATGCTCTTCATCCTCTTCGATATCGAAGTGGTGTTTCTCTTCCCGTGGGTGCTCGTATACCGGGACTTTCTGGCCGCCAACGTAGCCATTTTCCTGCCTGTCATGTTTTTTATCTTCGTTCTCGTGGTCGGCCTCTTCTACGAGATTCGCAAGGGTGCCCTGAAATGGGAAAAGTAACCCGGGGATGATCCTTCTCGCCACCGGGAGCCGATCCGACCACTCCGGCAGGTGTTATTCCGTTTGACGGGCGGTTCGCGGTGTGACTCCTTGCCGGAGACAGCTTCCGCATGCGTCTTGACCGTTTTATTGCCCGTTCCCGCATTATCGAGCTCCAGAGCGAGGATCTGAAGGGGGCCTTGAAGGAATTGGTTGATGTCGCCTTGAGTCGCGTAGAAGGCGATTTCAATACGACCAGGATCACTTCGAGCCTCCTCACCCGCGAGAACACGATGACCACCTACCTCGGCAACGGGGTAGCGATGCCGCATATGCGCATTCCTATGAAGCGCCGCTACATCTTTGCGGTGGGACGCACGCGCACCGGGCTCAACTATGAGGGTGTTCAGGATTACCGCGACGCCCGGCTGCTGTTCCTGCTCCTCGCCTCGGACAAGGAGCGGAATTACCTGAATGTTCTCGCGTCGCTTGCGCGCCTTTTTCGCGACCGCGAGCTTGTGCAGCACATCGTCGCGGCAAGCGATACCAAGGAGTTCAGAGAGCGCGTCCTGATGGGATTCGGCGGGCTCCTTGCCAAGCCCGAACGACGGCAGACACGCTTTAACCGTCTCTTTCTCAAAGAGGCCAACAAGGTCGCCCGTGAGTCCCGCTGCGCCGCCATTCTCGTCTTCAGTGATACCTTTGCGGGCGGGATCGAGGTGACCGAGGCCTTTCCGGACTTCCGCACGATCCTCGTCACGCGGGGGTCGAGTGAGCGGCGTGTCGAGGGCAAGCGGATCGAAGGGACGATCGAGGTCCGGTCCTTTTCCCGCAGCCGGTTGTCACAGGCGCGCAGCGCCATTCTCATCGGGCTCACCCGCGGCCTCTTCAAGCCGACTGACAGGCTTTGCTGTGTGGGCGGCATCCCGGCGAGCAATCAGCTGGATACGCTCATGGTGGTCGATATTGAACGCGAGTTCCAGAGCGTCATCGGCCGCGACAACGATCTCCTGCCCGCCTCGGTAAAGATCGAGGTGATGGAGCGCATCATTGCCATTGCAACCGAACTGGCGGTCGAAGGCCGGGAAGGCCATGCGGTGGGCACTCTCTTCATCCTTGGGGACACATCCAAGGTGACCTCGATGATCAAGCCCCTTGTCCTGAATCCGTTCTACGGCTACAAGGAGGAGGACCGCAACGTCCTCAACCCGTTCATGGACGAGACGATCAAGGAGTTTGCCCAGATGGATGGCTGCTTTGTCATTCGCGGGGATGGTGTCGTCGATTCCGCCGGAAGCCTTGTGCACACACCGGCCGAGTACTACGAGAACCTCCCGAGTGGTTTCGGCGCGCGGCACTCCGCCGCAGCGGCGATTTCTCTCGCCGCCGATTGTGTATCCATCGTTGTCAGCACGAGCACCGGACAAGTCACGCTCTTTCGCAAAGGGGTCATGTTCCCGCTCCTCGAAAAGCCGATCGGCTCTTCAAAGTAATCGCGCCGGAAAGGCAGGGATGATGCCACCGCGTTGCTGTCGCTCAACGACTGGAGAGAGAGATTAAAATGCGAACCTTTCTGGAACGATTTCGGTTTATGCTTCCCGCGATTTGCTCAGCGATTTGAGCGTTTCGAGATCATCTCGAATGAGCGCGATCTTCTTCGCGCCGACCATTTCTTGATCTGACGCTCTCGTTTTACGGCCGTGGCAGTTTCCATGGGCCCCTTCGATAAATACCAAGATGGACTCTTTCAGCTGTTTGGCCTGTCGGGAACCGCTTCCGTCCGCATGCTTCTGAATGCGGCTCGCCACATCTTGCGTATGTCCAACGTAAAGCATGCCGTTGCACATCAACAACATGTAAACCCAGAAAAGCCCTTCGACCCTTCGACGCGCTTAAGCCCTCCGCCGTCCTGCGTATTCGGGCTGTCCTTGGCCTGCCATGAGCAAGTGGAGCGATAGCGAAGCGCGTCGAATGGCGGAGAGGTTGGCACCTCATTACGAACCCGAATGAAACAATTCAGCCTCGTCGGAGCGGTCGCCTCGGATGGGGAAAACCGCTCTGTCGTGGTGCATCCTTTTGTTCTGGGAACGGAGGTCCTTCAGAAGGCGAGGGTCGCACCTCGGTTCCGGATCATACCCGGGCGCCACCTATTCGCCACCGCTCTGCATGGGCACGAGCTACTGGCCCAGAACCCGCATCTATCCAGTGCTGAGATTGCCTTGTGTGCTCAAATCAGCCCCGGTCGGGTGCGTGAGATTTTAAGGCTGGCGAATCTGCACGCCGATATCCAATCAGACATTCTTCGATTGGACCGGAAGAAGGCTGTCAGGGAGTATCCGGAGCGGATTCTGCGAAAGCTCACTTCGATTCCGCCTGAGCAACAGGTGGAACAATACGCACGTATTCGACCACGTTTGAGCCCTTCCTCCTGCTGAGAGCGTCGTCTGCGCCTTGGAAGAAATCGTTCCAATTGTTCCACCGATGCCCCGATACGGTCCGCGGAAGTGTCAAGCCGAAGTGAAGCGGTGAGCGCGACCGCGAGGCTGGCGAAATTTGAGACGACGTAGGCCAAGCCAATCGGCTAGAGAAGCCGCCCTTCGACCCCGCTCAGGAAGAAGAGAGGGAGAAACGATATCCACCGGCCGGGCATTGGCTGAGCCGGGGCCAAAACTCGCGCCCTCGGGCTAACCGCAACATCAACGACATCCTTTAGGAGGATAGAGTCCGGTTTATGAGCCGTACGCTTAACCGTTCACACATGCGGTTTTGCCGCCCGACTTTCTGTTCGGGAATGTGTGCGTGGCAATGTGCGTCAGAAGAAGAGAATCGTAAGCAGATTTTAGGATATCCCATTGACGGAATATTAAGGAAGGCGGATGTTGTCCCCATGGAATTGGTGAACCTCTATAAATGCCTTTGCGATACACAGCGGCTGCGGATCCTCAATCTCCTGCAACCGGGGCCGCTGTGTGTGTGTCATCTGCAGGAGCTGCTGGAGGAGTCGCAGGTAAAGGTGTCCAAGCAGCTTGGGTATATGAAGAAGCTTGGAATGGTGGCGGCAACCCGGGAAGGAGCATGGATGGTCTATCGCATTCCCGAGCCGAGCCATCCGCTGCTGGTCAAGAATCTTAAGTGCCTGCAGGACTGCTCATCGGAGTTCCCGGTCTTTCGGGAAGACCTTGAACGTCGGGCAATGGTGATCCAGCGCATTCGCTCGGAGAATGACGGTTGTCCGACTGCCGTGGTCGCGGCCGGGGCGTCCTGCTGCGAGTAAACTCTTCACCGGACGATTTGGCATGAAATCAAAAATCCTCATTCTTTGCACCGGCAACTCGTGCCGTAGCCAACTGGCAGAAGGCGTGCTCAAACAGGTCGCAAACGATCTCTTCGAAATCCACAGCGCTGGATCCAACCCGGCTGGGCGTGTGCATCCGCAAGCGATAGCCGTTTTGCGAGAGATCGGCTTCGATATCACGGACCACCATTCGAAGCACATGGACGAGTTTCTGACGGCCGACATCGATACCGTCATCACCGTCTGCGACAAAGCCAACGAATCCTGCCCAATCTTTCCGGGCGCGGTGAATCGCTACCACTGGGGATTTGAAGATCCGCCTCACGCGGCGCGTCCGGGCGAGGAGCCGATTGAGGCTTTCCGGCGCATCCGCGACCAAATTCGTAACACCTTTGAAGCATTCGCCGCCGGGTATCGCCAGGCGCTGGCTTCCCAATCGTGAGGCGTGTAGCGAAAGCACCCTTGGCTGCTCCGCCTGCTCTTGCTTCCGCCACCTGGCGATTCTTTCCCGCCGTCACCCTTTCATCTTCATCCTTTCCCCCACATGAGTGATTCCGTAGCCAAGCGAATGTCGTTTCTCGACCGTTACCTGACGGTCTGGATCTTCGCGGCGATGGGCGTTGGCGTGCTCATCGGTAATTTCTTGATTGCCGATCCGGAGGCGTTTTTCGCCCCCGTAACGGTCGGCACGACGAACCTGCTAATCGCAATCGGCCTTATTCTGATGATGTATCCGCCGCTCGCGCGGGTGAAATACGAGCAGATGGCAAAGGTGTTTGCCAACGTACGAGTGACGGCCTTGTCGCTGATCCAGAATTGGATCGTAGGCCCGCTGCTCATGTTCACCCTCGCGGTTGTTTTTTTACAGGACCACCCGGAGTACATGGTCGGCCTCATCCTTGTCGGCATCGCCCGCTGTATCGCGATGGTGTTGGTATGGAATCATCTCGCCAAGGGCAGCGCCGAATACTGTGCCGGGCTGGTCGCGCTCAACAGTGTCTTCCAGATCGTCTTCTTTGGGTTCTATGCATGGATTTTCATTACATGGCTTCCCGGTCTGCTGGGCATCGACCTTTCGGTCGTTCAGGGTGTCGGTGGCCGCACGCTTGCCGACGTGACGATCGGGGAGATCTTCGCCAGCGTAATGATCTATCTCGGAATTCCTTTTGCGGCGGGAATCTTGAGTCGGGTCATCCTGCTCCCGATGAAAGGAGCCGCGTGGTATGAGAAGCAGTTTATTCCGCGCATCGCGCCGATCACTTTGGTCGCCCTGCTTTTCACGATAGCCGTCATGTTCACCTTCAAGGGCGACGCCATCGTGCAACTTCCGTTCGACGTGCTCCGCATTGCGGTGCCGCTGGCACTTTATTTTGCGCTCATGTTTCTGGTGAGCTTTGTCATGGGCAAGAAGCTTGGCGCGGACTACAGCCGCAGCACCACCCTCGCGTTCACCGCTTCGGGCAACAACTTCGAACTCGCGATTGCGGTCGCCATCGCTGTTTTTGGCATCGGGTCCGGAGTGGCCTTCGCAGCGGTCGTCGGTCCGCTGATCGAAGTGCCGGTTCTCATCGGCCTGGTGCATGTGGCGCTC
>CAZVQJ010000090.1:0-11111 GCA_964629165.1 uncultured Puniceicoccaceae bacterium
CAGCCTGTCCCTGTTCACCCGTTTCGAAGAGGAGGGGGCAGCCTTCCTGCCAGCGTATGAAAAGCTGCTCGAAGACACCGGCCGGATGGACTGCGAATCTGTGGTATGGAACAATCTGGGAGAGGATATTGGAGATCCTGCCTTCTGGATTCGGGCCATTCGGGGGCTTGAACCGTCGCTTGCACAGTTGCGCGGGTTGACACCGCCGGGTGAGACCATTCGGTAGCGTCCTTCTGATGTTACCCTGGTTCGACAACGAGGCGTTCCCTCTCTATCTGGCCCCGATGGCGGGCTTCACCGACGTCGTTTTTCGGCAGCTGTGCAAGGAGCAAGGTGCCGACGTGATGGTCACGGAGTTTGTCATGGCGAACAAGTTCCTCGATCCCCGGGGTGCCGCCACCGCCTGGGAAACCGTCGATTTTTCTCCGGACCAGCGACCGATGGGCGTGCAGATCTTTGGCTCCGAACCGGAGAAAATGGCCGAGGCAGCGGCCCGCATTGAGGAACGCATGCAGCCGGATTTCATCGATATCAACTACGGGTGTCCGGCACCCCGTGTCGTCGATAACTGCGCCGGCTCCTCCTTGCTCCTTGACCTGCCGCGGATGGGGCGCGTGGCGGAAAGCGTCGTCAAGGCGGTCGCCCCGACAACACCGGTGACGGCGAAGATTCGCCTGGGTTGGGATGAGAATCAGATCGTCGCGATCGATGCCTGCCGGCGCCTCGAGGATGTCGGCGTGCAGGCGATCGCGATCCACGGACGTACAAAGGTGCAAGGATACCGCGGGAACGCCGATTGGGATCGGATCGAGGCCGCCGCTGCATCGGTGGAAGTTCCGGTCATTGGCAATGGTGCGGTCGAAGGGGTTCCGCTGGGAGAGCATCTCGCCCGGGTTCGCAACCGGGGCAAGGTCCGTGGACTCATGATTGGTCGGGCCGCGCTCGGCTACCCATGGATTTTCCACGAGGTGAAAACATACCTCGAAACCGGCACCGTCCCGGAGCCGCCCACCCTGGATGAACGGTGGGAAGTGCTTGTGCGCTATTGCCGTGCGCTGATGGAACGACCCGCCCATGCAGATCGATGGGATCGATTGAACTGGATGCGGAGCCGTCTCAAGGCGTTTGCGAAATTCCTCCCGGGCTGTCGCCAGCTGCGCCTCGAGCTCGATCAGGTGGAGACGTTTGCCGATCTCACCGCGCTCGCCGAACGCCATCGGCGCCGGCACTCGGAAAGCGTTTGCGGATAAGGTGTCAAAAAACTGTTCGTCTTGCTTGTCGCGATCGCAGTAGGATGTAGCGTTGGCGGCTTGATGAAGACGGCTGCTCTCACTTATTGGGATACCGGTTTCGGCACGAAACGGGATGTCGATACCCTTTCGGGCCTCCTGCGCGCCGAGGGCTTTCGGGTGATTCGTATCCCGACCCGCCGGCGAGGGGACCGCTGGGAGCGTCGCTGGAAATTCCTGAAACAGAAAATTCTGGTGCGCAGCCCATACACGGTGCAATTCCACCTCGAACAGATTTATTGGGAGCAGTTCGGTTTTGCGCGGAACAATTTCATCATTCCGAATCCGGAGTTCACCGATCCTGACGTATTTGCCAAGTGCCGCCGCCTGAACGGTCTATTGGTGAAGACGCTCGAAGCGGAACTCCTTTTCCAGGATCTGCAGGTTCCCGTTCGCTACATCGGTTTTGGCACCCCCGACCGCGGAGTTCCAGCCGTGAACAAGCGATATGACCGCTTCCTTCACGTGGAGGGGAAAAGCGATTTCAAGGGAAGCCGCATGCTCGTCGAACTTTGGCATCAGCATCCTGAGTGGCCGGAACTTGTGGTCGTGCGCTCGCCCTTGGACAGCTACGGTAATCGCCGCAGTCGACATCCTGGTTCCAGCGCGAACGTGCATATCGTGGAACGGTTTCTATCCGAAGCCGAACTCCTCCAGCTCCAGAACGAGTCGGGCTTTCATCTCTGCCCCTCGCAGGTCGAGGGCTTCGGGCATTACATCGTCGAAGCGCTTTCCTGCGGGGCCATTGTGCTGACGACAGACGCCCCACCGATGAACGAGCATGTGACGGAGGATCACGGGTTTCGCGTCGCGGCACCCGGTAAGTTGCGCCAGGCGATGACGCATCGCTACTATTTCGACCCAGTGGACTTTGAGCGGCAGATCGAGCGTATGTTGAAGCTGAGTCCGGAACAGTGCATACGGATGAGCGCGCGGGCGCGAGAGGTCTTCCTGACACGGCAGTCGGAGTTTCAACTCCGTTTTGGGAACGTACTCGACGGTTTGCAGGAGGCCCGCGCATGGGAACTTTCACCCCGGCGCGCCTCAAAACAGGGTTGCGATGGAGTCTTTACCCTATTTTAACACAGGGGCTTCTCTCTCTGATTGACGGGAGAACCTACGTCTCAAGGCTCATCCGGGGATGTCGTTACTGGATTTCAAAGCATTGGGCCTGCGTCGCCGGACCTATGCGCGGTTCGTTCGTGCATGGAGTAAGCGCAGGGATCGGCCTGCTCGGATTGCCGGCGAGCGGCGGCGAAGCGAGGTGCCTCTCGACCTCTTTACACCGTTTCTGGACAAGGATGCGGCCGTCTTTCGGCATACCGTGCGGAAAGCCCGCGAACACCTCAATCACCCGCTCGGAAAGCATTATGTGGTAGGGCCGAGTTCGCCGAAGACGATTGCCCTTTGCGCCGAATTGGAGTGCGAATTTGTCCCTGAGGAGGAAGTCCTCGGTTTTGGGGTGGCAAAACTGGAGCCGCTCTTTGCAGGCAGTGAACACAAACGGGCGGGCTGGGTCTATCAGCAGCTGCTGAAGCTCAGTGCAGACAAGGTCGCAACGAGCGATGCGATCCTTGTCCTCGACGCGGATACCGTTTTTGTCTCCGACATGACCTTCGAGCGAGACGGACGGTACCTGCTCCAATACTCGGAAGGATTCATGGACTGCTACGATGCCGCGACGATGAACATCCTCGGAGCACCAACGCTCAACTCCTTCTCGTTCGTCTGCCATCACATGGTGATGCGGCGATGCCTTCTGGAGGCGCTGAAGACGCACATTGAGCAGGTCAACGGCATGCCATGGATCGACGCTGTCATTCGTGCCGTGGATCCGCACTCGGCACAGCCCCTCTCCGAATACGAGCTTTACGGCAATTTTGCGCTCCAGGAGCGCCCGCAGGAGCACTTTCTGGAATACTGGTTCAACGCCAGTCTGTCCGTGGATGTCGAGGAGGACTGTGAAGCGGTCTTTCGCCGCTACGGCCAGGACCACCGGACCGTCTCACTCCATTCCTACCGGCAGAAGCGGAAGTTTCTCGACTCGGAGGAGGCTCAGCCCGCGATATCGCGGTAGGCCTCCGGGCTCAGAAGGGCGTCAAGTTTTTCGCCCTCGTCGATCTGAATTTTCAGCATCCAGGCAGCTTCGTAGGGAGACTGATTCACAAGTTCGGGTTCATCCTCGAGCTTCGGATTCACTTCCAGAACGGTCGCCCCGACGGGCATGAACAGATCGCTCGCGGCTTTCACCGATTCGACTACGCCGAACGTTTCTCCGGCGTTGAAGTGATCACCGGCGGTCGGCATTTCGACAAAGGTGACGTCGCCCAGGCTTGCCTGTGCATGGTCCGTCACGCCGACGAGGGCAGTGCCGTCGTCGAGGGTCTGAACCCACTCGTGGTCCTTCGTGTATTTGAGGTGGGACGGAATCTCGCTCATGACTGTAAGGAGATGCCGCATCGGCCGACGGGTGGAAAGCGGAAAGCTTACCCGGCGTGCAAATCAATCCATGGGCCACCCTCACCCGACGGATCAATGACGGTCGTGGCGTACGCTCGCTGGCCGTGACCGACCGCCTCTTCGACGAGGGTGGGGGAATTGCAATCGCGGCTGAGGTGCGCAAAGAGCACCCCCTGCCAACGCGGAGCGTGGAAGCCGTCCAGGAATTGGCGGGCGGCCAGATTGGAGAGGTGACCATGGCGTCCGCGGATACGCTGCTTGACGGAAAACGGGCGCTTCGTGTCCGCCTCGAGCATGTCGAGGTCATGGTTGGCTTCGATCACGAGGAGATCGGCATCCTTGACGAGCGGGCCCAGGTTTTCCGGAACATAACCGAGATCGGTCAACCAGACGACGCTTCGGCGCGGTTTGAAGAGATCGTCGCCCCCGGTCCGAAAGATGAATCCGACAGGATCGTAGGCGTCGTGAGGAATCCGCAGGACGCTGATTTCGAGATCCCGGAAGGTGAAGCTCGTGTCCGGCTCGAAAAGCCGCCACTGGAGATCGCGCTTGAGCGGCACCTGGGCTGCTTTGGCCGTCCCGTAGGTCGCAAAATACTCAAGATGAGAATGACGGCTGAGCCCGCGGAGCCCGGCGATATGATCCGTATGCTCGTGCGTCAGGAAGACCGCCTCGATATCGCTCAGCCGGGTTCCCCCCGTCTGCAGTCGCCGTTCGATCTGACGACCGGAAAAGCCGGCATCGATCAGGATCCGTGTCTGGTCGGTCTCGAGAACGGCACAATTGCCGGCGCTGCTGCTACCCAATACCCGAAACCGCAAAGACATGCTGCCCACGGAAGGCAGCCCGCGATCCAATGACAACGGGATTCGACGGGCGGTGGAATTTTTGCCAGTCTTGCCGACTCATAATTCCGCACACCGGCTCCACGGTCCGCTACTGCCACTTGCCTTTTGGGTTGCCCTGTAGGATTTTCAGAACGGTGTTCGAACGGTAGTTTTTTCTATTCAATTTTATCCAGATGGACGCAAAGACAGGAAATCGGCCTTTCCCGGGGCCCGGCGGCGACGCGCGGAAAGGACCCGATCATTATTTCGATCCGGATCTTGTGGTGACTCCTGAGACCAGAGCCTCCCTGCCCGATGCCCAGAACCGCGGGGCGAACGAGATCCTCGGCGCCAACGTGCCGATTCTCCAGGTGGGGATCTCCAACTTCCGCATGCCGCTGCGCTATCTGCGTCCTGATGGCACGCCGTTGGCCCTCGAAACATCGATCACCGGCACCGTCTCGCTCGGGGCCGATGCAAAGGGTATCAACATGTCGCGCATCATGCGCGTCTTCTATGAATTTGAAGATCGTCTGTTCACGCCCGAACGTCTCCGGGACATCCTGAATGCCTACAAGGAACAACTCGGGAGCAGTCGGGCCCGCCTGAAACTCGAGTTTTCGTATCCTATGCGTCGGGAGAGCCTGCGGAGCGGCCTGAGTGGCTGGCAATATTATCAGTGCGCCTACGAAGGGGTGCTCGATGATCTCGGGCGCTTCCGCAAAATCGTGCACTTTGACTTCGTCTACAGCAGCGCCTGCCCGTGTTCTTCAGACCTTTCAGAGCACGCCCGCGAAACCCGCAACATCTACGCGATCCCTCATAGCCAGCGAAGCGTCGCCCGGATCAGTGCGGAAATTCGCAATGGGCAGACGGTCTCGCTCGAGGAGTTTCAAGAACGTTGCCAGGCCGCCCTCTTGACCGAGACGCAGGTGATGGTAAAGCGGGAGGACGAACAGGCGTTTGCCGAGCTCAACGGCGCCCAGGTGAAGTTCGTGGAAGATGCCGCCCGGTTGCTCTACGAACAGTTTGATGCCGATACGCGCTTCTTCGACTTCCAGATTGCGTGTGCCCACCTCGAATCACTCCACTCCCACGACGCCGTCTCGGTCATCAACAAGGGGGTGGATCGCGGATTTCCGGGGCACATCGACGACTTCAAGTCGCTCGTGCGGTAGACATTCGGGCGCGTAATGGGCGCCCCTGCAGGGAGAGCAGCGGCTCGATCCTTGACGAAAACGATCGCTGCCCTCCCGGAGCTGTGCTCACGTCCGGCCCTCGGGCCGACCGTGTGCGCGTTCAGGAAGCCTCAGGATTTTTTGTGAACGCTTCCATGCGCTTGGCCATTTCGTCCTCGGGAACATCTTCCACATGGCTCGCGAGATGCCAGCGGTGACCGAAAGGATCTTCGAGTGAGCCCATTCGATCTCCCCAGAACTGATTGGAAACCGGCATGATTTCACGGCCTCCGGCGTCGATTGCCTGCTTGAAGGCGGCGTCGACATCCGGAACATAGATGAGCAGGCGAGAGGCGCTGCCGCCGAGTGTTTTGGGGGAGAGGCTATCCCAGTCAGGAAACTCATCGGAGAGCATGACAAGGGAATCACCAATCTTGATTTCGGCGTGAGCGATCCGGCCGTCGGGCATCGGCAAGCGCATCTGCTCCTCGGCATTGAACGCACGTGTATAGAAGTCGATCGCGTCGTTGCCATGATTGACGATGATCGACGGTGTGACGGAGTGGTACCCTTCCGGGATGGTATGTTTCATATGCGTGACAGGTTTAGGTGAACGGACGATCACCTTGCGGGCTTCGGCGTCGTCGCGCAAGCCACTTCGCCTGATTTTTCCACGCAGTCCCGTGGCCGTGGTTTTGGCTTCGGGTCGCGCAAACGGGGGCCTGCAGCGCCAGCGTTGTGCATGAAAAAGCCGCGCCGGAATGACCGGAGCGGCGAAAAAGAACCGGCGCGGAACGGGGCCGGTGGGGTGCCCGTCACCGTCAACTAGAGGTTACGGAATGCCTCGACGACGGCCTCTGCGGTGATGCCGAGTTTATCCATCACGACGTCCCCGGGAGCGCTGAGCCCAAAGCGGTCGATGCCGACCACCTGACCGTTCAATCCGACGAACTGGTACCAAACGGTAGTAACGCCTGCCTCGATCGCGACGCGCCGGGTACAGCTGGCGGGAAGGACTTCTTCGCGGTAAGCGGCGTCCTGACGGGCGAAGATTTCGAAGGAGGGCATGGAAACCACCCGGATGCCGGCTCCGAGTTCTTCGGCTGCGTGGATCGCATGCTGCACTTCACTCCCACTTGCGAGGAGGATGCCTTCGAGTGGGCCCGACTCCTTCTTCAGGACGTATCCGCCCCGGAGGGTTCCCTTGCGTTTGCCGTCGGCCGAAGTGGCGGCGATCTGCGGCAGGCTCTGGCGCGAGAGAATGAGCGCAGTCGGACCATCGGTCCGGCTGATCGCGAGCGCGAAGGCGGCGGCGGTTTCCTCGCCATCGCACGGGCGGATTACATCGAGGTTTGGAATGAGGCGGAGGGAGCTTGTCACCTCGACCGGTTGATGCGTTGGACCGTCTTCGCCGACCCCCACGGAATCATGGGTGAAAACGTGGAAAAGGGGAAGCCGGGAGAGCGCGGCGAGACGGATGCTAGCGCGCATGTAGTCCGCGAAAGTGAGGAAGGTAGCCCCCGACGGGATGAAGAGGCCGTCGTAGGCGAGGCCGTTGACGATGGCGCCCATTGCGTGCTCGCGGATACCGAACTTGAAGTTCCGCCCCTTCGGGTTGCGCGGCGAAAAATCGCCCTTGTCCTTCAGATAGTTCTTGGTCGAGCCAAAGAGGTCGGCACTGCCGACGAGGAGGTTGTCGATGGCGTCGCTGAGCGGCTGCAGGACGGTCCCGCCGGCGGCTCGCGTGGCGACTTTTGCCTTCGGATCGAATTCGGGGATCTTCCCCAGAAGCGCTTCCGCCGAAGGACGCTTCACCGCGACGGCGTCGTCGAGGGTGCGGGCGAGTTCCGGATTTGCGCGCTTCCAGGCCGCGTAGTGGGATTCCCATTGCTCATAGTCCTGCTCGAGCTGCGCGCGCCGTTCTGCGAAGAACCGGTAGACCGCCTCGCTCACATGAAAGGACTTCTCTGCGGGAAGCCCAAGACGCTCCCGTGCGGCGTCGGCGAACTGCGCGCCGGCTTCACCATGGGCTTTCCAGGTGCCCGCCACCTCGTCGATGCTTTTCCCGACAATCGTCTTGAGGATGACGAGGGTGGGTTTGCCGTTGTCGTTGTCCTTGGCGTCCCGAATCGCTTTGGCGACGGCTTCGAGATCATGACCGTCCACCTCGACGGTGTCCCAGCCGAGCGCCTGATAAAGCGCGGCGGTGTCCTCGCTTTGGGTCTCCTCGGCCTGTGCATCGAGGGTGACGTCATTGGCGTCATAGAGGAGGATCAGGTTATCGAGCTTGTTGTGAGCGGCAAAAGCGACCGCCTCGCGCGCAACCCCTTCCTGAAGGCAGCCGTCGCCCGCAAGAACGAGGGTGTGTGCGTCAAAAAGGGTGTGTTCGGAGGTGTTGTAGGTGGCGGCCGCCATCTTCTGGGAGATGGCGATCCCGACGCCGTTCCCGACGCCTTGGCCGAGAGGACCGGTCGTGCATTCGACGCCTGCCGTCTCGAACGACTCGGGGTGCCCGGGAGTGCGGCTCCCCAGTTGGCGGAAGTTTTTCAACTCCTCGATCGGGAGGTCATAGCCCGCGAGATGCAGCCATGCATAGAGGAACATGCTGCCGTGGCCGGCGGAGAGAATGAACCGGTCGCGGTTAACCCAGCGCGGTTGAGCCGGGTTGTAGGAAAGGGTCGAACCCCAGAGCACGGCGCCTACTTCGGCGCAGCCAAGGGGGAGCCCCAGATGGCCGCTCGCACACTTGTGCACGGCGTCAATGGCCAAGCCGCGCGCTTGGTTGGCGGCTTCGGAGAGGATCTCGAGAGGTAGACTCATGGTTATCAAAATGTCTTCCGGATGAACGGGTCGTCGAGTGTGAAAGCGCTCCTCATGCACGCAAGGCCGAATCCAGCGGCTGCTCTCGCGGTCTTGCGGAGTGGTCGGGGAGCTGCACGCTGGCGGTCATGTCGAATGCAGAACTGGAGGAGGGGAATGTGGTGCAACTGGATTGGCAGAAGCTCCGCACGGTGGTGACCTCGGGGCAGGCCGTCATCCCGGCGGTTGCCCAGGATGTGGAGACAGGAGCGGTCTTGATCGTCGGTTACGCCAACGCCGAAGCCCTCGAAGCGACACTCGCGCAGCGGTGCGCCGTCTTCTGGAGCACGAGCCGGAACGAACTGTGGGTCAAGGGTGCCACGAGCGGCCACCGGCTCGAGCTTGTCGAGGTCCGCGTGAACTGCGAACAGAACGCACTTCTCTACCGCGTGCGCCGAACCGCCGGTCGGGGGGCGTGCCACACGACGGGGGAGGACGGGACGGCCCGGGTGGGCTGCTTCTATCGGGTTCTGGAAGAAGAGAGGAGGCTTAGGATGGCGGCCGATGCGGGCGGTTTTCACAGCCTCAATTGAGCTCGATTTCGGCATCGCCGGTGCCTCCTTGTAAACGTCGGTGGAGAACGGCTTCCTCGCGCCGGGTGTTCAGGTGCTTCAGGAAGGCATGGTAACGTTCCTCCAGGGGAAGCGCTTCAAGTAGCCGCTGCTTGACAAGGCTGTTCTGGCAGATCGCAAAAGCGGTGAGGTCGATGAACGTGTCGGCGTCATCGAGTGAAGTGAGAAATTCCATGAACTCCGCCGGCACGTCGTTGGCCAGATACGGTTCCGTCTGGAGGAGCTCCGCCACCTGATCTCTCATCACCTGAACGGCGGCAGGATTTTCCGCTGGTGCCGTCACGACCGGCTCTACCCGGATGCGGGGATAGGGATCCAGTCGATCGAGACCGAGCACATGGACGCGGCAGACACCCTGCAGGACAAGGTTTGAAGTGCCGTCGTGATGCGCGTTCGCCGCCCGCACGATCCCCATCGTAGCCATCCGTGCAGGCACATCCTCGTCATCTTCGGAGGGCGCTCGTTCGCAGTCATTGCAGGCGACCGCAAACAGCCGGTCCGACGCGAGAACGTCGGAGAGCATGTGCCGGTAGCGTGGCTCATAAATATAGAGAGGCAGGATCGCCTGTGGAAACAGCACCGTTTCCCGCAAGGTCATGACAGGAACGATGGAGGGGATCCCGAGGTCGAGACGCATGGAACACAGTAGGAATGCTCAGACCTGGGCGCAAGGCCCGCAGAGAGACAATCCCGAACCTTTGCCTTTCGGGAGTGGCCGGTTCATGTCCAGCACCACGGTTGGAGAAGGGCCGCATCGGGTTCGGGAGTCTCGGCATAATAGACGGCCATGCGTAAGACCCAGAGACGGTCTTCGGGCGTATTCTCCCGGAGGTTCTGGATTTCCTCATAAAGAGCCTCCGGGGAGCGCCCGCGCAATTCGTCCACCTGCCGGTATCCTGCGTCGAGGAGGTCGCGCACCGTGAACAGGTCGATCCCCGGAATGCGGTTGAGCGGTGAATGCAGCGCCTCCACGTCCACCTTGCGGCGGGGCCGCGGGCTCGGAAAATGGTTGGAATCGAAAGTCATTCCACCGCATCTTATAACGGGCGGGCATCCCGCCAAGCCACCGTTCTCTTTTCTTGCCCGGCCTCGTGGTGACGGCAGGGCGGGCGATGCACGGCGACCTGCCAGGGCAGCCTTTGTCCCCTGTCGCACCCTGTGACACAAGGTGGGACAGGCGGTCCCCAATCGAGGTGCGAAAGCCTTCGTCTTTGCGACAAATATATTCCCTTAAGTTGTTATGGATAAATGGATTATGGGGTATGTTGAGCGGATGGACAAAGACCTGCTCAACGCATCGCAATGAGCAAAATCATTGGCATCGACTTGGGAACAACGAACTCGTGCATGGCCGTCATGGAAGGTGGCGAGCCCGTCGTGATTCCAAACAGTGAAGGAGCGCGCACAACGCCCTCAGTCGTTGCGTTTGCCAAAAATGGTGAGCGTCTCGTCGGCCAGGCGGCCAAGCGACAGGCAGTCACCAACCCCAGCAATACGATTTTTTCCGCAAAGCGTCTCATTGGCCGTAAGTTCAATGAGGTCCAGGAAGAGGCGGCCAATCTGCCCTACAAGGTGATCGAGGGGAAAAATGGCGACGCGTGGATCGAGGTCGAAGTGGGCGGAGAAGCGAAGCAGTTTCCTCCCGAGCAGATCAGCTCGATGGTGTTGGGAAAGCTGAAGGCGGATGCCGAAGCCTATCTGGGTGAAAAGGTGACGCGCGCGGTGATCACGGTGCCGGCGTATTTCAATGACTCGCAGCGCCAGGCCACGAAGGATGCCGGGACGATTGCCGGACTTGAAGTGCTGCGCATCATCAACGAGCCGACCGCTGCCTCCCTCGCCTACGGCCTCGACAAGAAGGCCGATGAAACGATTGCAGTCTACGACCTCGGGGGCGGGACGTTCGATATTTCCATTCTCGAGATC
>CAZVQJ010000091.1:0-11086 GCA_964629165.1 uncultured Puniceicoccaceae bacterium
CTTCCAACGTCAAAGCGCAGGGGATGGGCGCGCTAGCGCCCATTCCCTGCCGCTACTTGTTCGGCTTCCGTCTCCTCGGCCTCTGTAGCTGATCCTGCGCATGGCTCTTGGTTTGAATCACATTCGATCTCACAAGCTTGGTTCTGACCATCTTTGATGAGGTGATAGAGATCCGGGTTTGGTCCAAGCTCGATCGGTTCCTCGTCTTGGTTCAACCCAATCACTTGCCTGCTGAACTCTCCTATTGATCTTATTGTAGGCTTTCTGTTCTCCATGCGTAATATCTCCTCATCGGTGCTCAGCAGAACAATATCCTCCTCCCGAATCTTTACCTCCGATCGACTGCATCGAAAAACGCCGGTGAAAAATGGATCCATTGATGTCCTGCTGCTATACCATCTGTATTTGAAGAGATGCCAATCATCACGGGTGCCAATGTAGATTACGGTATATTCGTGTTCCAGAATTTCTCTCAAACGTTCATGATCAACTTCCTCATTTGGTTTGATCTCGTTTTCGGGAATAGGACTGTCCACGAGATACTGGGACTGTAACGGAAGCGTGATTAAACACGCCAAAATCGTGATGAGCTTCGCGAGCATGTGATTCATTTGCCGAACAGTATTATTGTGCCGCAAAAACGCGGGAATTGCTTCCCGTGTTATGCATACGGATTTAGCGGGGTTTGTGGGGATAACAAGTGGATGCGGGTGTTATTCCGCGGCATTGGTGCGCATAACCGGGTTCGGCGGGGCGGGTTATTCTGGAGGCAGGATGGGGACGCAGCAGGCCGAGGGGATGAGTTGGGCGGGCAGGCTGCCGCCCGTGGTCAACCGAACGGGTGGAACTGACGCGGGAGCGGTGACGGGAGGGGTATAAGAGCGAGAGACACTGGGGGAAGTGGCTGACGCGACGGAAAGGATAGCAACGTTTGGCGAATAGAAACGCAAGGCTAGAGGTGCAGTATTAGGCATGCTGGGCGGTTATGGCAGAATGCGAATGTGGTGGGTTCGGCCACGACCTCCTGATCGATCGATTTGACGAATTCGGGATTTACGACGAGGGAAAAGCGCCTGTTTGGCGGGCTGTCATATTCTGATCATGAAGTATCCCACTTTCATCCTGTTTGTCGTCGATGCCTGGCGGCGCCACCTGAGAAGTTATCAAGATTTCCGGAAGCTGCGCTGGTGCCAGGGGAAGGGAACGTCGGTTGATAGTCGTTCCCGGGTGGGCGGTAAGGTGTTCATTGGTGACTACACGATCATCAACGGGCCATGCCTCCTGGCCGCGCACAAGGGGGCGCGGATCGAGATCGGCAAGTGGTGTGCGATCGCCTACAACCTGCGGGTGCGTGCGACCAACCATGTCATTACGCGCGCAAATCTCCAACAGGGCCATTCGCAGCGCTTCGGGTTTAGCGATGTGCACGGTATCAGTCGGGGCGATATCGTCATTGGAAACGCGAGTTGGCTCGGGGATAACGTGACTCTTCTGCCGGGATCGGGAGTGGGCGATGGTGCGATTGTGGGGGCCGGTTCAGTCGTGACAAAGCCGATACCTCCCTTTGCCATCGCGGTCGGCAATCCCGCCCGGGTGATCCGCTATCGCTTCAGCGAGGAAATGATCGCCTGGCTGCAGGAGCTCCAGTGGTGGGAGTGGGATCTCGATCGCATGGGGCGGAATCGGGAGTTTTTCGAATTGGATCTGACCCTTGCGACGGTCGCAGAAGCCCAACGGACCATCGTGAGATGACTTATACGGATTCCCTATGGCAGCCAGGAGAGTTGTCGGCGGTAGAAGGCGAGCGGCAGCCACCACCCTGAGCGCGGTCGGCTGTTTCGAGCGATGCGGACCTCGAGCAATCGCCCCAGGCGCTCATCTGCGGAGCGAAAGCCTTCCGGGGTAAGAGCCGTGGCATCGATTGTCGTGCGCCGGCGGGCCGGAATCCAGTCCAGTTGACGGGCAGCGGCCGCGTGCCATTCCTCGCGGTCGAAAATGAAGCCGTCGGCGTATCGCGCGGCCCAGCCAAGGGGAACCCGCCAATCCTCGCAGGAGTCATGCAGCCAGAGGATACGGTGCCGCGTGATGTCTTCTCCGACAAGAATGTCCAGTCCGGCGAATTGATGATACACCACCGGCCATCCGGCGGGCACAGCCATCAGAGCGGCCCGGTAGCGCCGCCGGAGGGTCGAAACGCGTGTGCGCCCGGTCGCCCCGATGGGCGGTCCGGAGAAGCTCCAGAGTGCGCTCCACCCCGCGGCTTCGCTATGCGCGACCGCTGCCTCGACCGCCATGATGGGTTTCGGAGAGTCGATGAGATGAAGCGCACCGGAAAATGACATCGTTCGAGGGAAGCGGTGAGGAAGCTCGGAGGACAACGAGAAAAGTACTCAAGCGGACAAGTCAGCCGCCTTGGGAACGACCAACCCCAGTTCGGCTCTCGGCGGAGAATGAATCGCAATCTGGTCGGCCCGCAACGCGCGCGGAACCGCCATCTCTGCGCCGCAGAGGGGCCTGGGATCCCTTCGTCGCGAGAGCAAGCGCGGAGACTAACCGCGCGGCGCGCCTGGAGATCGTCGCGTGGCCAGGCGTGATCGAGTCAGGTTTGGGTTTCGGACCGCATCTTCGTAGGGTAAACCGCTTCTGCGGGAGCGGATGGCCCCACCCCGTTCGCCGACCCATCACGGACGGTCGAGCACGCGGGTCTCGAGGTGGGCAACGGCGAGTTTTCCGGAGGGGAGGAAGCCGTGGAAGGATGGTCCGACGACGGCAGATCCCCGCCCGAGGACGGTGCCGGGCTGGAGGACGCAATTGCAACTGGCTTCGGAGCCATCCCCCATGAGGGCGCCCAGTTTGCGCAATCCGGTGGGTCGCCGACCCCCCTCGGAAAGACGGACGGAAACCTCGTTGCGCGCGAGCTTCAGGTTGGCGCAGACGGCACCGGCGCCGAGGTGTGCACGATTGCCCAGAACGGAATCCCCGACGTAGTTGTAATGCGGCGTCTCGACCTTTTCGAGGAGGAGGCAGTTCTTGTATTCGCAGGCGTTTCCGAGCACCGATCCCGCGCCCACGATCACGCCGCCACGGATATAGGCTCCTGGCCGAATCTCGACATCCGCACCGATCCAGGCTGGCCCCACGATGACGCAATAGGGTGGCAATCGGACGCTCGGATCGAGATGGACATCCCCTTCAATGATGACGCCGGGTGGGACCGACTGCGCCTGCTGTTGGGTGAAAACGAATCGGTCCAACGCCATCCGAACCCGTTTCACCCATTCCCATGGAGCCAGCTCTGGCCGGAAGATGTCCGCAAACGGCATCGACTCCGGGAATATGAAAAGTTCATCGGCGCGCATCCTCGCCATCCTTGTCGCCTCCAACGATTCGGCGCAACCTGACAAATCAGATTTCTATCGGAACGGGCCCCCGGCTTTATTTGCGAGTTTCACACGGTGCGTTTCAGCCGCTCGACGAGAAGCCGCAACCGCCGCTGGCGCTCCTTCGAGGGGTGTCCCGTCTGCTCAAATCCTGCAGGTGACTACGGCAGAGCGACATCCCAGACACGTGAAAAACGGGAGGTTCCTTCCGCGCCTTCGACTGTCAGGACGACCACATATCGTCCTCCTTTTTCGTAGGCATGGATGGGATGTTGTTCCGACGAAGTGTTCCCGTCGCCAAAATCCCAGGTCCAGCCGCTGATGTCGCCCTGCGATTCATCCTTGAAGGCTACCACTCGGCGTTCGTGGTCGATCACCTGAAAGCTCCAGCCGGCATCCAATCCGGGAAGAAAATCGGGTTCAAGGGGCATGAGCCGGAAGGCCACCAGTTCATCCGCCTTGCCGTACATCGTATGGCTGCGGGAAAGGTTCCAGAATCCATTGTTCCGTCCACTCGCTTCATCGTCGTAATCGATGATCGCCCAGGCGAGTCCGATGACCTGGTTTTCCACAAGGTTGGTCTCCACCGAGTAAGCGGGCCCGCGGGGGGAGGCGTGATCAAAAACGGTAATGAAAAATTCGAGCGTATAGCGGCCATTCTCTCCCGGGCGGAAGTCATAGTTCTGGGCAGCACTCGCATAAGGGAGGTCCTTCAGCCACTGCTGCGTGCCCCAGAGCATCGTCCAGTCCTTCCCCTCGTGGGGCGTGAAAATATGATAGTTCTGGGCGTGGGTACCGTGGAGGGTAAAAAAGGCGTCGGTTTCGCTGAGAACATTGTCGTTCACGCGGAACTGACTGATGAGGGGGCCGCCCGACAGATCCCCGTCAACGACGATTTCAAACGTATCATTTTTCAGGCCGGGCAGCGCAAAATCCCAGTAATCGTCGTAGGCCTCATAGAGGAAGTAGAGCCGGTTGTAGCCGGGCACCCATCCGACCTTCACGCGTACATCGAGATTCTCGGGATCCGCCGCATCATGTTTTCCGGAATCCTCCCACAACTCGTCCGTCCCGACCACATAGCTCTCCGGGACGATATCCCAATCACGGGCGTCACCGTCGATACGCGGAATCTGATCTTCGGGGAACTGAAAAATCGGGAACTCAACCCCCGGGCGCTGCAAGGCCGCGAGCGGCAGGGCGGCCAGAAGCACGCTGGCGGTCGTCCATCGAAGCGCCCTCATGGCAGTTCCCCCTTCAGGACAGATTCCACATCGTTCACCTCGAGGACCTTGAAATCGTCAATCACGAGCCGGCTGAGGACGGTGCGAAACCCGAACCAGCCGCGGGTCAAGGGTTCGTCATCCTCGTAATCAAAAAGCAACTCGCCGTCCCGATAGAACTGCGCCCGCCCCCCAGCCGCGACAAGGTGGATCTCGTATTCATGATCAGGCTCGATCATGAACGCATCCGCACTGAGATCGTGTTCGGGGAGAAGCGGTCGGGCGCCGTCGCCGGTGTAGCGGCGGAACCGCGTGGTCCCGTTGTAATTCCCCCCATAGCCAACGTAGTAGGTTTGGAGGACGTCGTAGGTCGCGAAGGCACCGGTGCGCCCGTGCCCTTCCGCAAACAGATCCTCGCCGTGGGCAGGCTGCGTCGCCATCCAGAAGCAATTGATATCGGAAACGCGCGCCGCCGAAGAAGCCTTCACGCGGTAAGTGATCACGACCGGCGCTTCGAGCGGTTCCGCGAACCAGACGGTGCCGCCGCCCTCGTCCGCAATGACGAGCGAACCTTCTTCGATCGAAACAGTGCCGCCCGGCTGCTGTTCCACAATCCATCGGGAAAGATCTCCGTCAAAGGAATCGGCATGGAGGATATTCGGGTCGGTCATCGCTTCGTCCGGGGAACAGCCGCCGAGAAAAACGGCGAGGACGGCGGCGGCGGCGCCGAAGCCTCGCAGGGGCAGGGGCAAATCAATCATACCCCGAACCCACGCTCCCTTCGCCTTCTTCGCAAGAACCCAGCGTCTGGACGGTCAGATCGAGGGTCTCCTACTTTGATTTCCTCAGGCCGAAACCGAGCATGGCGAGCGGACTGGACGCTGGACGAAAGACCCCTTCCCGCGCCACCTTGACCTCCTCAATGGAGTAGAACGCACTCGGGTTCCACTTCTGGATGAGCGAAACGAGGTCGCCGATATGCTTCCGCTCGATCACCGAGAAAAGCAGTTTGACGGGACCATTGCTTCCCCTGCCGTCCACGAGGGTGAGCCCGAAACGCCGTTCCCGCATCTCCTCGATCAGCTCGGGGGTGTGATTGGTCGAGATGACGCGGAGGATCACTCTCCCGAGGGACATCCGTTCCTCGAGCGTGATTCCAATAAAACTTCCGATCGAGAATCCCAGACCATACGCCACGTAGCAGAGCACATTGTCGACGTGCTGGAGGATCTGGCTCACCGCGAGCAGCCAGATGATCGACTCCACGAAACCGACGATCGGCGCCAGATACTTGAAACCTTTCGCAACGAAAACGACGCGAAGGGTCCCAATCGTCTGGTCGGCCACGCGGGCGATCAGAATCATGAGTGGAAGAAAGACCCACGTAAACCACCACGTGTCCCCCTGAAGCATGTTTGTGTCCATAGATCAATTTGTGAAAATCCTCAATCTCCGCGCTCGATCGGGATACGCGCTGCCCTTCTCCGACAGATCGGCCGGAGGCGAACGGGGGTGCTCCATCGATGCAACCGATCTGCGGAAGCTCCGCTCAGGCGGACGGGCTCTCTCCAAGAAGTTCCGCCGGGAAATACGGGGGAATTGCGCTTGGAGTGATCGCGCGGTGCTTCACCTTTTCGATGCGTAGCTTCCGGTTTCCGCCCGGTGTCTCCCACGTCACGACGTCTCCGACCGAGTAGCCAAGAAGGGCCACCCCGACGGGTGCGAGGACAGAGATCCGGTTCTTGCTCGGATCGGCGTCCTCCGGCATCGTGAGCGTGTATTCCTCGAGCTCGTTGGAATCGAGATCCCGGATCGCGACGTCGGAATCGAGCGTCACCAGGTCCTCCGAGATGGTCGAAATATCCACTACGTTGGCGCGCGCCAGTTCCGTCTGCAGATTCTCCAGCCCGCGGCTCTTGGTGGAGGCACTGCTGAGGCTCTGCATCAGCTTCTTGAGGCGTTCATGATCACGACGAGTTACGTAAATAGGTTTGATATTCATGGTATAAATGGAGGTTGAGAATAATGTTTGTGCGGCGCGGGGCTCAGGAGCGGGCGGCGGCAATCGTGAGCGGTTGCCTGCGTGCCGTCTCTGCCCGTTCGAACTTCATGTTCTCAAGGAGTTGCCCGCATGTGTCGTGGCTCCCGTCGAGGATCTGCACATCCGGCGAAAGCTCATCAAAGACATACCGACTCACCGAAGCATTTTCGGTATCGATCATGATGTGGTTCGGCACGCGCGCGCCAAGCTGCATGCCCGGGTTGATGCAGAGCGTGTCGCCCAGCCTCGAAAACCACTGATTGGGCAGGTGTTGATGACCGCACAGGAGCATTTTTGGCGAACGGTCCTTGATCAGCTCGGTCAAATCCGGCTCCCCACCATCCCATCCATCCTCGGACCTGGAAACGGTCGAGCCATGGGGAGGGCTGTGCGTGATCAAGATGTCGGCCGCTTCGTCCGGAATGGACGCGCGATATTCCGTCGTCTGAAGCGAAATACCATCGATCACAGCGACATCTCCACAGGCCCAGAAATCCGCGCGTTCGACCTGTCGGAGCCAAGAGGCGGGGTTCCATTGGTTTGCGCGGGAGTCCCACGTGCGATCATGGTTTCCGCTGCTAATGCAGAGAGGACCTGCAAGCTGTTGAATCCACGCCGAGGCCCATTCGACCTGCCGGTGATGCGGTGTTGGATGATTCTGGTTCAAAAGATCTCCGGCGATGACAAGCACATCGCGATCCGGGGCGTCGTTACGCAACCAGTCGAACCACGGATGGAAGTAATGAAGATCTGAGACGAATAAAATTTTCATTGGGCTGAGTACGCTGAAAATGCTCACTGCCAGATGAATAGCCGTGGGCGTTGAGTGGGGTTGAACGGCGCGGAATCCCTCTATTGTGGGGTCTGGTGCGCGAGTACGCGGTTGCGGGGTCTTGGAGTCAGTGCCGCGGATCGTGCAGGAGGTTTGCCCGGTGCTTGCTAAACCTGAAGGGGCGCCGGACAGAATCGATTTGTCACGCGGCCGTCAGTGGCAAGCACCGGGTAAACCCGGGCAGACCACTAGGGTCAGCTCACGGAAACACTGCCGTGGAATCTGAACGATCGGTGACATTCTGAATGAGCAATTGATTACCCACTTCTTTGCCCTGAATCCGGAGCAAAGTCAAGCTAGGCAAAACGGTGAAGAAATCGATTGTCTCTCGTCACGACGGGTGCCCTCTGCTGCAAAGCTTGCCTTGACGACACGCGCGTCCCATCACGTGGCTATGACGACGGCTGGAATCGCAGGGGACGGCGCGGCATCGCAGGGACCGCCCGATCTGGAAACGATCTGCGCGCACCTCGGGTCCGATCATGCCGACTCGGAGCGGGGACCTTTTCAGGTGCCAATCGCGCAGTCGACGGTGTTCAACCTCGGTACCCCCGACGACGCAGAAGCCCTCTTTTCTGGAACGCGAGCGGGATATGCCTATACCCGTTTCGGGAACCCGACTGTCGATGTGCTGGCCCAAGCCCTCGCGCGACTTGAAGGCGGTGCCGAAGCGGTCGTGACGAGTTCGGGCAACGCCGCCGTGCACTGTGCGATTGCGATGGCGCTGCAGGACAGCCGGGGACCGATCGTGGCATCCTCCGACCTCTACGGAGGCAGCTGCGAAGTGCTCGAAATCCTTCGTTCGACCTTCGGCCTTCCCGTGGAATTCGTCGATGCAATGCACACAGATCGATGGCACGAGGCGGTCTCACGGGCTGGCGTGGTGCTTTTCGAAACTCCTTCGAATCCGTTGATGCGGCTAGTCGATATCGCTGCGACGGTGGCGGCTGCCCGAACCGCAGGGGCGGCCGTCGTGGTGGATAATACGGTGGCAACCCCCTACAATCAGCAGCCAATTGCCCTCGGCGCCGACTTCGTGGTGCATTCCACGAGCAAGTTCCTCAACGGTCACTCCGATATGATCGGTGGTTGTGTCGTTGCGCGGGAAGCCTTCTCGCCAGCGGCGAAGAGCGTGCACAAGAATTTCGGTGCGACCGTCAACGCCCTCGACGCCTGGTTGACGCTGCGTGGGCTGCGCACCTTTGCGCTCCGCATGCAGGCCCACAACCACAACGGACTGGCGGTTGCCCGGTGGCTCCGGGAGCGCCCGGAAGTGACACAGGTCCACTTCCCCGGCCTTTCCGGGGACGAAGATATTTTTCGCCGGCAGATGCGCCACGGGAGCAGCCTGCTGTCCTTCGAGCTGCGCGGAGGAGAGCAGGCCGCGCGGCAATTTCTCAGCCGCATCCGCGTGATCCTCCACGCAGTGAGTCTGGGTGGCATGGAGAGTCTCGCCACGACACCAGCGACCACCAGTCATCGTGGAATGACGGTGGAACAACGGCGTCGGGCAGGATTGGGCGACGGGCTCGTCCGCCTCTCCGTCGGCGTGGAATCGATCGACGCCCTCATCACCGACCTGGAGCAGGCGATCAGCGGGGGCGATGAGAAGTAACGGGATGCCGAGCAAAATCACGACCTATCGATACGGCGCGTCTGCGGAAGTCACGGGGCTCCGCCTCGGCGTTGCGCGGCACCTGCCCCGAGGCATCAAGAAGACGGACTACGCCGCACGCGGATACTTCGATCTCTGGCTGCCGGTTCTCGCGCCCAGCAGCGAACTCGTCCGCAAATTTCGCCACGAGGAGATCGCCCATCCTGCATTCGCCCGCGCCTACCGGGCGGAGATGAAGAAGGCCGAACCCCGCGCCGTGATCGAGCTCGTCGCACGTTTGTCCCGGCATCAGCCCCTTGCGCTCGGCTGCTTCTGCGAGGATCCTGCACGGTGTCACCGGTCGCTCCTTCAGGAACTCCTCGAAGATGCCGACAAATCGCTGTCATCCCCGGATGCCGCCGCATCGTCGCCACCGGAAGGCTACGCGAGCGCTCCCTGTTATCTGGTTGACTCGAATTCGTTCCGGGAGGAATTCAGGGAACCCCGCTAAGGCAGTGTCCTTCCACCTGCCTTCACGGGCAAAATTTATTCGATCGCATCATGACCCACACATCCCAGAGCTATGCTCCCTCCGGAAAACTGCCAGAAGCCGTCGTCGCTCCGGGCGAATTCGTTTTCAGTGTCGCACACCTCGACCATGGGCACATTTACATGCAGACGGAGGGCCTGCTTGAGGCTGGTGCCACGCTGCGGTCAGTCTTCGACACGGATGAGGCGCGGCTCAATGACTTCCTCACCCGCTATGCTTCGACCGGTGTGCGCGCCGCCCGAAGCATGGAGGAGATTCTCGATGATGACGCCGTCCAGCTCGTCGCGGCGGCGGCGGTTCCCTGTGACCGCGGTCCCCTCGGCTGTCGTGTGATGCGGGCGGGCAAGGATTACTTCACGGACAAATGCCCCTTCACCTCCCTTGAGCAGCTCGAAGACGCGCGCATCGCGGCGCAAGCGACCGGGCGCAAGTACATCGTTTACTACAGTGAACGCCTCCACGTGGAGTCTTCCGTCCATGCCGATACCCTCATTCGTTCGGGTGCGATCGGCGATATCATCCACATCAGCATTATGGGACCCCACCGCCACGGAAGGGGGCGCCCTAACTGGTTTTATCAGAAATCGAAGTTCGGCGGAATCCTCACCGATATCTGTTCGCACCAGGTGGATCAATTTCTTCATTACACCGGCGCCCGTGACGGCGAGGTCAAGCACGCCCGTGTGGCAAACTTCGCCCATCCAGACCGACCGGAGTTCGAGGATTTCGGGGAAGCGGTTTTCCACCTCGATACCGGTGCTTCCTGCCATTCCCGCGTGGATTGGTTCACCCCGGATGGACTCGGAACCTGGGGAGATGGCCGCATGTTTGCAGTCGGCACAAACGGGTATCTCGAAATCCGCAAATATATCGATGTCACCCGCGGGACCGGTGGAGATGTCATTTACCTCGTCGACGGAGCGGGGGAACATCGGATCGACTGCGCCGGGAAGGTGGGGTTCCCGTTTTTCGGTGAATGCATCCTCGACTGTCTCAACCGGACCGAGATCGCCATGACGCAGCACCACGCCTTCAAGGCTGCTGAATTGTCCCTCCGCGCGCAGGCACTCGCCGACAGCGTCTGAACGATTCGCGCCGCTCAGGCGAAGAGCCCGGCCAGAGCGGACTCATCGAGCGGAACCTCGGGACGAAAATCGTCGCTTCCTGCATACGCAAGCAGGCTGGCGAGCAACTGCCGATTCACGGGGTCGCGCGCGTTCAACACATCGACGCTGCACAGGAGGAGGCGTCCGGCGCCCACCCTCGCCTCCAGAAGCATTGCAAGCCGACGTGCCCGATACCAGTCATCGATTACCCGGACAATCGGCGATAAAGCGGACGGAAGGTCGTCAAGGACCATCGCACCGCCTTCATGGATCGGATACCACCATTGCCAATTGGAATGGCTTTCGGTGGGGAATAAGGCGAAGGCCGGGTGCTGTGGATCGCAGAGGATGCCGAGCGTG
>CAZVQJ010000092.1:0-1624 GCA_964629165.1 uncultured Puniceicoccaceae bacterium
CGTACATCGAGGCGGGACGTATCGGTTTTCAGATCCTTCTACGCCCCAGTTTTGTCCTCGGTGGCCGCGGCATGTTCATTATCTACAATGAATCCGAAATGCGGCAGGTCCTGCGGGAGGTCTTCGACGTGGCGCCGGGCAAACCGGTTCTTCTCGATCAGTTCCTCGAAGATGCGATCGAACTCGATGTCGATGCGATCAGTGACGGGGAAACCACCGTCATCGGCGGCATGCTTGAACATATTGAATTCGCCGGGGTGCACAGCGGGGATGCCGCGATGGTCATGCCGCCGCACAGCCTGGGCCGTCGCGTCCTGGCCGAGGTGCGGGAGGCAACGAGCGCCCTTGCGAAAGCCCTCGGGGTGCGCGGGCTGATGAACATCCAGTTCGCGATCAAGGACAACGACCTCTACGTGCTCGAGGTCAATCCGCGGGCCAGTCGCACGGTTCCCTTTGTCTCGAAGGCGGTCGGTGTACCTCTCGCTAAATACGCCGCACTCGTCATGGCGGGGAAGACGTTACAGGAGATTGGATTCACCGAGGAGGTCGTCTCGCCCTACTGGGCGGTGAAGGAAAGTGTCTTTCCCTTCGCACGCTTTCCCGGTGCCCCGATCGCACTCACGCCTGAGATGCGATCCACCGGTGAGGTAATGGGTATCGACGATGACCTCGGGATCGCCTTTGCTAAATCGCAGTTTGCGGCGGGACCTCCCTTGCCGACGGAGGGTGCCCTGTTTCTCTCCGTGAAGGACGCGGACAAGGAACTCGCGGTCGATATCGCCCGACGGTTTGTGGATCTGGGATTCACCCTCGTTTCCACCGCGGGAACGGCGAGCATCCTCGAGAAACACAACGTGCCCGTGCGGCGTATTTACAAGTTGAACGAAGGGCGCCCGAACATCTCCGACCTCCTCAAGAATGGTGAGATTGCGCTCATCATCAACACGCCCAGTGGCATGTTGCCGCGTCAGGATGAGAATCGCATCCGGACGATCGCGGTAAAGTATCGGGTTCCGATCATCTCGACCCTCTCGGGAGCCCGGATGACGGTGGATGCCCTCAGTGCCATGAAGCGTCGCGAGATCACGGTGCGCCCGATCCAGGAGTTTCACGCCCGCCTGCGGTAAAGAGGCGACACAAGCCGAAGAAACGCCATTGACGCCGTTCTGTTTTCGACTGAGCCTTCGCCGTTTTTTACCCCATTCCTGATGAAAGACGAGGAAAAGAAAGTCCTTACGCCGGCTGACGCCGCGACCCACCTGCGCCCCGGCAGTGACCTGCCGCCAGACGCGGACGTGGAGGAACGCTTCAACGAGTTCTGGAAGAAGTACGGCGTCTTCATCTTTGGGGCGATTGGTGCGATCGCGGTGGTGGTGCTGGTTTCCCAGGTTTTCAACCTGCTCCAGAAGCAGAGCGAAGCCGGGATGCAGGCCGCTTATCAGGAGGCGACGGCGTCGGATGCACGCATTGTCTTTGCCCAGGAAAACGCGAAACACCGGCTGGGCGGTCTGGCATACCTCGCGGCTGCCGATGCCGAGTTCGCGGAAGGCGCTTTCCTCCAGGCCGGGAGCCACTATGAAGCGGCTCTGGCGGGACTTTCCGACTCTCCTCTCGCCGGGCGCGC
>CAZVQJ010000092.1:1634-10692 GCA_964629165.1 uncultured Puniceicoccaceae bacterium
GATTTCCCGGTTGCGCCAAGGGGATGCGAGCGGCCTCGCCCTTCTTGAGGATCTCGCGAGGGACGCCTCCGTCCTTCAGGTGGTACGGGCGGAAGCCGCCTACCATCATGCGGTGGCAACGTGGGAACGTGGCGATCTGCAGGCAGCGGAACGGTCGCTCACACTGCTTGCCTCGTTTCAGGACGCGCCCGAATGGCAGCGTGCGGGAGACCGGCTCGCAGACGAGATTCCCGGCATCGATCTTCACGAAGGGCACACCCACGCGGGAGTTTTTCCGGGAGGATGAGCGTCGATCCCCGCGCACAGGTGCCGGATGAGGGCGCTTGCGGATTTGATCGCCACCGCAAGACGCGGCAGGTGATCTCGCTCTCATGACATTCAACCGTAAGCTCGAGGCAGCCTGGCGTCGTTCAGGTTCGATGCTGTGTGTGGGGCTTGATCCGGACCTCGCACGGATGCCGGCGGTCCTTCGCAACGAGGCGCAGCCGCTCTTTGCCTTCAATCGGGCGATTATCGAAGCGACGGCTCCCTTCGCGTGTGCCTTCAAACCGCAGTTTGCCCATTATGCGGCGGAAGATCGTCTGGACGAGCTGAAGGCGACCTTGGCTTTCCTCCGCGAACGGTTTCCCGAAAAGATTACGATTCTCGATGCGAAGCGGGGAGATATCGGAAATACGGCGGTTCGCTATGCCCGGGAGGCGTTCGGGATCTACGGTGCCGATGCCGTGACCGTAAACCCGTACATGGGCGGAGATACAATCGCACCCTTCAGCGACGATCCGGCGCATGGCGTGTTTGTCCTCTGCCGGACATCGAACCCGGGTTCCGGGGAGTTCCAGAGCCTTTCGGTGAATGGGCAACCTCTCTTCGAAGTTGTTGCCCGCCGGGCGAACGAAGACTGGAACCGGAACAACAATCTCGGGCTCGTTGTCGGTGCCACCTATCCGAGCGAACTGCGCCGCGTGCGCGCCGTGGCGCCATCGTTGCCGCTCCTCGTTCCGGGGGTGGGTGCCCAGGGCGGAGATCTCGCAGCGGTCCTGCGCGAGGGGAGGGACGCGAGCGGATTCGGACTCTTGATCAATAGTTCACGGGACATCATCTACGCCGGAAAGGGAGACGATTTTGCCACCGCCGCGGCCGCTGCGGCGCGTGAACTGACTGCCGCGATGGCACCGTGACGGGTCCCGGCCGATTGATGGTTGCATCGGCATTTACTGCCTTCCACGCTCGCCGCTACTGATGACCACACCGATCGTTTTCAACAACACTGTCTTGCGCGATGGCCACCAGTCACTCGCCGCCACCCGGATGCGTACCGAGCAGATGCTGCCGGTGCTCGAGATGCTCGACGGCCTCGGCTTTGGCGCGCTCGAAACCTGGGGGGGCGCCACGATCGACTCCGGCCTGCGGTTTCTGGGCGAGTTCCCCTTCGATCGGTTGGATGCGATCAAAAAGGCGACGCCGAAGACCCCGCACATGATGCTCCTGCGCGGCCAGAACATCGTGCAGTATCAGCATTTTCCCGACGATGTGGTCAGTACCTTCATTCAATGTTCGGCGAAGCACGGGATGGACATCTTCCGCATCTTCGACGCGCTCAACGATGTGCGGAACATTCGCACGGCGGTGAAGGCCGCCCGGGATGCAGGCAAGCATGCCCAGGGAGTGATCTGCTACACATCGAGTCCCGTGCACACGGTAGAGAAGTTTCTCGAGATGGGGATCGAACTGGAGGAAATCGGATGCCACTCGATCTGCCTCAAGGACATGGCGGGCCTGATTCCTCCCTTCAAATGCCACCAGATCGTGAGTGGCCTGAAGAAGCGTGTGAAGATCCCCGTTGTCGTGCACACGCACGAGACCGCCGGACTGGGAGCGGCCACCTATTACGCGGCCATTGAAGCAGGGGCGGATGCGATCGACACCTCGATCACGCCTTTCGCGAACGGGACTGCCCAGCCTGATACGGTGCGCATGCTGAGCATGCTGGAGGACCATCCGCGGTGCCCCGCATATGATCGGAAAACGCTGCAGGTCCTGCGGGAGCACTTCACGGGGGTGTACGCGGAACTGGCGTCATTCACGTCGCACACCAATGAAATCGTCGATTCCGATGCCCTCACCTATCAAGTGCCCGGAGGGATGCTCTCCAACTTTCGCAACCAGCTGAAGGAGCAGAAGATGGAGGACCGCTTCGACGACGTCTTCAAGGAGATCCCCGTCGTGCGCGAAGCCCTTGGCTGGATTCCACTCGTGACGCCGACCTCGCAGATCGTCGGGGTGCAGGCCATGCTCAATGTCAAGTTTGGCCGCTGGAAGAACTTCAGCCCGCAGGCGATGGATATCGCACTCGGCTATTATGGCACGACGCCGGCGCCGGTTGACCCGAAGGTCCAACGCCTCGCGGCGGAAAAGTCCGGAAAGGAATCCATCACCTGCCGACCGGCCGACCTGAAGGAACCGGGGATGGAAAAGCTTCGCGGCGAGCTGAGGGCGCAGGACCTGCCGACCGACGATGAACACTGCGTCATCCACGCGATGTTCCCGCAGGAACTCACCAAATATTATGCCGCCCGGCGGACTGCCCCGTCGGCGACAGCCTCTTCGGTGGCGGCTCCGTCGGCGGCATCGACCCGTACCGCCCCGTCGGCCCCCGGCGCATCCTTCACCACCGGCAAGGGTCGCCACATACGCCTCACGATCAATGGAGCGGCGCATGAGGTACACGTGGAGGAGATCAGCTGAAGATGCCGCAAAAGACATGCTGTTTCGCCGCGCCAGAGGGGCGACGGCAGGATTTCTTTCGACGGGTGGGAGAGGCGGGTTGACGGGCCGATGAGGAAGATCCCGGCGCACCCTTTTCAGCGGTTTCTTGCATTCCACGTATGAGCGTGCTAGCTACCCGATTTCTTACGGTGAAAAAGTGTGTCCGTTGTATCTGCCAGCCATGGCAGGAGGATGTCCGTTTTTCCCGCGCATCGATTATTATTTTATGGACATAGCTGTCGTTACCGGAGCGTCCTCCGGCCTCGGACTGGCGATTTCGCGCAAGCTGCTTTCGCTCGGCTTTCGTGTGTATGGTCTTGGTGGAAACTACAATGAATCACCGCTTCAGAACGTTGAGTTCCGGCCTATTCCCTGTGATCTGACCGATCCCGGCATGGTCGAACACAAGGCTCGGGAGATTCTCGGCAAGGAAGACGCGGTCTGCCTCCTGGTGAACAACGCCAAGCTCTTCTCTTCCGACGGGATGGGAGAAAGCGCGGGCGGAGATTTTGCGCGTTCGCTCAATGTGAATCTGCTCTGCCCGCTCATCCTCATTCGCTGTTTTCTGCCCGGGCTGAAGCGTGTGCAGGGCAAAGTGATCACGATCAGCTCGGCAACTCCGGAAACTTCGCGGGGAGGTCCTGTCGGGGCCGCTGCGGCAGGTGGGTTGCGTTGGATGCACGAAGTGCTCTTCCAGGAGTTTCGTGACCACGGCGTCACCTTCAGCACAATCTCTCCGGAACCCAATCGCTGGCGACCGGCGGATGCCCCCATGGCCAACGGCGACCGGCCGCAAAGCGCGATCGATCCTCAGGTGGTTGCGGATGCCCTCGGGACGATCGTGCAGAACGACCGCGCAAACGTCATCACGGAGGTGGTGATCCGTCCGGAGCGGCTTGTCGAAAAGCCGATTCCGCCGATGCGTGAGGTGCCCTATCCAAAGCCGAAACCGATCCCCTACACGGTGCCGCGTGAATTGATTGAAGCGGAAGAACAGCTCGACCGCGAGGCCGAGGACGAAGAGCGTTCACAGGCGGACACCCACGAGCGCGAAGCTGCCCGTGCCGGCGAGCCTCCCCGCGAAGGGCCCAAGAAACGTCGCCGTCGTCGCCGTCGTCGCCGCGATGATGACGGGCCTGAGTCGGAAGCGCGTCCCACGACCGAGCCGTCGTCAACAGAACGTCCGGACGCTGAGCAGGCACCGCGTGAGGAGCGGGAGGAGACCGCAAGGAGGCCCGATTCGCGCGGCCCGGAAGCGACCCGGAATGGAAGGGAGGATCGCCGCGCGGATGATCGACGAGGCGATCGCCGTGCAGCAACCGAGCGAGAGGATCGTCGGGACCCGGCACGGAAGGAACCAGCCGGACCTGATCGGCCGACGGAGGTGTCGACTGACGCCGCCGCGATGGCACCGGTAGCCGCCGGCTTCGGTAGCCGTCGGCGGAAAGGGCGCAAGCCTCGCCCGCCATCCCGCCAGGATCGCCCGGTAGAGACGGAGCGTCGTCCGGGCCCGATCGACGGCATCCCGGAACCAAAATCTTTCGCGGAACGAAGTGCCGCGGCCGCTGCCAAGGCGTCGGCAGGTTCTGTTGCTGGCGAGTCGAGAGTTTCACCCCAGGCAGACCCCGCTCCAGCGGATCAAAAGAAACCGGTTCAGCAGCCGGTGAAGGCTTCGCCGCCGCCAGCGAACAAGGAGGCCGCGCCGGCCAAGAAAGGGGCTCGAAAGACTCCCGGATCTTCCGCCAAGAAGGCGGTGAAAAAGACGGCGACGAAGAAAGCGGCCGTGAAAAAGACGGCGGTCAAGAAGGCCGTAAAGAAGGTGGCAAAAAAGGCGACAAAGCGAACGACGACGAAGAAGGTGGCTCAAAAAGCAGCTGCTGGAAGAGAAGCCAACCGCGTCGACTCTTCCGAGGGTGTATGAATCTCCACATTCTTGAGTTTCCTCTTTCGGTCCTGCGTCTCGAGCCCCACGAGGCGATTCCCGACTTCGTGTGGAAAAGTCCCTTTTATTCGATTACGCGCTCGGATTCGGAATTGTCCCTCTTCATCGCGTCGAGCGTTGTTCCGGAAGGGATCGCAGCGGTCGGCGGCTGGCGGGCCTTCCACGTCGCGGAGAGTCTCGACCTGAGTCTTTCCGGCATCGTTTCGAGCCTCACGATGCCCTTGGCAGCCAAGCAGATCAGTGTCTTTTCGATCTCCACTCATGACACCGATTATCTGATTGTCCCGGCCGATCGGCTGGACGACGCCATGGATATCCTGAATCGCTCCGGCCATCATTTTCAGTAGGCGAAGGGAGTTAATTGGGAGCATTTTAGGCATTATGCCTTATTTGTTTGACGGATTTTCCCGTAGGTGCCTCCATCACCCCCGATTGATGTGCTACCGCTCCACTCTCTGTTTCAGCTAGCTTCAAAGAGTAGTTCAGCGGATTTTGTTCTCATGAAAGGCTACCCTGCGGGGTAGCCTTTTTGCTCTCTGCTACCGCCATTCATGTTTCGGGTAGCGACCTCGAAGCTGCTTCCTGATCTCCGGATAGGAACCGCCCCAGAAGGCGTCGAGATGATCTGTAACCTGCACTGGGCGCTGGTTCGGGGCGAGTAGTTCGATGCGGGGAAGCGCTCGGCCGTCAGCGATGGCAAGGTGTTGATGAGAGATGTCATAGAATTTCTGGATCTGGCCGCTTGCCACCGGAGGTCCTTCCTCCGGGTAGCGGAGCCGGAATCTCTTCCGTTCTCCGAGGACGATCTCAGTCGGCGCCAACCGCTCCACTTCCGAAGCGAGGCCCGCCGGTAGCCAGTCATCGAGAAAGGGCTGGAGGGGCCGGTCTTTCAACTGGCTGTAGGCGGTGGCACCGTAAGAGACCTGCTCAATCACACATTTTCGATCCTCTTCGGTGAAGGGAACAAACCCGTAGTCGGGGCAGGTCCGGGCGAGGAAATTGACCCGCGAAATCCATTGTTCCACCCGATCATTCCAGTGCTTTAGCGTCAGTTCTCCGCTGATGACCGCTTTCGCGAGAATCTCTGCCGCCTGCTGGACATCTCCCTCCCCGATCTCGCGACTCTCAACCGTCAGGGACCGGAAGCGTGTCTCCTCAACCGTCACGACCCGCCGCTGCCGGCCCTCAAGTCTCGCGTGCGTGGCCGTTTTGAACTCCTCTGGAAAAAGTTCCCGGAGGAGGCCGAGTGAGATCGGCGTATTCTGTTCGAGAAAGACCGAGACTTCACGTCCTGCCGTGCGCTCTTGCATGTCGGTTGCGACGATCCATTCCGCTTCGCGGGCGAGGCTTGATCGACCGATTTCTCCGTTGCGACCACGGGCGGTTTCGACCGAATAATTGGAGGGATTCAACCGTCGGGCAACATTGTCGGCAAACCCTGCCAGGAGGATGGATTGCAGGCGTTCCCGGGTAAGAACCTCCTTCTCGCCTGCGCGCGCATCCCGATCAAGAAGCCGTAGAAGCTGCTGTGTGGTTTGTCCGACCTGGCGCGCCGCGGCGGTATGGATGGCATGTGCGCGCCCCCATTCCGGTTGGAATCGAGCGTGGGCAGCCGCCTGCCATGCGAGCAGAAGGGCAAGATGGTCGGAGCCGGCATCGATGGCAGGATCGAGGAGGGAGTCGCGCCGGCGCAGGCAGGCTTCATCTGCCTTTCGCACGAAGAGGGAGCGACCCTCGAGAAGAGCAGCGAGCAAACACCCTTCCTCCAGGCAACCCTGTGCCTGCGCTTCGAGGACGATCGCCGATAGTCTCGGGTGCAGAGGTAGTGCCGCCATACGACGTCCCAGAGGCGTGAGTTCGCCGGCGTCATCAATGGCGCGTAGTTGCTGCAAGAGGGCCTCGGCCTCCTCGATGCGGTGAGTCGCGGGCGGCTCAAACCAATCGAAGCGACGGGCCTCCCCAAGGCTGCTCGCATGCAGGGCGAGGAGAATTTCCGCAAGGTCGAGGCGATGGATTTCCGGGGCGAGGAATCGGGGGCGGTGGGCGTGCTCCGATTCCGTCCAGAGCCGGAAGCAGCGTCCGGGCGCCACCCGGCCGGCGCGGCCCGCCCGCTGATCGGCGGAGGCTTGGCTGATCGGTTCGACAAGCAGGGTATTCAGACCCCGGTTCGCATCGTAACCCGCGATCCGGGCTTGGCCGCTGTCGATGACAAGGCGCACTTGTGGGAGCGTGAGCGATGTTTCCGCGATATTCGTCGAGACAATGATCTTCGGTTGGGCGCCCTTGCCGAAAACCGCATCCTGGGCCTCCGGAGCCATTTCACCATATAAGGGGTGCAGGTCGAAGGACTGCGATTCCGGCAGTCTTCGCAGGCTCTCGATCGTCCGGTGGATTTCCGCAACACCCGGCATGAAGATCAGGCAGTCACCGGAAAACCCTTTTTTCGCCTCCGTCCGAAATGCATCCGTCGCCTGCTCCCAGATCGGACTGCGCCGATTCAGCTGGCTCGCGCGGGCGAAAGCGATATCGACCGGAAAGGTGCGTCCTTCGGCATGAATGATGGCGGCGGGAGCGAGAAAAGCTTCGAGGCCGGACGTCTCCAGTGTCGCCGACATGACCCCGATGCGAAGATCCGGTCGGCACCCGCCCTGGAGAGTGTGCGCGACGGCGAGCCCGACATCTCCCTGAAGGTGGCGCTCATGGAACTCGTCGAAGAGAAGTGCGGCGACGCCGGAAAGTTCCGGATCTCCCTGGAGGCGCCGCAGGAGGACACCTTCGGTCACAAAGAGGATCCGTGTGGCAGCGCTCATCCGGGATTCGTGCCGGATCTGATAGCCGACACTCTCGCCGACCGTTGTGGCGCGTTCCGCGGCGACTCGACGGGCAAGCCATTTCGCCGCCATGCGCCGGGGTTGCAGGACAATGATCTTTCCGTTTCCCGCCGCGAGGTCAGCGATCATTCCAGGCACCCGCGTCGATTTTCCCGAGCCGGTGGGCGCGGTCAGGATGAAGTTCTGTTTCCGCTCCCATGCGTCGCGAAGGTGAGGGGCAACGGCGTCGATCGGTAAGGACGGGAGCGGCATGACCGCGATTCGACGCCGGACGACGGGACAAGGGCAACCACCGGTGTGAGGAATCTGGATAAAAAGAAGCCGGTAGGGCTCTAATCCTACCGGCTTTGGGAGACCCCGAAGCTAGCTCGGGGTTTTAACTCCTGCTATGGTCTCTGTCTCTCGCTGTCCTTGGCTGTCTCTCATACGGCCGCTTGCGCGACCGAAATCCAAAGATTCAAAAACTCAGCTAAATCTCCTGCTTGAATAGACTGCGCATGACACAGACCGTTCATTTTGGTTCACGCTCCGTGAAAGCTGCTTGCCCACGGGCGCCGGACTTGGGAACGGCCTGCACTGGGTAAGAGTGTTATTCATGGTTCTTATTCCAGGAGTTGTTGGCATGGGTGGAAATTAATCGGGAAATCTCTCCTCGGGTGTCTTTGGCAAGGTGACACGCAACTCCTCATCGGCAAGTCTGGCGGTGATTTCTTCGATCGTAACGTCTTGAGGCAGCGTTAGTTGCCGTAGAAAGTGGTAGGGATGATTGCCCGGATGACCGGCGCTCGGTTCACGCCCTTCGCTTTTTGCTTCCAAGGTGAGCACGCCATCGATGATGGCAATTTGCACGTTCTCGTAATCAATGCCAGGAAGCTCCGCCCTGAGTTCGTAACCGTGCGCAAACTCCCAGACGGCGACATGTGGCCGAAGCGGCTGCGGACTTCCGCGGTTGAACCAATCGGCAAGCGAGCCCTTGGCACTGAACTTTTCGTCAAAATAACTATCGAAATCGAGCAGTGGATGAAATTTCGCGGGTTCGTTGTAACGGTTGAATTGTAGCATTGTCTTCTCCCTTCAGGATCCTTGATGCAGATCCGATGCCGAAATGCTCTCGCGGCAATCTGCGAAAGATCAGCGGTTTGTGCACCGCCGCAGGTGCCCGGCAGGGTCAGAGTGGCACGAGGGAAGGGGCGAGTGAGCCAGCGCGCCCGCTCCCGGTCAGCGGTTGACGGGTTTGAGGCGGACGAGGGTTGCTCCCCAGCTGCCGCCCCCGAATCCGCCAGGAGCGAAGCCTTCGACGCGCGGATCTTGTTTCAGGTGATGTTCCACCGTTCGGCGCAGGGTTCCGACGCCTTTTCCATGAATGACCCGAACCTGTTGGATACCCTTCTCGAGGCAGGCCTCAAAGTAAGCGTCGAGAAGAGCACTCACTTCCTGCGGACGGAAGGCGTGCAGGTCGAGCGTGCCGTCAATCGGCCAATCAATCGGTTCATCAGGCATGGCAGGCATGCCTTTGAGT